>NZ_LDPD01000136.1:0-649 GCF_001026865.1 Geobacillus sp. ZGt-1 | reverse complement strand
AAACAACAAAAAACTTATTTCACAACATTTATATTAAAATATGCAATGAAAATAATCAATTGATTATAATGAAAAATGTTATTTTCTTCTCTGTTTAACTAATGTAAGAAAATACACAAAAACACCCTGGCATAACCTTTTTTTCCGATTTATACTTGAC
The DNA here is from genome assembly GCF_001026865.1 of Geobacillus sp. ZGt-1. Lineage (NCBI taxonomy): Bacteria > Bacillati > Bacillota > Bacilli > Caryophanales > Anoxybacillaceae > Geobacillus > Geobacillus sp. ZGt-1. The sequence goes on along the minus strand of NZ_LDPD01000136.1, from coordinate 489 downwards.
TTTTTCAACAAAATATAAGAACATATATTCGCTAATAGAACATACGTTCCTGAAAAGGAGGTCCTTACGTCGATGTTGTTTGATATTTCTCGTCTGCCAAAAAATAAAATTTTATGTATCGAAAGGTTTGGAGTTTGATGTGGCAATGATCATTGACCTTAATAACGATACGGTTCCCCTTCCTTCCGAAGAAGCCGAGAACGATGATGAAACAGAGTACATGGATATCGAGCGGCGTTTGCTTTATGTATCAATGACAAGAGCGAAGCTTATATTATACATGTTTTATTACGGAAAACCTTCAGTTTTTCTTGATGAAATGGATTCTGCACTATATGAAGTAATAGAAATGTAAATAAAACCAAGAGCCCCTTTTCAAATTCAGCGAGGGGGTTCTCATTTTAATTCTCCCCACCGCTATAATTCACAAAAAATTCAGTGCATTCCTTCGGAAAAGTGGATAGGGATGTTCTGAAGGAATGTGCAAAA
>NZ_LDPD01000135.1:0-453 GCF_001026865.1 Geobacillus sp. ZGt-1 | reverse complement strand
GAAACATGTATGTAAATAATGTGCGTGAGGCTTTGGATCGACTAACTGAGGATGAATTCGAGGAATATTTAAAGAGATTGCGGTTAGTATTGAGAAAAAGGTACAAGAAGAATGTAAAGCCATCGGACTTAAGAAATCGAGTTAAAGAATTCATTAGCGGAAAAGATCCAAAAATTGATTATTTTGAATCATATTTATTAACATTCGATGAGCTTTCAGTAAATGGAGCGATAAATGCATTACATAATAAAAAAATAAAAATACCAAAAACATGGAGACAACTGCTATTAAGTGTAACAGAAGATCGGACATTATCACCTGAAGTTGTAAAACATTTGGAGGACGAACAAATATTATCAGAGATAAAGGCATTGTTTTATAATTCCATTGAATATTGCAAAAACGAAAATAGGGATCAATTTTTTACAAATTTGTATATCTTTAATAATTTTT
>NZ_LDPD01000134.1:0-6452 GCF_001026865.1 Geobacillus sp. ZGt-1 | reverse complement strand
CTTCATCACGTATACTTCGTTGAGAAGCAACGCAAACGCCAAAGGCACACCGAGGTTAAAGATGATTTTTAATGTTGAAATGACCAATGTATTCCATATGACTTGACGAGCGTCTTCATATTCAAACATCGTTTTAAAATGCTCGAGACCAACCCAAGGAGAACGCAAAAAGCCAAGCCAAGGCTCATAATCTTGAAAAGCCATGACCAGTCCTAGCATCGGAACATATTGAAAAATCAACACAATGATGAGGGCAGGAAGCAACATAACATGCAACTGCCACGTTCCTCTTCTTTTCTGAACTCTCTTTGCTTCCACCGCTGTTGTTTGTCTTTTGACATCGACGGCCGACTGCATACCCGTTTCCTCCTTTCGGCGTCATCTCTTGAAAAAACAGGTGCGGACATCGATGTAAATTCTCTTTCACGATTCACCCCTGTCCGCACCCCACCATCGTTGAAACCGCTACTTTGCTCCTTTTACCGATTGATACCATTCATTCACTTCTTTTGTTATTTGTTCGCCTCCAGATTCTTCCCATTTTTTCACGAAGTCATCAAATGCACTGAGCGGCGCCCGTCCGTAAATGATGTTGGCAAAGGTTTCACGTTCCATTTTCGTCAAAAACTCTCCGCGTTTTTGCATCGTTTTAGTGGGCGGGCCTGTAAACTCGTTTTCAATGCGGTATTGATTTTGTTGGTTGACGATTGTAGCCGCTTTCATAAACGACTCACCTAAAGATACAATTCGTGTATACTCATAGGCGTTTTTCGGTTGACGCTTCGTTGTATACAACTCCTCGACTAGATCATACAGCATGTACGGAACGGTCGGAATGGCTTCCGTAATGAAATAAGCCCCTGGATCCAATCTTCCTCCTGGAATTTCCTTGTCATCATAAACAGGCTTGCCGTTCTTCATCACATAGTCATAACCTTCCGCCAACCCGTATTTAAAATATTTCGAGTCATTATACACATAGGCGTATGCTTCATCTAAGTATTGGAAGAATTTATCCATATGTTTAAAGTCTTTGCTGAACAAAAACATGCCTGTAACCAATCCCTCGCCACGCCGGCCGATTTTGCCATCCGGACCACTCGGCAGTGGGTATGGTTCCACAACGGCTCCTGGATTATTTTTCAACGCATCTGCGATTGGCCATCCAGCAGCCCAAGGAGGAGCAGAAATGATTCCAGATTTTCCAGCGACAAAGCTTTTGATCGCCGTCTGTTCGTCCAAAATGCCAACTTCTTTGTCCAAGTATCCTTTTTCATACCATTCATTCAGCTTAGCCAACGCTTTTTTCATAGACGGCTGTACCGATCCATAGACAAGCTTCCCATCTTCGCCTTTTGACCATGAACCAGGTTCATAGTTGCCATAAGCACCGAAAATAAAGCTTCCGTCGGCCAACCAAGTCGCCAATCCGTTTTTGCTGGCCAGCGTCAAGCCAATCGTATCCTTTTTCCCATTGCCGTCAGGGTCTTTGTTGACAAACGCGTCCATGATTTTTTCGAGATCTTCGATTGTTTTAGGTGGCTGAAGACCTAACTTATCAAGCCAGTCTTTGCGAATCCAAAGCAAGGAGTCAGAACCATTGCCTCCAGAGAACCGTGGAATTCCATAGCGTTTTCCATCGACAGTCGCCGGATAAAACGCTTCCGGAAATTGCTCATAAATCTTTTTCAATCTCGGTGACGCATATTTCTCAATCGCTTCATCGACTGGCATTACTTTTCCAGAACGAATTAAATCATTGATCAACTGTCCGTCTGACACTTTAAATACGTCAGGCAGTTTCTGTCCGGATGATAAAGCTAAGCGAATTTTATTGTGATACTGTTCATCGTTTGGAGCTGTCCACAATGTTTTCCATTTAATCCCCAATTCTTTTTCCGACCATCGTGTGATAGGATTGTTGTTCAAATCCTCTCCCTCTCGAAATTTCGTATCATCCTTTAATGTGCGGACAGTTGTAATGGTTACAATGCCATTTTTCTCTTTTGAATCTCCAGACCCGTTGGACGAAGAAGATTGGCTGTCCGTACATCCCGCAAGCATTCCAACCGCCAGTGCAGTTGCGGTTAAAGCCGCAAACGCTTTTTTTAGCATATTTCTCCCTCCAATCCCATTGTCTCAAAATCCCCCTTGGCTGCGATCACATTCTTTTTGATGATAAAGAAAACATAACGATTCCCTGTCTCAATCCCCCCTTTCAAGGTCTTATTGAGAAAGCGATTTCAACCGATCGAAATCCAACTCCTAACCACTCCACAAACATTCTAGTATACTAGTTTGAAACGACGCATCCTACAAAATGGCTGTAATGCCTTCCTCATGATTCCAGCCAAACAGAAGAATGAATTCTTGGTTGACATCCCTGTTCATATAGTCAAGATGTCAATCAGCTTCATGATTTGCCGTTTGCTTTTCTGCTACTAGTATAACTAGTATACTAGTTACACCTTCTATTATAATGAAAAGTTCATTTACATTCAATATTTTTCTGAAATCTTTTAATTATTCACGAAGAGAGGAACCCTTATTTTCTGCTCCCTCTTCGCCGCAACGTGAAGCAATATCATCAGACACTCACTGCCCTCCAAAAAGCTGGTTTCGGTTTATGCTGTTCATCGAACAAAAGCGGCCAGTTTTTTCTCCCGTGCACTGGAAAGTTATCGAGCCATGTATGGTCATCAGCAATTCCCCAAAATGTGACACTTTGAATAACATCGCGATACTCCTTAAACAAAGCAAAAATTTGCCCATACCGTTCTGCTTGCTGTTCGATCATTTCGTTCGTCGGGACAGCCAAATCGGTTCGACGATCGTGAAATTCAAACATGGATACATCGAGTTCCGTAATATGAAGAACAACACCAAGGGACGCATACCGTTCAATCGCCGCACGAATTTCATCAAGCGACGGGCGGGTCAGGCTCCAGTGCGCCTGCATGCCGATGCCGTGAATGGGAATTCCTCTGTCACGCAAAGATTTCACTAGTGTATAAATTTTCTCGCGTTTTTCCGGAAAACATTCATTATAGTCGTTGTAAAACAGCAACGCCTCTGGGTCTGCTTCATGGGCATAAAGAAACGCCTGCTGAATAAAATCATCGCCGATGATTTGTCGCCACGTTGAGGAGCGCAGCCATTCGCTCCCCTCATCGGCGACCGCTTCGTTGACGACATCCCAACAATAGACTTTCCCTTTGTATCGCTGTACAACCGTGGAGATATGAGATTTCATCCGTTCCAGCAACACATCTCTGCCGACGAAATGCCCTTGGCTGTCTTGAAACACCCAGCTCGGGGTTTGGTTATGCCACACGAGCGTATGTCCGCGAACGGCCATGTGATGAGAACGGGCGAAGTCGATGATTTGATCGGCGATGTCAAACGTAAACCGCCCCTCCTCTGGCTGAAGATGTTCAAACTTCATATGGTTTTCGGCGGTAAGGCTGTTTACATGGCGGATCAACAGCGATTGTTGGGCTTCTAGCGTCACTGGATTGACTGCTGCCCCGATGCGAAAATCATTGGCAAACACTTCGCGAAGGGACGGGATGGATGAGCACATCGTTATTCTCCCTCCTCAAGCCACAAAATACTTGTCACGCCGCGCGGGTAGTATTTGCTGCCGCTGATTTCGCCAGCGATAATTTGGTCGCTCCAACTCCAAATGGAGAGCGTCGGATGCGTGAGCCACGCAACATGAGCCGCATCAGCTCGTTTTCCTTGTTCATCCCATTCCCACCCTAAAATGCGGCGGGCAATAAACTGGCATAAGTAAATTTTGCTCAACCACGAGTTGTTGCTTGTCGAGGAAATTTTCCATCCCCCGTCCGGGAATAGGCAAATTCCTTCCCGCAACACATATTGCAAATGTTGTCGCAGTGCACGAATATAGTCTCCAAAACGTCCGTCTTCTCTTAACGCCTCATGGCAGTTCGTAAAGTAAGGAAACACAAGCCCCTCAATAGCCGGAATGATTTTCGAGTCATTTCCTTCTCCCATCACGGCTGGGATATACCCGTCCTCCGTCACGTGACTGACAATCGTCGCGACGCATTTTTCCGCCTGCTCCCTTGCCAATGCAGCCAGTTCTTCTTTGCCGACATCGCGGAACAACTTTTCGAGCGCCACATAGGCAGCCCAACATTTTCCTGCCAAATATAAATTGTTGCGCGCTTGGCCAAGAGAAACATCCAAACTATCATACGTTGTGATTTCCGCTCCACCCATCGTGCGGGTGCTGTCAAGCCCCATCACGCCGTTCCGCTTTTCTGGATCCGGATGATCGCGGCGCACCATGCTTTCGAGACATTGTTCCAAGATCGTAAGCCGCCGGTCGCGCCATGCCCAGTCTTTCGTTTGTTCGATGTATACCGCTGCGCAAAGCACCCAGTTGACGAGCTGTTCGTGCGTCATATGTGAAAAGCAGCCGCTGATCCCGTATAGCTCATATGACGAGTAATGCGGGCGTGAGAACGTGTTGGCGACTCCCATATCGTGAGTGAAGCTGATGCCGCCGGGGTATTCCGTCTCATCTCCTGGGAAACGGACACGATCCTCATAGCTGTAGCGCTCGACATAAAAGTCAAGCACATTTTTCACCGTCCACGGATTCATTTTCAATTCAAAAAAGAGCTGGTCGACGGTGAGATCAAACGTATTCATCATCCGGTACTCGCCTTCATTGACGACCCAAATCGGCTTTCCTTCATGCTCAAGCAGCTGTGTATTGCCATAGTAGCTACGGATCGCGTGCGCCATCATAAACTTTTGATCATCGGAGAGCCATTCTTTTTCAATGAGTTCATTCGAACGGAACGCCTGCTCTTTTAACACCTCGGCCTGCTCTAACGCATAAAGACCGACTTCTTCGATATTATGGAAGAAACGGGTGTAAAAATAAGAGGCATCCATTCCCGCCGTCACACAACCCCCACGATAGAAGCAAACAGCAAATTGATACGTTTTCTTTTCTCCCGCCGGCACATCCGCAATTAATGCACCGACTTTCCCGAGCCCAAACGTCCAGTTTTCTTCGAGAGTCGCCGTTAAGATATCCTCCATGCTAAAATGCAGTGCTGAACGAACGCCCTCATCCTTGGATGCAATGCCCAAAATCCGCCCTTGACCGACCCCGCGCAGCTGCGGGCATGTATCATCGATCCGCCGCATCGAGGTATACGGGTCAGTGCCTTCGAATCCGAAAAACGCCCGTCGTGTTCTTGTTCCGTTCGTATTATCGATCGTCATCTCGACAATGACAGCTGGGACCAACGCCAACTTGAGTTCTTCCTCGGCCGCTGTTTCGGGATCAGGCACCGCCTTTACCGGCGAATAAATCGTAAACGTTAAATCCCCAGCTTTCCATGTATCCGTTGCCACACAGAATTCGCGCTTGATCTCCTCTTTCGCAAACGGGATGAGAATGTTTGGTTTTTGCGGATTCGGATCAGGATTTTCAATGTCATATCGTTTGCTTTCATCCTCGCCTGCTGTTTCCGCGAATGGAAGGATATGATACAGCCCCGGCTCATGCGGCGACTCAACGCCAATAAAGACATTTTGCCGTGGCGGTCGGGCAAGTTCCAAGTCCAGTCCTCCGCTTTTTCCCGGAAACCCTAGCGTAAAGCTGGCAAACGCCCCAACCGGCGAGTGATGGGCGTTGAAAAATACATTGGTTGGCATGAATAGCTCACTCTCCCCTTTTCTTACTATGCATGCGATCAATCATCAGAGCATCAGAGAACTGCTACTTTTTCATCTGCTTCCAGCTTGCAGCTCCAACAATTCGCTGACCGTGACCAATTTGTAACCTTGCGAATACAATTCGGATACGAGTATATTGACAGCCTCGATCGTTTGTGAACGATCTCCGAATCCGTCATGAAAGAGCAAGATGCTCCCGTTTTTTATATGGGGGCGACTCTTCCGAACAATATAATCAACTCCTGGTTGTTCCCAGTCTCGGGCATCCGTATTGAGCGCACCAATCATTTGGTAGCCGAAATGGTTGCACATCGAAACAACAGTTGCATTGTAGTCAAGATAAGGAGGACGGAAAATCGTGGGCTTCGCTCCAGTCATCTCGGTAATGATGGCATCCGTCCACTCCATTTCTCTCAAAGCCTCATCTTCCGTTAGAGAAGTGAGGTTAGCGTGAGAATACGTATGATTGCCAATTTCATGCCCTTGCGCCTTGACCGCCTTTACAACTTCCGGATGCTTCTCCATCTGGCTTCCGATCATAAAAAAGGTCGCTTTTCCAGATACTTTCTCCAATATCTCCAATACGTTCAATGTATAAACCGGATTCGGTCCATCATCAAACGTCAGGGCGACCAATTTGTGCGGCGTCTCTACATGTTCAATCATTCCTCTATCTTTCCTCCATTGATTCAAATGATGCCAAATCGATAGACCGTCGTTGATGCTCG
>NZ_LDPD01000133.1:0-946 GCF_001026865.1 Geobacillus sp. ZGt-1 | reverse complement strand
ATACGACCGCGGCTTTTCGACCAAAGCCAACGGCCTCCGTGGGTATGGGCTTGATCTTGTCAAGAAGGCGCTGGCGATGCTTGGTGGGCAAATCACCTACCAGTCGAAACAAGGAGAGGGAACGGTGTTTACCGTCATTATTCCGAAGCGGTCGGGCCGTGCCAACCCATGCTGAAAGAAAGCATTTCCCATAAAAGGCCTCTACACCTTTATGCATCAATATTTCGGAGGGAGGGAAGCAGGGGGGATGATTCGTGTACTTATTATTGAAGACGACCGCCGCATCGCTGAAATTAATCGGCGCTTTGTCGAGAAAGTGAATGGGTATGAAGTGGTCGGCATTGCCACGAACGCCGAAGAGGCAAGTGAATTGACAGAGGTGCTGCAACCCGACGTGTTGTTGCTTGATGTCTATTTTCCGGATATGAACGGCCTCTCTTTTTTAAAATGGGTTCGGGAACGCTTTTCCAATATCGATATTATTATGATCACAGCAGCACGAGAAGTGGATGCCTTGAAACAAGCGCTGCATGGCGGGGTGTTTGATTATATTATCAAGCCGATTATGTTTGATCGATTTGCCGAAACCTTGCATCGATATAAAGAATATTATGATAAAATGCAGCAGTGGATGAAAGAAAAAGAGTGGATCGATCAAGAGGATGTCGACAAACTGATCGGGCGGGAGGCCCCGGTTAGGGATCAGCCTATGCTTCCAAAAGGCATTCAGCCGCTAACCCTTGAAAAAGTGCTGATGGTTGTGAAACGGTGTCAAGATGGAGTGACGGCCGAAGAAGTCGGACGGCAAATTGGCACAAGCCGGACGACCGCCCGTCGATATTTAGAATACCTTGTCTCCACGGGACAAGTGCTAGCCGATATTGTCTATGGATCGGTCGGACGTCCGGAGCGGATCTATAAGAAAAGAGCATTCCCGTTAGGAGCT
>NZ_LDPD01000132.1:0-1132 GCF_001026865.1 Geobacillus sp. ZGt-1 | reverse complement strand
CAATGCGCTGATTGAGGCGAACTATAAGCTGTCCACTATCGAACAGAAGATCATCTTGTATATCATCAGCCAGATTCGCAAAGATGACGCCGATTTTAAAATGTATAAGCTGCCGATACAGGAGTTCTCTGAATTGCTGGGATATCGGGGAAGCCCTAAATACACGGAGCTTCGGGAGATCACGAAAAATTTGATGCGCAAGGTGCTTGAGATCAGAGAAGGCCAGAAGCTCAAACAGCTGAGCTGGGTTTCATACGTGGAATACGACGAGCATTCCGGCTATGTCAGCTTGGCCTTTGATCCTCGCTTGAAGCCTTACCTTCTGCAGCTGAAAAGGGAATTTACGACCTATCGCCTGAAGAATGTGATGGAACTGAAAAGCTCTTACTCCATCCGCATGTACGAGCTTTTAAAACGTTGGCAGTATATGGGTGAGGTCGTGATTCGTCTGGATGATTTGCGGATGATGGTTGGAGCAGGGGGCAAGTATTCAGAATACCACAATTTCAAAAAACGAGTGCTTAATCCCGCCAAGAAGGAGATTGCGGAGAAGACGGACATCATGTTCACATACGAGGAGATAAGGGAAAAACGCAAAGTTGCGGCGATCCGCTTTCAAATCAGAGAGAAAGTCGTTGAGCCGGTTGTCGTTGCCTTGGAAGAGAAAAAGGAAGCTCAAGCAGATGATCAGTATTTGCAGTTTTTGGCTGTAGTGCAGGCTTATGACCGGTACATAACAGAACAGCAATTCACGAAGATAGCGGTCTTGGCTCAAAAAGCTTTCGGCGGAAACTGGATGGATGAGCTCATTCAAACGGCAAGGCGCATTATGCAACGCAATGACATCCGCGAACCAATTGCTTTTCTGACCTATTTCTTGAATGAAAAAGTGCAACGGATTCAGGTCGGGATCGATCCAAATGAGGTGACCATTCACAGCCATGGAGGCGCTAGATTCGTCCGCCGCGAGATCGTGCCGGACTGGCTCCAGGGCTACGAAGAGCAGCTTGTTGCCGAAAGCGCCAAAAGCAAAGAGGTTGATGAAGATATCGAACAGATGCGACGTGAGCTTGAGGAGCGGTTAAAGAAATACAAAGACTGAGGATTCGAGCCCGCGCCGGTCTTCCCGGCC
>NZ_LDPD01000131.1:0-524 GCF_001026865.1 Geobacillus sp. ZGt-1 | reverse complement strand
TTGCGGGACATATGATTTTGGCAAGGGCGTTTTTGAGGGAGATTGGGTTTGAGTGGGTTAGGTCTAGATAATAAATTAATCATACATACATCCTTAGAAAGGGGGACGAGTACAATTGTCCAAAATCAAAAATCCTATTTTAACCGGCTTCCATCCCGATCCATCCATTTGCCGGGCGGGAGACGACTATTACATTGCGGTTTCGACGTTTGAGTGGTTTCCGGGGGTGAGAATTTACCATTCGAAAGATTTAAAGAATTGGCGTTTGGTGGCGCGGCCATTGAATCGGTTAAGCCAATTGAATATGATCGGAAACCCGGATTCCGGGGGCGTTTGGGCGCCGCATTTGTCGTACAGCGACGGGAAGTTTTGGCTCATTTATACGGATGTGAAAGTTGTCGAAGGCCAGTGGAAGGATGGGCACAACTATCTTGTGACGTGCGACACGATCGATGGCGAGTGGTCGGATCCGATTTATTTAAATAGCTCTGGGTTTGACCCGTCTCTCTTTCACGATGAGGACG
>NZ_LDPD01000130.1:0-632 GCF_001026865.1 Geobacillus sp. ZGt-1 | reverse complement strand
TATCTAGCACCACGGGTATAAGGATGTATAACATTTTTTAGGTATTGCGCCCCGAATTTTCCTATGCGGGAGTATTATTTCTATAAAATTTAACAAATGTAATGGTAATATTCTCTTATTGCGGAAAGGCGATATAATGCATCAATTAGTTAGGCTTGCTGGCGCAACAGAACCGTAGAGCTAAGAGAGAAGAGGAGAAGAGAAAGGAGAAAGCATCCTGACTGTGAGTCAAACATAGCCAGCAGGCACCCGAAAATCATATTTTTCTGCCCATTCAATGCAAAAAATAACGGAATAGATAGTTAATCATCTATTCCGTTTCCCCTTTTGCCCCCTATTCAATTATTTTATTTTTTTCGAGGCTTTGGACCTGTTCCCTCTAAATAGTCAATCCATACACGGACATGCTGTGCAATTGTATTTCTCGGGTCTTTAGCTTGCAGCCTTGCTGAAAAATCTGGGTCTTGAATTAACTTATCTACAATTTTATCTATGGCTTGTTTCCGTCCAGAAGTTCTTCTTCTTGTTGTTTGAATGACATCGTTATTAATGATCTCCCATACCGTTTTCATGTCCTCAATTTCTGTCCATTTGGATATCATCATTTTAAAATCACCTCTATTATGAATAAA
>NZ_LDPD01000129.1:0-202 GCF_001026865.1 Geobacillus sp. ZGt-1 | reverse complement strand
AGCGCCTGCGAGTTCATGATGTAATTAAAGCCGAGCTGTTCAACAAGGCCGAACATCATGCGGATGTTGTTTTCATCGACGCCGGCGAACGCTTCATCAAGCGAGATGATGTACGGCGCATCATCGCCTGCTTCTTGATAGCGTGAATACGCCGCCGCAAACAGCGGAATGTACATCGCCAACGCTTTTTCCCCGCCGCTGA
>NZ_LDPD01000128.1:0-1085 GCF_001026865.1 Geobacillus sp. ZGt-1 | reverse complement strand
TCATGGGAGGGTCCTTTTATGAGTGCTTTTGCAACTGATTCATCATTAGAAAAACACCCTTTTCCAGTGTCTCACCCATTGTATTTCGCTGGACTATTGCTTTATGAGGCGAAATGCACTAAAATTTACAAGTAGAAGGTTGTCGATTTTTGTGAAACGAGGAGAATTTACTCATGGTTGGGCGATGGAACCGATACGTGTTTCTTAGTCTGCTCGTCTTGGTGTTATCAGGGATCGGTTATGTTCATTGGAAGGGACAACAGCAAGACGAAATGTTTCGAAACGACTACATCGAATACCAAAAAGCGATTCAAGCTATGCAACAAGGACGAGTAGAAGAAGCTTTGCCGCAGTTGCAATCATTGTTGGACAAGTATCCTGATCGTTACAACATCATGCGCACACTGGGACTAGCGTACGCGATGAAAAATGATTTTCAAAAAGCCGCTTTCTATTATGATCGAGCCATTCAAAAAAGACCGTTTCTGCAGCAGGATCCGATCTTTACCTTGCAATTTGGCGAGATTCTGTATTACAACGGTGAGTATGCGAAAGCAAAAGCATACTTGGAACAAAGCAGGCGGCTTCCTGGATCAGAAGCCTACCATACGACCATCGATCACTTGTTATCAGAAATTCAATATCAAACATCTTCATAAGGTGAGAAACGAACATGTCGGATTGGTACAAGTACTTACAAATTGAACGCGATGCCCAAGAAGATCGATATGAGTATCGTTGGTCCGCGGCCTGAACGTCCTTTTTTTGTCGAAAAGTTTAAGAAAGAAATTCCAAAATATATGATTAAACATCATGTCCGCCCAGGAATCACCGGATGGGCTCAAGTGTGTGGATTACGGGGGGATACCTCGATTCAAGAAAGGATTGAACATGATCTTTTTTACATAGAGAACTGGAGCTTGTGGCTAGACATAAAAATCATTTTGCTTACAATTACCAATGGTTTGGTAAATAAAAATGCATATTAGGTTCTTCTGTCATTTGATATTTGATTGGGTAAGTGGGAATTTTTGTAGTGTCACCATTTTATAAAAGAGTGTATGGTATATAAGTTGCAATAAAGA
>NZ_LDPD01000013.1:368831-372284 GCF_001026865.1 Geobacillus sp. ZGt-1 | reverse complement strand
AGAGCACGTAGGCGCCAAAGGCGGTGCGCTCGTATGGGCCGCCGCGGCGGGCGACAAGCGAATCGCGGTAGCGGTGCATCGTGTTGATGTCGTCTTCCATCGGGCCCGGCATTCCGTACCGTTTTTCGTATGAGCTGCCCGAAACGGCGAAGTCCAGGCGGTATTTAGCGTCGAAAATGTAGTTGAATGTATAGTCTTTTCCCTTCTTTTCAATCGCCAGAACCGTGTCGGGCATTTGCGGGACGGTTGGCAGCCTTCCTTCGTACGGCTGATAGGTCAGCGTGATTCGCTCTCCGGTGTACGGATGTTCGTACACCCGCTTGGCGGAGCGGTTTTTTTCGAGATTGACGAACAGCCCTAAGCGGTTCACTTGGATGACATTTTGGCTGATGAGTTTGTATTTTTTCCCGAGAAGCTGCCCGAGCTTCAAAAACGTCCAATACTCGTACAGCGTCGCCACGTCTTTGACGGACATTCGGTACAGCTTCCCTTGCAAGGCGAGGCCGCGGGTGATGATGAGAAACAGCTGATAGGCGTCGCGGTACCCGGGCGCCATTTGCAGGACGAGGCTCATGACGGAGCGGTCAAGCCGCCCGATCGGCCGCCAAAAAGAGTGACGAAGCCGAGTTTCGAGCGCGCGGATCATCGATTGGATGCGCTCAAGCAAACCCGGATCCGGTTCCGTTTCGTATCGCTTTTGCTTCCCTTGCACGTGTTCGAACAAATCGAGCAGCTTCTCGACAAGGCGCGTCATCATCCATTTGACGAACCGGTTTTCGAGCGTGTCGTACGTCAGTTCTTTTTTCGCTTTGAGCCCCGATTGCGGCATGACGGTTCGACTTCCGATGTCGATGCCGCGCTTGACGTCACGGAACACGTGCGGCCGCTTGCGCAAATCATTCCGTCCTGCCGCATCCAAACGGCCGAGCTGGTCGCCGCGCACCCTCACATGGACGGTCGACAGTTGATGGTGCGGCTGCCGCTCGATATGGCGAATGGCCTGCAAAAAATCGCCGATATGCGCCTCCATAAGCCGGAAAAATTCACTTCTTGACGGCGCGCCGTCCCTCTTCGCCTTCGCTCGCTGGTACGTGCGCTTGATGAAGTGAAACGCCAAGTTGTAAATTTCTTCGCTGACTTCGTCAAGAAGGATTTGGTAGTCTTGTTTATATGTCAGCTTCGTCGGGAAAATTTCGATCGTCACGTCCAAAACGGAGCGGTGGCCGTCGCGGATTTCGAATGTCGACAGCCCGACTTCATTCGGGAAATGGAGATTTCCCATCAACACCGCTTGGCCGCCGATGTCCACCAGGCTGATGGCGTTTCTCAGCGCTGGCGACTCATGGTAAAAGGAGAGCACCCGGTCGGTTTTCGGAACGACGAGCAGCTGATAGACGCCGTTTTCAAAGAAAATCGGGCGGTGGCCGCCCGACCAGTCGACAAGCTCGCCAGCGTCCACGTCAAACAGCTTGACGCTCCGCACCCCTTCGCCGCTTGCGAAAAACTCCATCGTCTCGTGGAAATCGAGGCGGCGGTACTGCTTGAGCCCTTCGTATTGTTCGTGGTACGGCTTTCCTTTGATTACGAGCGTGAGCTGTTTCGTTTCGATATGGACGAGCTCATAGTCGTCACGCCCCAAGCCAGAACGAAGTGAAGCCATCGTCCTCTAACCTCCGCAGCATCTGCCAAATTTTCTCCGCGCTTTTTGGATAACGGGCATACGAAACATCAAGCACGCCGCTGTATTCACCGTCCGGTTCAAAACCGGCGCACAGGACAAACAGCTGCTTGAGCGCTGTTTCGAGCCGCACGTCGCTTCCCGAAAGGCGCGGCAAAATTTTTTGCATCAGGCAATAGTCGAACGCCTTGTCAAATTCCATCAGCTTTCCTTCTTCGTTATACGCAAGGTAGAAACAAATTTCATCGCGGACGCGGTAGCCGATATGCGCGCCGAGCGGCGCGAGGATGCGGTTGATCTCCACGAGCTGTTTCGTCACCGTTTCAACAAGCTCTGGGCAGCGTGCGTACACATCTTTCAAATGCAAATACCGCGCCGCGAACAGCTCCTGTCCGATTGACAGGGGCGCGACGGTCGGCAAGTCGCGCAAAAAATCGAGATGGTCGAGCTGGACGCGGTTGAACTCGATCGTGTTCGCCCGGTCGAGCACTTTTTTGCTGAAGGGGTGGGTCGTCTCGTCCATGTTGACCGTGCCGATGATGTAGACGTTCGGCGGGAGAAAAAGATCGCACCCTGCTGTTTCTCTCGGCAGCAACCGTGACGAGGTGATGCGCCCGTCTTCCCAGCGGCGGCTTTCCATGACGCTTAAGACATCGCTGAAATAATGCTCAACGCGGGCGAGGTTCATCTCATCCAACACGACGAAATACGGCTTGTCCGGATGCTTCCCCGCTTCGATGATGACGTTGGTGAGCGGCCCGGGCTTGAAATCGCCTTTAATGTCGACATAGCCAAGCAAGTCCGAGCCGTCGTGCCAATCCGGGCGGACGGGAATTAAGGTGAAGCGACCGTTGTCTTCCGTCGCGCCGACGCTCTCGGCGAGCCATTGAACAATTTTTGTTTTCCCGGTTCCAGAAATGCCGGACAAGATGACAAACGGTTTTGTTTTTAACGATAGAAAGAGGTTGGTCACTTCCTCTTTCGTATAGTAAAACCCTTTGGCGGATATGTATGAATGAATATGCTCAACCGCCTCCCGATAGGAAAGGGCCTGCTCGGGCGGTGCCATCGGTTCTGTTCGCTCCACATACTGTCGGTAATAACCGATCATCGTTTCGAGGTCGCGCGCGAGTTGTTCATTGGATGGCAGATCGTCAAACGAATAGGCGATATACGCCGCCACCGACCGTTCGTAGTCTTTCGCCCGTTTGCTTTCGCCAAGACGGATGTCATCATTCGTCCGCACGCGTTCTTCAGCGGGAATGAGTTGGCGGATGTCCCGCTTCACCCGCTCCATTTCGTCTTTCGGCGTCTCCGTCACTCCTTGGGCGAGCGTCAAATAGAGCCGGCGCATATCTTCACTGAATAAGTAGACGATATAATACCCGCGTTGCGTCGAATCCGTCACCTCTTGATCCATCACCGCCACCCACGGCACGTCAGTCCACACCCCTTGACCGACAGAACCTTTCACCACATACCGGTCAGGCGGTAAGAAAGGCAATGTTTTCAACGCCTCTGGAATCGCTCGTGTCACCAGCTGAAACGACCGTCGCTCTTTTGACAGTTTTTCGCGTTTTTCTTGTTCGTAAATGGCCATCACTTGGCGGAAAAGATCGTGCAATGACATGGGAATAACTCCTTCGTATAGAAATGTTATTCTTCGTTTCTATTTTTCTTCTATTCTACTAAAAAAGCGGCTCTCTCAACTAGTGAGAGAGCCGCTTCTTTCGTCACGAGCAGGCGTTCTTTATGTATATACATGCAACATGAAG
>NZ_LDPD01000013.1:363223-368607 GCF_001026865.1 Geobacillus sp. ZGt-1 | reverse complement strand
ATACATGCAACATGAAGAGTGGACTTCTCATCACGCCCCATCCCCCAAGCGCTGCAGCACCTTCTCCGGATGTTCATGGATATAAGCCATCGATCAAAGGCTTGCATGATATCGTTTCGTTCTTTATGAAATACATTCGCCATGACAGGATCTTTCCGCCATTTCCGCAAACGCTCGATCGGGGTGAGCTGCGGCGAATATGGCGGGAGATAAAGAAAAAACCCCCGCATCGCAAGGGTTTTCACTAGCGGCCCGAGAGGATAATAACCATTTACCGAAAAGTATTGATATTTCAATGTTTGAGCGACACATTCTTTTGTGTTGTGCAAAATTTGTGCAAAATTCTTTTGAGTTGCTATCTCGTGCGAAAAGGCGGAGAGATCCGCCTTTTGTTTAGCTAAAATAAGCTATAAGTAAAACGATAACAAAGCACACCCCACCACATCACTCGGCTTCATCTTCTCCTCGACGCGATACGTTCCATACGTACCATCCACCTTCACCAGCTTTATTTCGCGAGGCGGTTCATCTTCATATGTGATGTCATCCTCCCTTTGTTTCTCGAAACTGTATGAAGCAATATCGTTCGATACAACTGTATGCGCTGTATACATTTTAATGTTCTTTTCCTCAAGCATTGAACTCAAAGTGAGTGCCACTCTTTTTTGCTGTTTTAAAAGGTTAAATGGACAAGGAAAAGTTTTGCAAGTGCATAGAATGGCAAAGGATGCTTATGCTACACTAAGGGTAAGGGGATTGGCAAGGGAAGCGGCCCATACACCGTTTTTCGTCGAATCGTCTAGAAAGGCCGACGAGGAATGAAAAAGGCGGCTCATCCCCATTATTTTTTTCAATTAGGGAAGCCTTGTCAGATCTGTCCCCCTTTCTGATGAACTGCCACCGGTTCAAGCAAAAAACAAATTTTTCACCAGCTCTCTAGGAGGTTGGTGATTTACTTGCGCAACCGCTTCTGGAAATCGGTTCTCAAGTAGAAAAAACTTGTTGCATCAGCCTCTATGTTCGCGCGTTCAATCATCGATCAAGTCAAACAGTGGTTTTTCACCAACCTTCTAGAGGCGGCATCAGGCCGCAAAGTGTTGATCTGTCAATATGACTCAAGGGAGGAATGGAACGATGAACCCCCCTGCCCTGTTTCTCGCCCACGGTTCGCCGATGTTGGCGATCGAAGACAATGCGTATACGGCGTTTTTGAAAAAGCTTGGGGAAGGAATTCGCCCGCAGGCGGTCGTCATCTTTACAGCGCATTGGATGACGCGCCAACCGACGGTTTCGGCGGTTGAGGGGACGTATGACATGATTTAT
This sequence comes from Geobacillus sp. ZGt-1, assembly GCF_001026865.1. Classification (NCBI taxonomy): domain Bacteria; kingdom Bacillati; phylum Bacillota; class Bacilli; order Caryophanales; family Anoxybacillaceae; genus Geobacillus; species Geobacillus sp. ZGt-1. Next base: position 367,284 of record NZ_LDPD01000013.1, on the reverse strand, counting down.
GATTTTTCCGGGTTTCCGCGCGAGCTGTATGAAGTGGTTTATCCGGCGCGCGGGTCGGTCGAGTGGGCGGAGCGCGTGCGCGAGCGTCTCGCTGGTGTGGCGGAAGTGGCCGTTGATTCCACGCGCGGGCTGGATCACGGTTCTTGGGTGTTGTTGCACCGCCTATTTCCCAACGCTGACATCCCGATTGTGCAAGCGTCGGTCGTGCCGTGGTGGACGCCGAAGCAATTGTTCCAGCTTGGTGAGGCGCTGCGTCCATTGCGTGACGAAGGATTGATGGTCATCGGCAGCGGCGGGACGGTGCACAATTTGATGGCGCTCCGTTGGGAAGGGCATGCGGAGGCAGAAAGCTGGGCGGCCGCTTTTGATGACTGGCTGTTGCGCGAGTCAGCCGCCCGCAGTGAGGATGTATTCCATTATGAAGAAAAAGCACCTTACGCCAAGCAGGCCGTACCGACCCCCGAACACCTCGCGCCGTATTGGATCGCTTACGGCGCAGGCGATCGCGACCAAGCGCCGCGCGTGTTGTTCCGAGAATATCAATATGGAAGCTTAAGCCTCATGGCTGTGTCTTTTTAAAAGGCCCGCCTCCGACGCCACCGCGTGGGGACGGGCCGTTTCTTTGAGACAAAGCAGCGTTCTCATTTGCCACAGCACTTTTTATACTTTTTCCCGCTGCCGCACGGACATGGGTCGTTGCGGCCGATTTTTTGCTCTTTTCGGCGGTATGGGATGTTGGTCGGCCGCGGAGGTGTTTGCAGCACGGCTTGAAAATGGCGATACCGCTGCTCGGCAATGGCTTTCCACGTTTCCAGCTTCGGGTGATCGATCTCTAGAATCGTATAATAGGCGTACGCGTTCTGTTCGACATCAATCATCCAAGAACGCCCTCGTTTTTCCGCTCTTTTTACATACTGCTCTACTTCTGGGAGCGCCTCTTTATCCAGCTGATGGCAAAGCGCCTCAAAGCAAAATGCTTGGAGGTCATCATCGCGCTGTTTGGAAAAGACTTCTCGCAATACACGCACGGCCTGTTTAGATTTGATGTTGGCGAGCACATGAATAGCGGACAGCGCCGTGTCTTCCTGAAACGCATATGGGCGCACCGCTTCGATCGTTTCTTCACGTTGGAACATCGATAAGGTGGAAACGGCTTGATCAACAAGCACATCACCGTCTTGTTGTTCCAACAGTCGGGCGAGGCGGGGAATATATTCAGCGGCGCCGACGAGCGAGACCGCATACACCGCCAAAATGCCGTCATACGAAAACCAAGGCTGTTGCTCGTTTTTCATCCATGTCAGACCGATATCTTCCTTCGTCATCCATCCGCGTTCAACGAGAATGCGCACGGCTTGCTTGGCTACTAAAAACCAATCGTGATTGTGAAACTCTTCCTCGTGCAAATGCGAAAGCACTGAAAAATAGTGTTCCCATACGTCATCTTCCGTTCCTTCTAAAGCAAGGCGGACAGCTCGCTGCCAAGACCGCGGGAAGTGAGGGAGCAGCTGTTCTCCGTATTTTTCGAGCTGGGCGGCTGGAAACGGGAAAAACCAACGGATGTACTTCGCTGCATCTTTCATGCTCAACAACTGCTCAAGCGCTCGGTCGGTCAACGGCTGTTTGGAGATGCCGTGCAAAATCATCCTCCGTGTTTCTTCGTTGTCCGCCGTTACAGCCTCATCCACCAAACGCTCCACAAGCGCGGCTGGAATATCCGGATACTCTTCGATTGCGTCAAACGCAAACTGGCGGAGGACAGGATGGTCGCTAAACAAATGCGGCTCGATTGTTTGAATAAAGGACATGATCACACCTTCTTTTTTCTGAAATTTCACCCCCGTCGCTGACAGAATATCGACATTCAACCTCCTCGCGACGGGCTTGCGGGTTCTTCCTTCATACATGGAACACAAGCAGCGGCCGATGCGATGGAAATGGGCAGCCAAAGGAGCTCTTGGTCATTTCAAACATCACAGCATCTCCTCCTCTATCATAGACAAAATCCGCTTGATTTGAAACCGTTTTTCCTTCTCGCAAACTCGCTTGTTTGATATGCTAGAAATGGAAGGAGGTGAAGAGGGTGGAAGAAAAAACGATATTGGCGCAAATTTTGCAAGTGCTTGATTTGTACGCGGCGGATATGCGCAAGCAGTTCGAAGCGCTCCATGAGAAATTCGACTCGCTTCAACGCCAAGTCCAAGCGTTGAATGAAAAAACGGATGAAATGGACAAGCGCATCGAGGAGATGGATGGACGGTTTGAGCGGCAGATTGCCCAGTTGGAGCGCACCGTGAACGAACGGTTCGAACGGCTCGAAGCGAAACTCGGCCACATCCGCGTGGAACTCACAAGAAACGGTCGACTTCCACTCCGTCAAAATCGCCCAGCATGATCGAAAAATCCGCCATTTGCTTCACGCTCGATAAATCCTCCACCGCCATCATGCCCCCGTCCTTCCATCAAGGCGGGGGCGTTCGCATCAAGAAAGCTCTCGGGCAAGGTCGGCCGCCAAGGCGGCGTTGTTTTTCACTAAGGCGATGTTTGCTTGCAAGCTTTTGCCTCCGGTTAACGTTTTCACACGGTCAAGCAAAAACGGGGTGACCGATTTTCCGGTGATGTGCTGCTTTTCTGCTTCCTTGAGTGCTTGTTCGATGATGGCGGTGATATACGACTCCTCGAGCTCATCTTCTTTTGGGACGGGATTGGCGATCACAACACCGCCGTTTAACCCAAGCTTCCATTTCGTTTCGAGGAACTGGGCGATCTCTTCCACGCTGTCGAGGCGATAGTCGACGCGAAACGGGCTCGTCCGCGAATAGAACGCCGGCAGGACGTCCGTCTGATAGCCGATGACCGGAACGCCGTGCGTCTCGAGGTATTCAAGCGTCAAGCCTAAATCCAAAATCGATTTCGCCCCGGCGCAGACGACCGCGACGTTTGTCCGCGCCAACTCTTGCAAATCAGCCGAGATGTCCATCGTCCGCTCGGCGCCGCGGTGCACGCCGCCGATGCCGCCGGTCGCAAATACGCGGATGCCCGCCATCTCAGCGCAAATCATCGTCCCCGCCACGGTCGTCGCCCCGTGTTTCTTCATAGCGACGACATACGGCAAGTCGCGGCGGCTCACTTTTTCTACATCGCGGCTTGTCCCTAACAATTCAAGTTCGTCATCCGTTAACCCGATTTTAATCTTTCCATCGATGATCGCGATCGTCGCCGGCACGGCGCCGCGGTCGCGGATGATCCGCTCGACGTTTTTCGCCGTCTGCACGTTTTCCGGATACGGCATGCCATGCGAGATGATCGTTGATTCTAAGGCGACAATCGGCTTTTTTTCGGCCTTCGCTTGAGCGACTTCTTCGGAAAAGACGAGAAAATCATTCATCACTTCGTTCCCCCTTCGCGAAAATACCGCGCATAGGCGGCTTGCAACAGGTGTTCATTCAAAGCGGGATGCACCGTTTCGGCCGTTTGCAGCGTAAGCGCCGCGCTGCTCATCCCAAAGCGGCAGGCGTCTTCCACCGTATGTCCGCCTAAGACGCCGTACAAAAATCCAGCCGCAAAGGCGTCGCCCGCTCCGGTGGCGTCGGTGACCTCAACCTTCGGCGCCGCAATCGCTCCTGTTTCCCCTTGCTTGGTGGCGTACGCGACGCCGTTTGCGCCGCGCGTGACGACAACGTTCTTGGCACCGGCTTGAAGGATCGGTTTCATTATGTCGTCCGTATGCCCGTTGCGTCCCACAAATTCCTTAGCCTCCGCTTCATTCGTGACAAACCACGTCACACCAGACAAATCGCTGGGCAACCGCTTCACTTTGGGCACGGACACAGTCACGACGCAAAGCGGAAGGCGGTCTTGGCGGCACTGCTCGATCACCCATGAGATGACATCAGGCGGAAAATTCGTATCGAGCACGACAGTGGAAATCGGACCGAATTTCAACCATCGCTGCTTCATCCACTCGTTTCCCACTGTATCTTGAACGCTCTCCCATTTACACCTTCTGTTTTGTTAAGGCAAGAGGAAGAGCGATGACAAATACCGATTCATCCCCCACT
>NZ_LDPD01000013.1:342840-363208 GCF_001026865.1 Geobacillus sp. ZGt-1 | reverse complement strand
AAGTGGGGGTCTTCTCGGTTCAGGATGATAAATGGCCATACCCGCCAAGGCGAGAACCATCTCGCCGCGTTCATCGAGCACCGCTGTATACGTCCCGGTGTTCGCTTTTGGCGTTCGCACGATGAAGCTCGTATTGACATATCGGCTCGTCACGTCAATGAGCCACTGTCCATCGTGATCATCGCCAACGGCGCTGACGAGCGAAACAGGTTGAGCAAGCCGCCCTAAGTTTTCCGCCACGTTTCTCGCCACCCCGCCCGCGGTTTGCGTCGCGGTGACGGGATGGGACGTGCCGAGCTGAAACGGCGCAAGCAACCGCGCTTTCCGATCGACATTCGCCCCGCCGATGCAGACGATCGAGGCCGCTTTCCCCATGCCTTTCCCCCTCTCTTCCAATGATCGCAGCCGCGCGATCCCGCCTCTTTCCAAACGGAGAAAACGATTTCAAAAAAGCGGACAGCTGCACGCTTCGAAGCCTCACCACCCATTGTACCACATACCGCCTGGCAAGAACGGCATAAAGAAGGCACCCCGTCAAAACGACGGGATGCCAACTTTCGGACACTTAGTTTTTGTACGCGCAATACGGACGCAGTTTGACGCCGATCAGGCTGCCGAGGAAAGCAAAGACAAACCACGCCCAGCCGTGGGCGCTGAATGACGCAATGCCGCCGAAATACGCGCCGATATTGCAGCCGAACGCCAGCCGGGCGCCGTATCCCATCATCAGGCCGCCGATCAGCGCACCGATCGTCATGCGCGTCGGACGCTTCCACTGAATCGGTTTTGTATAGCGGCCCGCAAGCGCTGCCGCCAATAAGGCGCCGACCATCAAGCTGATGTCCATCACGGTCGTTGTATCGTAGTAGAGTGGATTCGCGAGCGCCTGCCGTTTCGCTTCATCTTGCCAGTACGCCCAAGCAGTCGGATCGACGCCAAACAGCTGCACGAACTTCGCCCCCCAAAGGGCGAAGGCGGACGTAATGCCCCACGGCTTACCGCTAATCATCAGCACAAGCGCGTTCGTTACAGCCAAGAGCAACGCCCCGACCAGAAGCGACCATGGCCCTTTGTAAATCGCTTTCCAGCCATGACGGTTCTCAAGCGATGTAGCAACGAGTTGGCCATAGCGCCGTTTTTCCGCCACGGTCACCACATAGTAGACCGCTGCCAACAAAACCAACTGAAGCAAAAACCCTCCCAAGGCGCCGAACTCGCCAATGAACGAGAACGGCTTCCATTGCGGCATCTTCGCCCACACGTCAAAGTGGGTCGTCGCAATGACTGAGCCAGCGATGAACCCGATGAGCGTCACGATGCCGTTCGCATCGCCTCCGCCGATATGGTACAACGTCCCGGACGCGCAGCCGTCGCCAAGCTGCATGCCGATGCCAAACAGGAAGGCGCCGACGATGACTGATACCCCCACGCCAAATACATACCCTGACACCGGGTGCCCGAGCGCCGAACCTTTCACGAGCAACGGCAAAAACAACGCGCTGGCCACAGCCATCATGATCATCTGTGCCCGAATGCCTTCCCCTTGGCGGTACAAAATGAATTTCCGCCAGGCCGAAGTAAAACCGAAATGGGCCTGATAAAGCACAAAACCGCCGAACGCTCCCAACAAATATAACAGCGCTTGTTGCCAGGACACACGGCTGTATAAGAACAATGCTCCACCGATTAACACGAAGCAGGAGACTGCAATGATCCATGCCGTCGGATTTTTCGGGGCGTTCGCCGCCTGTTTCGCGCGAACGTCTTGTTGCGCAGTCATTTCCATGGTGCATATCCCCCTTTTCTTTCCCCATTGTTAATATACTCTATAATAATATAAAACAGATTGATTTTCTATGATTTAGATATAAAAATTTCACGTATGAACTTATGGTATAATGTAGAGGATCACATTTCGAGAAAGGAGATTCACATGTGGAACGAATTTAAAAAATTCGCCATCCGCGGCAATGTCATCGATTTAGCCGTTGGGGTGATCATCGGCGGGGCGTTTGGCAAAATCGTTTCCTCGCTCGTCAATGACATCATCATGCCGCTTGTCGGGCTGATTCTAGGCGGCATCAATTTCAGCGATTTGTCTTGGAAAGTCGGCAAAGCGGAAGTGAAATATGGGGCGTTTATCCAAACAGTCGTCGATTTTTTGATCATCGCGTTTTCGATTTTCCTGTTTGTGAAATTGATCAACACGCTGTATGAACGGGTGAAAAAGCAGGAAGAGGTGAAGGAAACCGCACCGACGCTGACGAAAGAGGAGGAGCTATTGACAGAAATTCGCGATTTGTTAAAGCAGCAACGGGAAACGACGTGAAAGCCTGTCTGGAAGATGGACAGGCTTTCATGGCGCTGAAACTTCTCAGTCGGGTTGATGGAATGGCGGCGAACCTGAAAATCGCAGCCGCCCCATCGATGTCCGTTTTCATCGAAGCGCCGCACTCCCGTCAAAGCAGCCAATATGCAAGCGGCGCGGTGAGGATGAGCGTTAAGACGGTGCGTTCAAACCAAATGACAAGAAGCCGCGGCAAGCTGAGCGGGATTTCCGTAGACAAAATGCATGGAATGACAGCGGAAAAGAATAGGATCGCTGATACGGATACAACAGCAATAATGAATTTCGTGACAAGCGGTGCTTCGGTGACAAGCAAGGCCGGCAAAAACATTTCTGCGATTTCGATGGCCGAAGCTTTCGCGGCCAACAGCGGTTCAGGGATTTGCAACAGAAGGGTGAATGGATAGAACAGGTAACCCAACCAGTCAAACACCGGCGTATATTCAGCGAGCAACAGCCCGATCAGTCCGACTGACATAATGGACGGCAAAATGCCCATCGTCATGATGAAGCCATCTCGCAAGTTCTCCCATATGTTTGTCCCAATCCCTTTTGACTGCTCTACCGCCCTCATCGCTTCAGCCCAAGCTTGTTTCATATAGTTGCCCGTTACTTTTTGCTCGGGATCCCCCTTGCCGTCGTAGTATTCATCGCTCATGCGGCTCAGCGGCCAAAGCCGGGCGGTCAGCGCTGTAACGGCAAACGTCACGAGAAAGGTCACCCAAAAATACGTATTCCAGATTGGCATGAGCCCCAATGTTTTCGCCACAACGACCATAAATGTCACGGATACAGTGGAAAAGCCGGTGGCGATGATCGCCGCTTCTTTCACGGTATATTTGCCTTCTTTGAACACTTTATTAGTGATCAATAACCCAATGGAGTAGCTGCCGACAAAGGAAGCGACGGCGTCAATCGCCGAGCGGCCCGGCGTTTTCCAAATCGGCCGCATGACGGGTTGCATCCACACACCGACAAATTCAAGCAGCCCGTAACCAACAAGAAGAGCGAGAAAAATCGAGCCAATCGGCACAAGAAGTCCGACGGAAATGACGAGCTTGTCATATAAGAACGGTCCCATATTCGGCTGAAACAACCATGACGGACCGATGCGAAACACCAACATGACCGCCGTAATCAGCCCAACAACTTTCAGCAGCGAAAAAACGACTGTTACGGCATCTTTGTGCCACGTTTTTTTATAAAATGGATAAATTGCACCGAGAGCGATCACGATCAGAGCATAATAAGGAACAAGTGCTGAAAACTGGGTGCGGATCCATGTCACAATATGATCGAGCAAAATCGACGATGTGCCGCCAATTGACACCGGAACGAAAAATACGAAAATGCCGATGGCACTAAAGACGAAAAACTTCCATGCCCCGCTGGCCGGCGTTGGTGTCGGCACGGATGGCGCCATGTTTGTATCCGTTTTCATTCTCCTCCACCCCCATTTGTTCTTCTACAGGCTAAAGACGACAGCACGGCCGGAAGCATAACCGCTCCCGGTCGCTAAACACCTCGACGGAAGACCATTCCCCCTTCAGATGTACACCTTGCCGTCGTTCACCACCACCTTTCCACCTTTGATCACCGTCTCCGCATGGTTGACGCCGTAATGGTACATGATCTGCACATAATTCGGAACGTTGAAAATGACCAAATCCGCCTTCTTCCCCGGCTCGAGGCTGCCGACGAGATGCCCGCGGCCGATGGCGTGGGCGGCATTGATCGTGGCGGCGGCCATCGCTTCAGCGGGAGTCATGCCCATATGCAGGCAGGCTAGGCTCATGACAAGCGGCAGCGAGACGGTCGGCGACGAACCAGGGTTGCAGTCGGTCGCCAAAGCGACGGGAACGCCGGCGTCGATCAAACGGCGGGCATCGGCGGCTTGGGTCATGAGGAAAAACGCCGTGCCTGGCAAGAGAACGCCGATGACGCCGCGATCGGCCATGCGGCGGATTCCTTCGTCTGACGCGCGAAGCAGGTGGTCGGNGGAGATGGCGCCGACTTCGGCGGCCAGTTCCGCCCCGCCGTACGGTTCGATTTCATCAGCGTGAATTTTCGGCGTCAAGCCGTGCGCTTTCCCTGCTTCCAAAATGAGGCGGGCTTGTTCAGGCGTAAACACGCCGCGCTCGCAAAAGACATCGTTGAACTCGGCCAACCCAAGGCGGGCCGCTTCGGGAATCATCTCGTCGATGACAAGGCGGACGTATTCATCCGGATCGTGCTTCCACTCCGGCGGAACGGCGTGGGCGCCAAGAAACGTGGAGACGACATCGACCGGGTGGGTGTCGTGAAGCCGCTTGGCAATTTCCAGCTGCTTGATTTCATGCTCAAGGCTTAAGCCGTAGCCGCTTTTCGCCTCGACGGTCGTGACCCCATGAAGCAAAAACTGATCGAGCCGCCGCTTGCTTTCTTCATACAACATCTCTTCCGACGCCTCGCGCGTCGCTTTTGTCGTGGCATGAATGCCGCCGCCTGCGTTCATGATTTCCATGTACGTCGCTCCATGAAGGCGCATCGTCCATTCGTGTTCGCGGCTGCCGGCGTAAACGAGATGAGTATGAGGATCGACAAGCCCAGGCGTCACCGTTTTGCCCTTAGCGTCAATGACTTCCGCTTCGGCGAGCCGATCGGCAAATTGGCGGGCCAGTTCATCGTCCGCACCAACCGCCACGATCGTGCCGTTTTCGATCCAGACGCTGCCGTTTTCGATGATGCCTAGATCGCTCATCTTCTCCTTGACAAGCGGAGCCGCGGAGCTTCCCGCCAGCGTGACGAGCTGGCGGGCGCGGCGGACAAAAAGCGGGCGCATATGGATCCCCCTTTCTACTTGAGCATCGGCATATCGATGCCTTTTTCTTTCGCTGTCCGAATGGCGAGCTCATACCCAGCGTCGGCGTGGCGGACCACACCAAGCCCCGGGTCGGTCGTCAACACGCGCTCCAGCCGTTTTTCCGCCTCTTTTGTGCCGTCGGCGACGATGACCATGCCGGCGTGAATCGAGTAGCCCATGCCGACGCCGCCGCCGTGGTGAACCGACACCCAGCTCGCGCCCCCAACCGCATTCAACAGCGCGTTTAAAATCGGCCAGTCGGCGATGGCGTCGCTTCCGTCTTTCATTCCTTCCGTCTCTCGGTTCGGCGAAGCGACGGAGCCCGAATCCAAATGATCGCGGCCGATGACGATCGGCGCTTTCAGCTCGCCTTTGGCCACCATGTCGTTGATGATTTTGCCAAATTTCGCCCGCTCGCCGTAGCCGAGCCAACAAATGCGCGCCGGCAGCCCTTGGAATTGAATGCGTTTTTGCGCCATGCGAATCCAATGGCAAAGCCGCTCATTGTCGCGAAATTCACGCAAAATGACTTCATCGGTTTTGTAAATATCCTCAGGGTCGCCCGAGAGCGCCACCCAGCGGAACGGCCCTTTTCCTTCGCAAAAGAGCGGGCGGATGTAGGCCGGCACAAAGCCCGGGAAGAAAAAGGCGTCGTCCACCCCTTCGTCTTTTGCCACTTGGCGGATGTTGTTGCCGTAATCAAACGTCACCGCCCCTTGCTTTTGCATCGCCAGCATCGCCCGCACATGCGCGGCGATCGACTGTTTCGCGCGGGCGATGTACTGCTTCGGATCGCGCGCCCTGAGTTCGGCGGACTCATCAAGCGTAAGGCCAGCCGGGATGTAGCCGTTCAACGGATCATGGGCGGACGTTTGATCGGTCAAGACGTCCGGAACAAAGCCCATTTCGACGAGACGCGGCAACACTTCAGCCGCATTGCCGACAAGGCCGATTGACAGCGCTTTTTTCTCTTCCTTCGCTCGTTTCGCCATCGCAAGCGCCGCCTCCAAGCTGTCGGTCATCGTGTCGAGATATTTCGTATCAAGGCGGCGCTGAATGCGGGCCGGATCGATTTCGACAGCGAGGCAGACGCCGCCATTCATCGTCACCGCGAGCGGCTGCGCCCCGCCCATGCCGCCAAGGCCGGCGGTTAGCGTGATCGTCCCGGCCAGCGTGCCGCCAAAGTGCTGGCGCGCCACTTCGGCAAACGTTTCATACGTTCCTTGAACGATTCCTTGGCTGCCGATGTAAATCCAGCTGCCAGCCGTCATTTGTCCGTACATGATCAATCCTTTTTTGTCGAGCTCATGGAAATGATCCCACGTCGCCCATGCGGGCACGAGGTTGGAGTTGGCGATCAGCACGCGCGGGGCGTCCGGATGCGTGCGAAATACCGCCACCGGCTTGCCGGATTGAATGAGCAACGTTTCATCGTTTTCTAAACGAAGAAGGGTGTCCACAATCGCCTCGTAGCATTCCCAGTTGCGCGCCGCCTTGCCGATGCCGCCGTAGACGATCAATTCATCCGGCCGCTCGGCGACATCGGGATGCAAATTGTTGTTCAGCATCCGCAGCGCCGCTTCTTGAATCCATCCTTTCGCCCGCCGCTCAGTTCCCGCGGGCGGGCTGACGGTCCGTTTTTCTGCCATCGTCATCCTCTCCTTTTTCCTCTTTGCTTTTCATTGTAAGGGAGCGAAGAAGGAGAAGATAGGCGCACGTCTTTTAAAAGTGATCACATTTTTTTGAATTTTCTATTTCCTCTCCGTTTTATTTGTTCATTTTTTTCGATATCGATCCATTTCTTTTGAAACATACGCCGCCCCCTCTCGCCCGCGATCCGGCAAGGCTGCGCTTTGCCACAGACAAAACCGCCTACCGCGGCGATGGCGGTTTCGGCCGTTGTTCGTCGCGGTAGGCGGTCGGCGTCTCATTCAGTTCGGCTTTGAAGACGCGCGTCAAATAATGGGCGGTGCGAAACCCGGTTTGTTCGGCGATTTCTTTGATCGACAAGTCCGTCTGCCGAAGCAGCCGCTTCGCTTCCTCAAGCCGCCGATTCGTCAGCCACTGGCGAAACGTCACGCCCCGCTTTTTCGACAACAAATGGCTGAAATACGCGGGACTGCGCCCGGCAGCGGCCGCGACCCGCTCAAGCGTGAGCGACGGATCGCGAAAATGCGCCTCCATATAGCGGAGGCCGCGCTCCACGGCGTCGACGCGCGCATCTTCCTCGGCCTGCTTGGCCTCATGGAACAACCGATATAAAAATAAAATCAATTCTTGAACGATACGATACAAGACGGGATTGTACAAAATGTCTTGAAAGATGCGCATATATTCGCGTTCGGTTCCGCCGCGGTCAAGGCCGTATGTTTTCATAAACCGGCGGATTTGTGCCAAGATGCTTGTCAGCCGCGTCCGCACCATCTCCGGACTCGGAAACGGCGGCGACCAATGGGAAAATTCGCGCTGCAGCCACCGTTTCACCGCTTCGTGGTCGAACCGCTCGAGCATCTCGATCCATTGCCGCTGCTCCTCGGGCGTCAAAAACGGATCGAGCTCACGCCACTGTTCGTATTCCGAAGCGGGAGCGATCACTTGGCGATAGCCAATGAAAAACGTCGTCTCGAGCAACCGGCGCGCCGCTTGGTATTGCGCGCGCGCCGTCCTCCGGCCCTCAGGCGGCATCACGACAACCGCGAGCGGCTCATGATGATCTTCCTCCCAATCGCGCAGCAGCTTCCACGCCTCTTCTTTCCCGTCGCCCGGCAAATCGGGAAGCAGGCAAACCGCCATACGGGTGAGCGGCAATACACGCGCCCGTCCGCGAAACGGGTAATCCATCAAGAAACGGATCACTTCTTGAGACAAAGCGGGCTGTTCCGCCTGCACAAGCCATACATGCGCGGAGGCCGCGGAAGGAAAATCGCAAAACAAGGAGCGGTAATCGTCGTGATGGACGTCCAATCCCGCCGGCAAGCCTGGGCGTCCCGGGGAACGCGACGCCGCCGCCCGCAGCGCCTGCTTCAGCCTGGCGGGCTCAAGCGGCTTGACAAGCAAATCGACGCATTGCCAGTCGATGGCTTGTTTCGCCCGCGCGAACGTCGCCTCGGCCGTTGCGGCAATCACCCGTTGGCAAAACAAGCGGACGTGGGCGGTCGCCTGCGGCCATCGTTCATACGGAATCATGTCGAGTTCGACGTACAACAGCTCCGGCGCCTCCCGCTCCAAGACGGCCATCATCTCCTCCACGGTGGCTGCCGTATACACCCGCTCAATCGGCAAGGAATACGCGGACACGAGCCAGCGGATCGCTTCCCGTTCTTTGTCATCCCGTTCGGCAATGACCAATTTCACGTTCTCACCGCCTTGGCTGCAAGCGTTGAAAATGAAGGAGCGCCTCCATGCAAAAGGCGGCCGCCAACGCCACCGTTTTTCCGCCTTCATCCCAGAGTGGATTGACTTCGCAAAGGTCGACGCTGATCGTTTTCGGATGGGAAACGATTCGGCGGATGAGCGCGCGCGCCAGAGACGGGGCGAGCCCAAACGGCGACGGCGCGCTCACCCCCGGCGCGGCGGCCGCGCTGATGGCGTCCATGCAAAAGGTGAGCATCACCGCATCATGATCGGCGGCAAATTTCTCAATTTGTTCATAGGCAGCCTCGATCGGCCCTGCGGTCAGCTCGTCTTCAAGCATGTACCGGCACCCATACGTCTCGGCGTCCGCAAACAGCGCTGCCGTGTTGCCGAGCCGCTGAATGCCAAGGCAGAAGTAGCTCACTCGATCGTCTTGATCCAATATTTGCCGAAACATCGTCCCGGACGTCGGGCCGTCATCGTACGGGCGCAAATCAAAATGGGCGTCGATGTTGATAATGCCAAGGCGGGCATCCGTCCCAAGCGCTTCCCGAACGCCCAAGTAATGGCCGTACGCCGTCTCATGGCCGCCGCCGATCACGATAGGCGCCATGTTGTGTTGCAGCAGGCGGGCGATGGCTTCGCCAAGTTCCGTCTGGCTTTGTTCGAGCCGTTCCTCAACGCAAACGACATCGCCTGCGTCATAGACAACGACCCCTTCCGGAAGATGCCAAGGCAGCCGGGCGAGCGCGGCTTTGACGGCAGCGGGCGCCTCTTTCGCCCCTTGGCGGCCTTGGTTGCGGCGCACGCCTTCGTCGCACGCAAACCCGATGAATGCCGCCGCTCGTTCCACCGTCTCCAATGGCTTGGACAAATCGAGCAGGCGAATGCGCTGATGAAGACGAAACGCCTGCTCATCGCTCACGCTGTCAATCCGTCCCGTCCAACGGCCGGCGTCTGGCGGTTGATACATGAGACCATCTCCTTTCCATCATCAGCTGCTTGTTTCTTTCGCCACAGCTTTGCCGTTCTCCTCCTCATGCACGCGAAAAGAGGAAATCGCCGCCGTTTGGCGAATAAAAAAACATGATTGACAACAGAAAGGGTGTTCCACATGAAGCCAATGACCAACTTGCACGCTGTCATCGCCGGTCAAAGCGCGCCGCCCCCATGCGACGAAACGCTCGGCGTCCGCCTGACGGAAGCCCGAGACGGCTATGCGAAAGGCGTATGGACAATCAGCGAATCGCTGCTCAACGGCAACGGGGTGATTATGGGCGGGTTCGTCGGGGCGGCGGCGGACATTCTCATGGCGTATGCAGTGACGACCTTGCTTCGCGATGACCAAATGCACGCCTCCATCAACTTGCAGACGACGTTTCACCGCCCAGCGGCGGCTGGAGAAGCCGAAATCGAGGCGCGGGTGGAAAAGTTCGGGAAAACCGTCGCCTATGTAACCGCCATCGTGCGGCAAAACGGCAAAGAGGTGGCGAGCGCCACGTCGTCGGTGCTGATCATGGACAAACCGTGAAGGTGATGGATCTCCAAAAGGCGTTTTTGCGCATGCTCGTTCTCCTTGGATTCGACGAGGCCAAACAGCAGCTGCTGTTGTTGTTTTGAAACGCATGGAAAGCGATGATCAGAGGAATCCGAGAAAACCGGTGAAAAACGATGATGTTCGCCAAATCGGTGGTTTTGTTGAAAAAGGAGAACCAATTTCACAAGGTTTCCCCACTTGAGAAGAGGCGTTGTCGAGTTGCCTTTTTCATGACATCATCAGTCCTCAATGGCGAAACGAGGTGAGGCGCAGCCGTTTTCGACCAGTTGCCAAGCGCCGGAGAAAGCGCTGTCAAAAACAGCCGCTCTCCGGCGCCTTTCGTTGCTTGTTACCCACGGACAAACGTTTTCGGCATTACGACGGCGACGACTTGCCCCGACGGCGACGACTTGCCCGCGGGCGCACAGTTCGCCGTTGGCGAACACTTCGGTGTCCACTTTCCATTTTTTCGGATGAATCTCCGTCACAGTGCCGACGGCGACAAGCGGCACTCCATGCGGCGTCGGCTTGACGAAATCGACGTGAAGCGACGCAGTAACAAAGCGCGGCGGCGTTTCCCCGCTCCCTGGTTCATGGCCGTTTTTCCGATGCAAGGCAAGCGCCGCTGAACCGGTGCCGTGGCAATCAATGAGCGAGGCGATCAGCCCGCCGTACACAAACCCTGGAATCGCCGTATGTTCCGGACGCGGCGTATACACCGTCACCGTTTTGTCGCCCCGCCACCCGGTGCGGAAATGGTGGCCTTGTTCATTCAGACGCCCGCAGCCGTAGCACCAGGCGAATTCATCAGGGTAGTCGTCTTGAATCGCGTGCACGATCATTTCTTCCACGTCATCCTCCCCCTCTCTTTTTCTAGTATACCATTGAATCGAGAAGACGACGACTCCTACATGGACGGTTGTTGTCTAGCGGCAGGCAAGGCCATACGAAGAAAAATGGAACGAAGCGCCAATCGCCAGACGGCAAATTCATAGGCGGCCCAAACAGCTGGCCGCCTAGCGTGACGCCATTTATCGAGCAGGCTCGTAAAACTCGATCCATTCGCCGTCGGGCCCGAGGAAGAACAAATATTTTGCTCCGTTCGGAAGTGTCGTTATTTCTTCCCACACAAGCGGCACACCGAGCGACTGAAGCCGTTCTTTCTCCTGCTCAATGCCTTCCACCGTAAACGCCACATGGTGCACTTTTCCTTCCGTCGGCAAATCCGGATTGTATCCTTCGATCAGCTCGACAATGATCGAGCCGCCAATCCCTAAAAACGCCAATTTCATCGTGCCGTTCGTATGAATCATTTCGTCGAGCAGCTCCAAGCCGACAACATTTTGATAAAACTCTTTCGATGCTTCGATGTCTTTCACTTGAATGCCGACATGTTCAAATTTTTTGACTGCCATTCGTCCCTCTTCCTTTCTATGACTCAGTTAACCATACTGCTTGTAAATACGGCGTCATCTGCATCGGGAAAATCCCTTTTTTCCCAAGCTCTGTCCATATGTAGCGGTCAAGGGCGTACGGTCCGTCCGCCTTCCATTCGTCCGCCTCACTGTTGGTCAACAACAACGAAAAGGCTGTTCCTTGCGCTTCCCCATACAAATGAACGTATCCGTCCCCACGGTCGACATGCACCGCCGCCTTAGGGTCAAACCGGATGAGCTCCGCCTGCACACAGCGCATGACACAAACGGCGAACGCTGCGGCAGGGAGATGAGCGGCCATGCAAGCGCGGAGCGAAACCGCCTCCTCCACTGTTTCTCCTTCACCTCCCATCGACAAAAACCCCCTTCGCCTCGGAATGATGCGAAAGGGGCCATGAGCCGTTCTTATCATCCAAAGCGAAACCGCTTTGCGGGTGTTAGCACCTTGCCTGCGGCAGGTTGCTGTGGGGTCATCAAGCCCGTTCTCTCGCCCACTCTTGATAAGACGTATGCAATTTATCTTCTATCTTATCATACATCATCAAAGGCAACAATCGTCATTGTTCGACTTCCGGTTGCTCGGACGTGACGCCGACATCTTTCCACGTCAGTTTCGAGCCCGGATCGACCGTGAAGTTGGCGACGCGGTTGTTGACGGCATAAATGGCCGAACGATACAACGTCGGGATGACCGGCACTTCTTCGTTCATCAGCTTTTGCCATTCACTGTAAATTTTCCGACGATATTCTTTGTCAAACGCCTGTTCGGAATGGCCTTTTTCCAACAGTTCATCGTTTTTCTCATTCACCCAGCGCGAGTAGTTGAACATGACGTTGCGGCCGTACAATCCGTACGGGTCGACGTCCGTTCCAGTTCCCCAAGCGGCGGCGTAGACATCCACTTTCGGATCGTCTTTTTCGACCATATCGTAGAAGGAGTTGAACTCCGCCAAGCGTCCGTCTACAAGCTGAACATCGAGGCCCACATCTTTCCAGCATTGCATATAAAATTTGGCCAGCGGTTCAGCGATGTCCCCACCGCTCATCGCCAAGAAGTTGATCTTGAATTTTTTGCCGTTTGGATCTTCGCGGAGGCCATCGCCATCCACATCTTTATATCCCGCTTCATCCAGCAATTGTTTCGCTTTTTCCGGATTGTACGTATATCCTTTGATGGAGCTGTCATGATAGCCCGGGAACGACGGCGGAATGAGCGTGTTCGCCGGGAAGCGCAAGCCATGATACAGGCGGTCAGCCACCTCTTGGTTGTTGATGGCATACGCCATCGCTTGGCGCAGTTTTTTGTTTTGGAATTTCGGATTGTCCATTACGTTTTCCTGCTTTTTCGCATCCCAATGGCCGAGTTTAAAGCCGATATAGTTGTACGCCAAATCCACTCTACCGATAAACTGAATGTTTTTCGTCCCTTTCGCGTTCAAATATTGGTCAGTCGGGAACTCAGCGACGTCAATTTCGCCTTTTTTCAGCGCTTGCAGGACGACTTGCGGGCTGACGACTTTCAAAATGACGCCTTCCAAGTTCGGTTTGCCAGCCCAGTAGTCATCATTGCGAACAAACTCTACCGACTCGCCCGGAACGATTTTCTTCACTTTAAACGGACCGAACCCGATCGGGTTTTTCCGGATTTTATCCGATTTCGCCAAGTCTTTGATCGGAATGTCTTTCAAGTAATGCTTCGGCAGCGGATACGCCCAAATGCCGGTCAACACCGACGGATTGGCCTGTTTCCATGTGATCGTCAACGTCTTTTTGTCGATGACTTTAATGCCGGAAATTTTATCCGCTTTGCCGCTGTGATATTCTTCCATCCCGACGATCCCTTGGATGAGCGCATCGCCATAGCGGACGCCGGTGTAATCTTTATGGCCGATGACCAAATACGCATACTCCAAGTCTTCAGCGGTCACCGGCTGGCCGTCATGCCAATTCACATTGTCTTTAATATGGATTGTCATCGTCTTTTTATCATCCGACAACTCATACGTGGCAGCCCCATCATTTGTAATTTCATAGTCACCGTTCGTCCGGAAAAGCGACTCGTCAAAAAATTGCAAAATCTCTGCGTCGGGCGCTCCGGTGTAGAATGCATAGCTGAGCGTCCCTTCAAACGGCGTATCGGACACAAGGCCGTATTTCAACACGCCGCCGTCGATGATTTTCCCGTCGTTTTTCACCGTCATCGGGAATTTGCTGATGTCTTCCTTCTGAGCCGCCGGTTTTTCGTTATTGTTGCCCTTTCCGCTCGTTGTGTCGGATTTGCCCGTGCACCCGGCGAGCACGAGCAAGAGCGCGGCGAGAGCCGCCAGCCATTTTCTCTTCACATTTTCTTCCCCCTTATCCTAGTCGTTGTCTTGCATCAGCCGCACGTTTCAGCGCTTGGCCGATGAAATTTATGCACAGCATCATCACTAAAATAAGCAATGACGCAGGCAACCAAACCCACCATTTGTTTTGCAAAACATCCGGGTTGGTCGCATAGCTGACCAACGTCCCTAAGCTCGGCGTGCTCTCCGGCAGCCCGAAGCCAAGATACGTGAGCCCGGACTCGATGCCGATGTTGCCCGCCAAATTTAACGTCAAATTGACGATAATGATCGAGCTGAGGTTGGGCAAAATTTGAAAAATAATGATTTTCCAATCTGGCGTGCCGAGCGTTTTTGACGCGCTGACATAATCCAGCTCGCGCTCGGCCAGCGTTTTGGCGCGGATCAGCCGGGCTTTGCCCGTCCACAAAAACGCGCTCATGATCAAAATGAACGTCAATACATTATATTTAGGCACAATGGCGACAAAAACAATAACGAGCATCAAAAACGGCAGAACGAGAATGAAATCGATGATGCGCATAATGACATTGTCAATCCAGCCGCCAAAATAGCCGGCCACCAATCCGACAATGAGGCCGATCGCCCCAGTGATGAGCGTAATGGCCAGCCCGATCGTAAACGAATTGCGGGCGCCGATGATGAGCTGGCCAAACACGTCGCGCCCCCCGTAGTCTGTGCCAAGCCAGTGTTCCGCTGACGGCGGAGAATAGATGGAAAGAAAATCCACTTTCACGATTTCCTCTTGATCCAAAAAGAGCGACACGCCATAGACGATCGACAAAAGGATTCCTAAAATGATGAGCGAACCAAGCGCGAGCCGATCCCGAGCCACCTCCCGCCACATGATCGAAAAGGCGGAAGGGCTTTTCTCGATGTTCGCTCCGGCCGGCGTTGGGCCGCTGATTTCCGCTTTCATGTCAGCTGCCTTCCTCCTTCCCTACTCAATCCGGATGCGCGGGTCGACCGCACTCAAAATGATGTCCGACAACAGCGTGCCCACCAGCGTCGCCAGGCCGGAAATCATGACGAGCGCCGTCACGACGCTGTAATCCCGCTGCATAATCGACTGCAAAAACAGCTGGCCAAGCCCCGGATAGCTGTAGATCGACTCCAAAAACACGGAACCGCCGACAAGCCCGGTGATCTCATACCCTAAAAACGCCGCGATCGGCAAAAACGAATTGCGCAAAATATGGCGCCAATAGATGTGCCGCTCCGGCACGCCTTTCGCCCGCGCCGTTTTCACGAAATCTTTCACTTTCGTATCGACGATTTCGCTGCGCAAATATTGAATCGTAACGACCGTGTTGATGAGCGCTCCCGACAACGCCGGAAGCATGAGATGGTTCAATTTGCTTAAATAGTAAGCGAGCGTCCCTTCCTCGACCTGAACGTCCACGCTGCCGCCGGTTGGAAACCAGCCAAGGTGAAAGCCGAAAATAAACAGCATGATCAAAGCAAAAATGAACAGCGGCGTGGCAAACCCGAGATAGCTGTAGCCGACGATCAGCTTATCAGCCCATGTATCTGTCCATCGCCCCGACACGATGCCAAGCGGAATGGCAATCAGGTACGTCAAAATTAAAATCGCCGCCGACAGCAACACCGTATTCCCGATCCGTCCGGCCAGCAGATCAGTGACCGGCTGCTGGTGGGTATAGGAAAGGCCGAGATCCCCTTGCAGCATGTTTTTCACCCAACGGATGTATTGAATATGTACCGGATCATTCAAGCCAAGTTTTTCCCGCATTTCCTCAAGCGTCTGCGGATCCATTTTCGGGTTGGCCGCCAGCTGCCCCGTCAGCGCGTCGCCCGGCATCGCCTTCGCCAGTAAGAAAATGAGGACGCTCAGCAAAAACAATTGCGGAATCATAATGAGGATTCGCCGTAAAATAAATTTCAGCATCTTCCCGTCTTCCCCTCTTTACGGAATGGCCACCGAGTGCGTCGGCGAAATCGGCTTGAGCGGGTGAGCCCGGCCGTTTGCATCAAAATAGCGGGAATACGACTGCTCATATTCTTTTTCCACTTCGCGGCGAAGCGCCTCCTGCCGGCCGCGTTCGCGCGGATCGGCGTTCGGAATGGCGGAGAGCAGCCGTTTCGTATAAATATGTTGAGGATTCGTAAAAATCTCCTCGCTCGTCCCTTCCTCCACGAGCCGGCCGCGGTACATAATGCCGATGCGGTCGCACATATGCCGGATGATCCCTAAATCATGGCTGATGAACAAATACGTCAGCCCGTACTCCTGCTGGATTTCTTTCATGAAATTCAACACTTGCGCCTGCACCGACACATCAAGCGCCGACACCGGCTCATCGGCGATGATGAGCTTCGGATTGAGCGTGAGCGCCCGCGCAATGCCGATGCGTTGGCGCTGTCCGCCGGAAAAAGTGGGCTAAGCGAGGTCCAAAGTCTCGGGCCGGATTAATGGCGTATCCCGTCGTACCGCCGAGCGACAGTCCAATCGCCACGATCAAAAAACCAACGATAAATGGATTGAGCCCATCAGCGAATTTGTTGGCGCCAATGGCCAAGATGGCCAAAACCAACACAAACGTTCCGATGATCTCGCTAAGCAAGTTGGCAGCCGTATTCGGCACTGCCGGACCCGTCGCAAACACGCCAAGCTTGACACCCGGGTCGTCTGTTTCCTTCCAATGCGGCCAATAGTGGAGATAGACGACGGCAGCCCCAACCATAGCGCCAAGTACTTGTGCCAACACATAGCCAGGGACATCTTTCCATGGAAAATCACCGCTTATGGCCAATGCCACTGTCAGCGCTGGATTGAGATGGGCGCCGCTATACCGGCCGACAGCGTATACGGCCACGGCCACCGCCAGCCCCCACCCCATCGTAATGACAATCCAGCCCGAATTGGCCGCATATGATTTCTTTAAATTGACCCCGGCGCACACACCAGCGCCGAAAATGATGAGCAGTGCCGTGCCGATGAATTCCCCTAAAAATGGCGACATTTGTTCTCTTCCCCCTTTTCATTCGTGATTTCCTCTGCTATTTCCTGCTTGGGCGGCCCCTCCGGAGGGTTAGCCGTTGGGTGGAAAAACAAAAACCCACACACTTCCCCGCTAAGCAACGAGGAATATGTGTGGGTCTCCGCTTCTCCACCACAACGTTATTAACTTGCTTTTAGCATATCATCTGTTGAAAACGCTGTCAACCTATTTCTTCGGCAAAATTTGCACGTAATCGAAGTCGAGCGTATCGACCGCGTCTTCGATATGAAGGCGGGTGATGAACCGGTACGACTGGCCGGGGCGCGATGGCGGCAAGGTTTCTGGAATCATGTAGGAAAACGGGATTTCCTTTTTCTCGCTCGGCTTGATCCAAAACGCTCCGGCCGCCGGAATGACGGCGACAATGGCATCCAGCTCCTTGCCGTTTTCGATTGTTTTTTGCACGAGCTCCACATCGAGCCGCTCGATCCTTTGTTCCACCGTTCCGCCGTAAATGTGGACGATCCCTTGAATCATTTCCCCCTGGCGCCATAACGATTTATTTAAGATCAAGTCGACGTGCGCCGACCCGACTCCGACTCTTGACATCATTTTGCGCAATAACACCGTAGTCACCTCTTTGTCTCTCTTGTCATATCATCATACGAAAAAACGAAGCCGCTTGTTTCAACGCGAGCCAAAAAATAAACAGACGATGCTGGCGCGGCACGTCTGCCCCTGGGAGAAACAGGGACGAATGCGGCTTGTTTTGTTACCGCTTACATTCGAGATTACCGCATTCGCCTTCCGCTGTCAATTGGTTATTCGTACACATTTTCGTTTTCGATAATGTAATCGATTCGAATGACCGGGACGTCCTGTTGCTCGACTTCCGCGACAATCAAGCCGACGCGGTCATTATAGATGCAAAACATATCCTGCCCTTTGCGAAACGCCGACTCTCCGTACGAAAGAACCATGTGGTAAATTTTATTGTCGCTGAAATAACGGCGGCTGACCCGGCTCCCTAACCGGACGATCACTTCTTTTCCCGCGATTTTTCCGCGGTACATCCGCTCTCCCCCTTTTTGTCGTTCCTATTCCAATGTATGGGCGTTGTGGCCCGCTCATGACTATTTTCTCCCCCAGCGGCCCGTTTTCCTTTTCAACGCATTGTTTTTCGGGCCGGCAAACAATTTTTTCGGAAATTTCCTTTCTTTTGCTTGACGCGGCCACCCGCGGTAGTGTATAGTAAAGTCATCATATAACAGAATATATTTCAGGCATTCAACATGAAGGTGCATCTTGGATGGCTGTGAAGTATATTTTGTTATTTGATAAAAATCTTGAGGTTAGCCGAACAGGCTAAAGGTATTAGGAGGAATTCAGTATTATGCAACGTGGTAAAGTAAAATGGTTTAACAACGAAAAAGGCTACGGTTTCATCGAAGTGGAAGGCGGTTCCGACGTATTCGTCCACTTCACGGCGATCCAAGGTGAAGGGTTCAAAACGTTAGAAGAAGGCCAAGAAGTTTCGTTTGAAATCGTCCAAGGAAACCGCGGACCGCAAGCAGCGAACGTTGTCAAATTATAAGACTTCGTTGACATAGACGAGAGAACGGGAGCGGAACGAGAGGCACCCTGCTTAAGCAGGAATCGAGTAGGAGAGGGTGACTAACCCTCGTCCTCTCACACCACCGTACGTACCGTTCGGTATACGGCGGTTCCATTAAGTCTGACGCAGAGATTCATATCGTTGATAAAGACTCTTCAGCCCTTGGCTCTCCCAATAGGAGTTGCCAAGGGCTTTATGCAGGATGGGACTGGCGGCCACTCTCCAATATTTCTTCCGAGTGTTTCCCCATTCATATGCTTTCTGCTTGGGCACTCCTAAACTTTGCAGTTTTCGGACTCTGGTTCTCGGAAGTTTCCACTCTTTCCATTGGCACATGCGCAGCCTTCGTCGAATCCATCCATCTAGTTCTTTGAACACACTTGGGGTCTCTGCTAGCGAAAAGTATCCACACCATCCCAGAATGTATTGATTGAGCTGTTCGATTCGTTCGGGCATGGGAATCGGTTTCGATCGGCTCGTCATGGTGCGTATCCTTTGCTTCATGCGCCGAATGCTTTCCTTTGCAATTCGGATTTTTGGCTCCTTACTTGGGGTGAAGCTAAAACCGAGGAATTTTCTCCTCCACGGACGATCCACTGCCGATTTGGTTTCGTTGACTTTCAGCCGGAGTTTCTTTTCGATGAATGCCGTGATCGATTTCATCACCCGTTCCCCGGCCTTCTTCGTCCTTACGTAGATATTGCAGTCATCCGCATACCGTACAAACTTGTGCCCTCGTTTTTCCAATTCTTTGTCCAGCTCATCCAGGAGAATGTTGGACAGGAGTGGACTGAGCGGCCCTCCTTGTGGAGTCCCCTCTTGTGTTTCCATGACCACCCCGTTGATCATGACCCCTGCCTGTAGATACTTCCGTATCAACTTTAGGAGGATTTTGTCTGGAATTCGTTTCGCTAATATCCCCATCAGTTTGTCATGGTTGACTCGATCAAAGAACTTTTCCAAGTCGATATCTACCACCCATGTATATCCTTCCTGAATATACTGCTTCGCCTTTTTCACCGCGTCGTGTCCTCTTCGACCGGGACGAAACCCGTAGCTGTGTTCCGAAAAGGATGGGTCAAAGATCGGCGTGAGCACTTGGGCGATGGCCTGTTGGATGAACCGGTCTGTCACGGTCGGGATTCCTAGTAACCTGACTCCTCCGTTCGGTTTCGGGATTTCGACCCGTCGGACCGGGCAAGGTTCGTAGGTCCCTTCTTCTAAAGCGTGCCGTATCGCGTCCCAATGTTCCACGAGGTGTCTTCGCAGGTCTTTGACGGACATTCCATCGGTTCCATGGGACCCTTTATTCTTTTCCACTTGTTTGAGTGCTCGCAGGAGATTCTCCCGTGACATTACCTGTTTCATCCACATTCCGATTCTTCCTCTCTACGTGAACGGTCCGTTCTATTTGTGCCATCTTCTTCTCCACCCTCTTGAGGTTCCCCATGGACTTCACCATTTCCCCCCTCAAGCAGGCCCTTTCGGGTTATCTGCTTCATCAAAGAAGATGAACGCCTAGTGGCCGTTCTCCTTCATGGTTCGGTCCTTCCCCTTCTATCTAAGCTAGACGGGTACTATGACCTCTGCTGACTTCTGTCCGTTCAGCGTTGGATCGCTCCAACGGTTGCCAAGCGCACTTGGCTTCCCGGACAGACCTCCCCGGGTAAGAGTGCAGTCTTTCCTTCCATCCATCTGCTTCATTTACTCGGTATCACCTTCGGCAGAAAGGGCTTCGTTTTGTCGTGCAAACTCACCCAATGATACCCAGCCTCCTATGAAGTTCGTGTTCCTCAGACCGGAAGTTTGCCGCCCGCTTCCTTCAGATTCTGCGTCGCCGCAGACACCCTTGCGTTAAGCTAACTGCTACTTCTGCCTTCGCAGTTCGGGACTTTCACCCTATAGACTGCACCCATGCCGGGCGCACAC
>NZ_LDPD01000013.1:342445-342831 GCF_001026865.1 Geobacillus sp. ZGt-1 | reverse complement strand
CCTGCTTAAGCAGGGTGCCTTTTTCATTGCGATTTGCATAGATTCAACCAAGCGGCGAACAATAAAAAAAGGGAGGTGTTCATATGGCCAGACGCGATGCCGACGTACATACGGGATACAACGACTTAAAGCAAGTGGAAATGTTCGTCGAGACGGCGGAGAAAATGGTCGGCCAGGCGACGATGCAGCTCGATCCCGAGATGCTTCGCCATGCCGAACAAGCGGTGAAAAACGCCCGCGACCAACTTGCACGCGCCCGCCAAGAAGCAACGGGCGTCGACGGTGATTTTCTCGCCCGTTGCGAACAAACATTGGCCCGCGCCGAACACCAGCTTCGCGAGGCGCGGCAATAACAGCAAAACGATATATATAGATGCAACGAAATC
>NZ_LDPD01000013.1:341029-342061 GCF_001026865.1 Geobacillus sp. ZGt-1 | reverse complement strand
GCTTCTCAGACCCATACATGGGGCTGAAAGCGGTGTTTGTTCGGTCGTTCGACGGTCGATCCAATGCTCAGTAAAAATTGCATCTATTAAGGCGGAGGACAAACAGCGATTTCCTTTTGGAGTGAAAAGAAGAACTGCTTTTGAGGTTTCTCCATGTTAAAACGTATGTTCTGTCAATCACCGGCCTTCGCAGCGCATCCGCTTCCTCCGTTCAAACGCCAAAGCTTGCCTGGTCGCAGCCGGCACCGCCCCAGGCCCGCGAAAGCGCAGATTGGGGCTCCTATCGCCCGCACCAACCGCCTCTTGAAAAAAATTCCTTCATTACCGACGCGAACGCGGCGGCGCTGATAGAAGCATCTCCCCGTACTGCCGCATTTGTTCCCCGACCGTGCATTGCTGGATGCAAAACGATTGGGCGTACGTTTTGCCGTACTCTTTCCGGAACGTGCTTTTTAAAAAGCAGCCATCGCAGTACGTTTCCTCCAGCCAAGCGATTTGGTCCAATATTTCTTTGCGTCGGTTCCGCTTCTTTCCCATACGACCTTACCCTTTCCCTGTCAATTCCGTTCGGCTTGTGATGATCTGCCCTTCAAGCGCCTGGCGGGCGAGCGAATCCGCCTCTTTATTTTGTTTGCGCGAAATCGGCTCGTACGCCGGTTCGATGTGAAGCTCGCGCATTTTCGCTTCAATGCGGTCAAGCCAGATGTTGAAATCGTCCTCAAAACACGGCCAATCGCCGGACAGCTGCTTTAACACGACGTGGGAGTCGCCGCGGAACGTCACCGGCAAATGATGGACGCCAAGTTCCTCGAGCAGCTGCATGACAAACCAAAACGCCGCATACTCTGCCTCATTATTGGATTTGATTTCGCCGAGCCGGCGGTTGGCGCGCAACCGGTAGCGATGATCGTTTTGCTTATAGTATACGACCGCGCCGGCGCCGCCTTGGGACGTCTCATGGTCAAAGCCGCCGTCGAAATACACAACGATCTCATGCGGCTCGCCGGCGATCTCCTCAAGCAGCTTTTGCAG
>NZ_LDPD01000013.1:333167-340499 GCF_001026865.1 Geobacillus sp. ZGt-1 | reverse complement strand
CCTCAAGCAGCTTTTGCAGCTCTTTTTTTGACCACACCGTGCCGTTTCGATCGACGAACTCCACTGTTTTCGTCCGCCCGGTTTTTTCAAAATCATCCGCCAAAGCGAGCGCCTTTTTGGCATCGACCCAATCGGAGACAAGAAACGCCTCTTGTTTTTTCGGCGTGATATACGTCCAGTGGATTTGTACGTCCAACGCATTGTCACCCTTCCGCGTGGCGATGATCGGAGCTGGTTTTTATTTTACCACACTTGCGCCCTTGTTCATTACCTAATATTATGCGCAATTTCTTCTTGTATCAACCATTTTGCCGCAGGCGCCCATCTTTTTTCCAAAATATCTATCTTTTTCGGCCTACTTGTGGTACACTAGCGGCTAGCACCCAAAATGAGATGGGGCGCAAGCATATGAAGAGGGAGGATTCGAATTGAAGCGTCAAACCATAGCCGATCTGAGTCTGCTAATGGTGACGTTCGTCTGGGGGGCGACGTTCGTCGTCGTCCAAAATGCCATTTCGTTTTTGGAGCCGTTGTCGTTTAACGCCGTTCGCTTCAGTTTGGCCGGCTTGTTGCTTCTCGCTTGGATCGCTGCCGCTTCCCGCCCACTCTTCGGCCAGTTGTCATGGCGAGTCATCGGCGCTGGGGCGTGGATGGGGCTATGGCTGTTTTGCGGCTACGCATTCCAAACGATCGGACTGTTGTATACCACTTCCTCGAAAGCCGGCTTTATTACCGGACTGAGCGTTGTGCTCGTTCCATTGTTTTCCTTTTTGATTTTAAAGCAAAAACCGTCTGTGAATGCGGTCGTTGGAGCGGCACTTGCCGCGTTCGGCCTGTATTGGCTGACAGGGGGAGCGGAGCTGTCGTTCAATCAGGGCGATTTCTTTGTCTTTCTTTGTGCTGTTTCCTTTGCCATGCACATTATCGTCACCGGCCGCTATTCCTCTCAGTATTCGACGATGCTGTTGACAATGGTGCAAATTTTTACCGTCGGCATCCTCTGTTTCTTCTTTGCCTTTTGGTTTGAAGACGCCGCGCAAATGTGGAATATGGCGGTGCTCCGCCGTCCGGAAGTATGGGGGGCGCTCGCTGTGACATCGTTGTTGGCGACGACCGCGGCGTTTCTCATCCAAACGGCGGTGCAAAAATATACGACTCCCGCCCATGTCGCGCTGATTTTCGCCATGGAGCCGGTGTTCGCCGCTTTGACCGCCTACCTTTGGGCTGGAGAGCGGCTGTCGCCATCGGCCTGGCTTGGCGGCGCTGCGATTTTGGCCGGCATGATTTTCGCCGAACTGCCAAGCATGCGCCTCTGGGGCAGACGGTGGCGGGAAAAGCGGAACATCCCATCGTAGCCGCAACGATTGCTCTTAGCGAAAAACAGTGAAGCTTTCCTCCTTTGCTTATATTTTGACCAAGGGTGGCCATACTATCCGTAAAGAGCGGAGGTGAGAGCAATGACCAAAAACGGCGGCCGAAACCGCGGCACGAAGGCGCCGGGCGTCAACCCGCAAGGCTTTGGCCAAGACGGAACGTTCACCCCGGATCCAAAAAGCAAGCTTGAGAACGCAGCGAAAAAGCTCAACACAAAATAAAAGCAGGCTTCCCGATATGGGAGCCTGCTTTTTGTCGTTATTGTTTCACTTTCGCCAATTTTTCGCGCAACACCATTTGCAAAATGCCGCCGTGGCGATAGTAGTCGATTTCGACTTCGCTGTCAAAGCGGACGATGACCTCAAATTCTTTCTTCTCACCCGTATCCGGGTTCGTCGCCGTCACTTTGACGAGATCGCGCGGTTTGACGTTTTCATCGATGTGAATGTCGAACACTTCTTTACCCGTCAAGCCGAGCGTCTCCGCATTTTCGCCTTCTTTAAATTGCAGCGGCAGGACGCCCATCAAAACGAGGTTCGAGCGGTGGATGCGCTCAAAGCTTTCGGCGATGACCGTTTTAATGCCGAGCAAGAACGTCCCTTTCGCCGCCCAGTCGCGCGAGCTGCCCATGCCGTAGTCTTTGCCGGCGATGACGACAAGCCCAGTGCCGTCTTGTTTGTATCTCATGCACGCATCGTACATCGACATCACTTCGCCGGTCGGCCAGTACGTCGTATAGCCGCCTTCCGTGCCCGGCGCGATTTGGTTGCGGATGCGGATGTTGGCGAACGTGCCGCGCATCATCACTTCATGGTTGCCGCGCCGCGAACCGTACGAGTTGAAATCTTTCGGCTCGACGCCTTTCGAGATCAAATATTGGCCTGCCGGCGTGTTTTTGCCGATCGACCCAGCTGGCGAAATATGGTCAGTCGTGACCGAATCACCGAACTTGCCGACGACGCGCAAGCCGGTGAGAGGTTCAACTTTGCGCACTTCCGGCGACAAGCCTTCAAAGAACGGCGGATTTTGAATGTACGTCGAGTTTTCATCCCATTGGTACAGCGGCTCATCCGTTGTTTCGATGGCGTTCCAGCGCGGATTGCCGTCGAACACGCGCTCATATTCTTTGCGGAACAGTTCCGGATCGACCGCTTGCTTGACGACATTCTTCACTTCTTCCATCGACGGCCAAATGTCGCGGAAATAGACGTCGTTGCCGTCTTTGTCTTTGCCAATCGGCTCGTTAAGCAAGTCAATGTCGACCGTGCCGGCGAGCGCATAGGCGACAACAAGCGGCGGCGATGCCAAATAGTTGCCTTTGACAAGCGGGTGGATGCGGCCTTCAAAGTTCCGGTTGCCGGACAGGACGCTTGTCACGAGCAGATCGCTTTCCGCGAGCGCTTTTTCGAGCTCCGGCGCAAGCGGACCTGAGTTGCCGATGCATGTCGTGCAGCCGTAGCCGACAATGTTGAAACCGAGCTGTTCCAGATACGGAAGCAGCCCCGAGTCACGCAAGTAGCCGGTGACGACTTTCGAGCCCGGCGCGAGCGACGTTTTCACGTATTTCGGCACTTGCAAGCCTTTTTCGACCGCTTTTTTCGCCACTAAACCAGCGGCGACAAGCACGTACGGGTTCGACGTGTTCGTACAGCTTGTGATCGCCGCGATGACGACAGCGCCCGTTTTTAATTTCACTTGTTCGCCGTTCAGCTCGACCGTAATTTCCCGCTCCAAGTCCGCTTCCGTCAAGCCAAAGCCTTGGTTGCCTTGCGGCGCTTTCACCGCGTCGCGGAACGACTGTTTCATTTTCGAGAGCGGGATCAAGTCTTGCGGCCGTTTCGGGCCAGACAAGTTCGTTTCAATTTCCGACAAGTTGATTTCCACCACATCCGTAAACACCGGCTCCGGTGCATCCGGCGTGTAGAACAAACCGTTCGCTTTGCAATACGCTTCGACGACTTGAACGTGATGTTCGTCGCGGCCGGTCAAGCGCAAATAGTCAAGCGCTTCAGCGTCGACCGGGAAGAAGCCGCACGTTGCCCCGTATTCCGGCGCCATGTTGGCAATCGTCGCCCGGTCGGCAAGCGGCAAAGTCGCTACTCCTGGTCCGAAAAATTCAACGAATTTGCCGACGACGCCTTTTTTCCGGAGCACTTGCGTCACCTTAAGCGCCAAGTCCGTGGCCGTCGCTCCGTCCGGCAGCTTGCCTGTCAGGCGGACGCCGATGACTTCCGGCACCGGGAAGTACGACGGCTGGCCGAGCATGCCGGCTTCCGCTTCAATGCCGCCGACTCCCCAACCGAGGACGCCGAGGCCGTTGATCATCGTCGTATGCGAGTCCGTGCCGACAAGCGTATCCGGGAACGCTTCGTACTCGCCGTTCTCCCCTTCGACCGCGTGAACGACGCTTGCCAAATATTCCAAGTTCACTTGGTGGACGATCCCCGTTGCCGGCGGAACGGCACGATAGTTGTTAAACGCTTTTTGCGCCCATTTCAAAAACTTGTACCGTTCGGCGTTCCGTTTGAATTCCAAATCCATGTTGTACTCCAGCGCATCGTCTGACCCGTAGCGGTCGACTTGCACCGAGTGGTCGATGACGAGATCGACCGGAATTTCCGGGTTGATTTCGTACGGATCGCCTCCCAAATCGGCCATCGCTTTGCGCATCGAAGCCAGATCGACGACAACCGGCACGCCGGTGAAGTCTTGCAAAATGACGCGCGACGGCTTAAACGGCACGTCGATGTCTTTCATTTCCGGCGTTCCCCATTTCGCCAAGTTTTCGACGTGCTCTTTCGTGATGACGCGGCCGTCGACTTGGCGGAGCACCGATTCAAGCAATACTTTGATCGAGTACGGCAGGCGGCTCACCTGGCCGATGCCCGCTTCTTCAAGCGCTTGCAAACGGTAATAATTGTATTTTTTACCGTTGACTTCGAATGAAGAGCGGGTGTTGAACACATCTTGTTTCGCCATATGTATAACCCCCTTCACTTCATAATCCTTCACTTCATAATAATACTATACTATTTTTTCGCACAAAAGTCGAAAAAATAGCATGAATTCTCCCAATCCCCATAAAGTTCGGCACGACTTTATCTTATTATAGAACAGCACAAGTTGTAAATAATGATTTCCAATGTCTCGCCATATTACTTCCTTACCGCGGCAAAAGAGGAATAAGGCGCCCGTTTCGTCGCAAACTAGAAGCGGAGGTGAAACGAATGGCAAAGCGAAAAGCAAACCACGTGATCCCTGGCATGAACGCTGCAAAAGCGCAAGGGATGGGCGCCGGCTACAATGAAGAATTTTCCAACGAACCGTTGACCGAAGCGCAGCGGCAAAACAACAAAAAACGAAAAAAGAACCAATAGCGTGGCGGCCATTCCGCCATCCCGGACTGCCATAGCATGAAAAAAGGGAATGTCCGCCGCCGGCATTCCCTTACTCGTTTTCATTGACTTCGTCAACGATCGCCTGCAAATCGCTGCGGAATTTTTCGAGCTGCACGCGCTGCGTTTCCGAGGCAACTTCGAGCGCGTTTTCAATTTGGGCGAACGCCTCGTTTACTTCTTGCCGAAGATGGGCCAGCTGGTGGCCGTAGTCGGCTTGATCACGCACCAAGTGATCGTGCCATTCTTTCGCTTCCATCGTCGCCTTTTGCGCTGCTTGAAACGCCTCTTGCTTCGTTTTATGGTAAACCATGGCTCGTCCCTCCTTCGCAGTCATTGCGGTCGTTCACTACTTATCGTTTCAAACCGGGCGCAAATTATGCGCCGAATAAGCGAAAGCACAACGCCGCATGCTAACGGACAAAGGAGGGACAACAAATGACGAACAAAAACGACGGCAAAGATATGCGCAAAAACGCCCCAAAAGGCGACAATCCTGGGCAGCCGGAGCCGCTTGACGGTTCGAAAAAAGTGAAGAACCGCAATCACACGCGGCAAAAGCACAACACAAGCCACGATATGTGACGCAAACAAGCGGAGTTTTCCTTCTCCGTTCAGCCGAGACCGGCGGCAGCCGGGAGGGCTGAACGGCTGGCGCCCTTATGTTCACATAATAAAATTATTGTAAAATCAACAAAGCGGGCGGTCGCTAGAACAGCCCGTTGCCGCCCGCCTTGGGTTCATTCCCGTTGAAGCGAATCATCCTCACCCGGTCAACAAGCCGGCCGACGACAATTATGATTCGGTTGTTTGCCGCTTGAGCGCTTCATACAGCTCCACGAATTCAGCGGCTAAATCCTTGACCGTGATCGCCGTCATTAAATGATCTTGGGCATGCACCATCAGAAGCGTCACCACCGGCTGCCCGCCGCTATGCACAAAACAAAAGAACGAGGCCTTATTCGACCCCGTTCATCTCGCGAAGACATGGTGCCCGATGCGAATCGTCACCGGACGCGACAACATCCATTTGTCTTTTGTGATTTTCGGATTGTAGAAATAAAGCGAGCCGCGGCGATCGTTTGGGAATAAGGCTAGCGCCTTGTCGACCGCCTCGTAATCTTGCTTGGTCGGCTGAATGCGGGTCAATTTCCCCGTTTTGGCTGGCACAAACGCATAGCCGGATTTCGTTTTTTGATAAATGACGCCGCGCACCGTCTTTGGAAACTCCGGATGCTTTGTGCGGTTTAAAATCACAAGCGCCACTTCCACCTTGCCGGCAAACGGCTCGCTCGAACCGGTCTCCGCTTGCACAAGCTGGGCGAGCAGCTTCCGGTCGGCGGCGCTTAATGAGATCGATTTCTTCTTTGCCGGCGCCGAAGCCGATCGCTTCGCCGCAGCCGGCACTTTTATCTTTTCGCCGGCATAAATCACATCGCTTTTTAACCCGTTTAACAACTTTAACGAGGCAACCGTAGTATGATATTGTTTGGCGATCTTCGACAACGTATCCCCTTTTTTCACTTGATAGTATGTATACGAGCCAGCCGCTTCCGCCGACAGCCCATGAGAGCTTAACGCCATACAGCAAATGATCGTGAGCGCTGCAATCGTCTTTTTCACTTTCACTCTGCGCATCCCCCTCATCGTTGCCTTTTGGCTTTTTTTCTTTGTTTACTAGATTAGCAGGCAAAGAAGGGAACGTCACTGTATATCTTTTCCATACAAAGCGGCCGGCGGCTTTCAATCCATTGGCGCTGTAAGGTGGGACAAGCTTTTTTACAGTTGCATTACAGTTGCGTTACGCTTCGTAACAAGCCGCTGTTTGAAACTTGCCAAACAGCAAGCTTTTCGACATAATAGTAGACGAATCTTGCCTATGGCAAAAACAGTTGATCATCATGTTGGGGTGGGGATCGTGCTGACCGGATGGTTTCTTTGGTTTATTTTGCTTTGGGTCGTCTTTTTGCTTGTCATGATGTCGATCGGCGGCTTTTTCATGTTCCGCAAGTTTTTGAAGCGGCTGCCGAAAGAAGATGGGAAATCGGAGCTCGACTGGCAGGAATATTACATTGAACAGACGCGTCATCTATGGGGGGAAGAAGAAAAAGCGCTGCTTGAGGAATTGGTTCGCCCTGTGCCGGAATTGTTCCGCGACGTCGCGCGGCAAAAGATCGCCGGCAAAATCGGCGAGCTTGCGCTCAAGGAACAGGCGCCGCGCATCACACGCGACTTGCTGATCCGCGGCTATATCATCGCAACCCCCAAGCGCGACCATAAGTTTTTGATCCGGACATTGCAGGCGAAGAACATCGATCTCGCCCCTTATAAACATTTATTGGAAAGCCGCTGACGTTCCGCCTTTCGTCTAAGGCTGACCGGCGGCTTTCGTCTGTTTCAGCATGGAAAAAGCGGCCCAAACAAGCAGCTTTTTAGGCCGGGACCGACGACTTCAGCTCCGTCTGCGGGACAATTCCAGGGAAGCGAAGTGAAGCGGCTTGGCGCAACAAAAAAGGGAGCTGTCCATCAGCGGGACAGCTCTTTATGTCAGCACTGGCGGTTT
>NZ_LDPD01000013.1:329373-332733 GCF_001026865.1 Geobacillus sp. ZGt-1 | reverse complement strand
CCAGCTTTCTATACGAAACGTACATTGCAATCCGCCATGGGACGATCATCGAAAACGCGAGCAAATAAAACATGCCGCTTAACTGGCGGTAGTCGATCGTTCGTCCTAAATACGTTTTCAAGCCAAGACGAATGACAATCAACCCGAGCAAAATCCAAATAAAGGATTTTGAGCGTTTCAAATAAATATCGCTGCCGCGGATTTCAAATTTTGACGTTTTAATGAGAAACAGCGAGAAAAACAGGCCGAGAATGACCGCTTCGATGAGCTCCCCGCGCGTAACGCGAAAGACCGGATCGATGAACATCAGCGCCCCGGTGCTCATAAACAGCGGCGGCAAAATAATTTTTTTGGCATTCGTCGGCTTTTCCGACGCCTTCATGCGCACAAAAAAGATGAAAAACGCCATCACAACGGCGATGAGCGATGTAATGAACGCCAAAGCCATCACCTTCTTCCGACAAAATTCACGGACAACGCTATTATAGCAAAAACCGCTCCGCTTGCCTACCGCCCTCTCCAGCCGCCCCCGCCTTCGCCAAACATCGCGCTCGCTTCATCCCTCTCGCTTGCCAAGAGGAACGCAGTCAGCTGTTTTCCAGCGGTCATAAGCCGGCGCCTTCCTATGCCGTACGAAGCCAAAGCCCGCTTACAAAAGACGGGCAATCGCCTCGAGCACGCGGGTTTCTTCAAACGGCTTGACGATGAAGTCAGCCGCTCCGGCTTCAATGGCCTCAACGACCATACGCTGCTGCCCGAGCGCCGAGCAGATGATGATTTTCGCCCCGGGATCGATCTCCTTAATCGCCCGCACCGCTTCAATCCCATTCATGACCGGCATCGTAATGTCCATGATGACAAGATCGGGGCGCAGCCGGCGATACAGCTCGACCGCCTCTTTGCCGTTTTCCGCCTCACCGGCTACGGTGTGATCCGTTTTTTCCAGTATGCGCGCCAGCGTTACCCGCATAAACTTCGCATCGTCAGCAATTAAAATGGCAGCCATCTTTCCATCGCCCTCTCCTCAACGATATTCCTCCAACAACAGCCGCACAAAGGGCGGCTCCATCGCCGCTAAAAACCAGTAAATCCGCCAAACAAGCTTGTCATATAAGCAATCAGCTTTGTCATCCAATCAAAGTACAAAACGACGCCCATCGCCACCATGACATAGCCGCCCGCCTTCATGATGGATGCGCTATGGCGGCGGATCCATTGCAGCTTGCCGATAAAAAACGACAACATGAAAAACGGAATGGCAAATCCAAGCGTATAAGCAAGCATATACATCATTCCTGAGCCCGGGTTGGTGGCGGCTAGAGCGACAACCGCCACCAAAATCGGCCCCATGCACGGCGTCCAACCGGCGGCAAACGCCATGCCGATCAGCACGGAGCCGACATATCCCGATGGCCGTTCACGAAACGAAATGCGCCGATCTTTCAGCAAAAACGCCGGCTTCCACAGCCCGGCGACGACGAGGCCAAGAGCGACGATCACGACCGCGCCGATTTGCCGGATCGCATCTTGATAATCAACAAACAGCCTTCCAAGCAGCGAGGTGCCAAAGCCAAGCGAGATAAAAATGAGCGAGAAGCCGAGCAAAAAGCAAAGCGTATGCCATAAGCTGCGGCGGTTCAGCATCGCGTTTTCCTCTTTCAACTCGCTGACCGACACGCCGGTGATATACGATAAAAACGCCGGATAAAGCGGCAAGCAGCACGGGGAAATAAACGACAAAAACCCGGCGCCGAACGCTAAAAATAGATTGAGATCATTCATTGGTGAACCAGCCCCTGCTTTTTTACTTTTTATTTTAGCAGAATTCCTTCTTCCCGTAACATGTTTCTCATTGTTCCTGGTCAATTTTTCTATTTTCCATTTTTGCGTTCACTGATAAAATAGTATAAAGCACCATACACAATACTTCAAGCAAAGGACGGTCGATTCGTGCCGAAATGCAAATTGTTGACCTTGATTGAACAAAAGCGGATGGAGCTTGTCGACACGGTGGCCAAAACGGGGTTAAACTCGGCGGCGGCCATGAAAATCAGCAAAGAACTTGACACGTTGCTCAATGCCTATCAACGCGAACAAACCAAGCGGCGAAAGCAAAGCGCCTCCCGCTAGGCGGGACATGGCGCTTTCTTCTTTTTGTTCCAAGCAGGGGCGGCAAAACGCCGCCATTTACGCATGGACGTCGACGAGGCCGTTTTGCAGCAAGTACATTTGGTAGTAAAGCCCTTTTTGCGCCAGCAGTTGCTGATGCGTACCGCGCTCGATGATTTCGCCGCGGTGGAGGACGAAAATTTGATCAGCGTCTTGAATCGTTGATAGACGGTGGGCGATGGCGATCGTCGTCCGCCCTTTCCGCATGCGCATGAGCGCATCTTGAATCGCTTCCTCTGTTTCGGTGTCAATATGGGCGGTCGCCTCATCGAGCACCAAAATTTTCGGATCAGCAGCGATCGTGCGGGCGAATGAAAGAAGCTGGCGCTGACCGCTTGATAACGTCGCCCCGCGCTCGGCGAGCACATGGTCGTAGCCGCCGGGCAATTGCTCAATAAACGCATCGGCCTGCACGAGCCGAGCGGCCTCCTTAATGGCTTCGTCGTCCAGTTCCTGATTATACATGCGAATGTTCTCTTTGACCGTCCCGTAAAACAAAAACGGATCTTGCAAGACAAGGCCGAGGCGGCGGCGCAGCTCGGCGCGCGAGTAATCGCGGATCGACCGGCCGTCAAGCAAAATATCGCCGCGGTCAAACTCATAAAAGCGCATGAGCAAGTTGATGATCGAACTTTTGCCGCTGCCGGTATGGCCGACAAACGCGACCGTCTGACCTGGACGGATGACAAACGACAGCCGTTTCAGCACATCCCGTTTGCCGTCGTAGGAAAAGCTGACATCCCGAAATTCGATTTCCCCGCGCTCGATCACATGCGGCGACCGATTTGGATTGGCCGGCGCCTCTTCTTGATGATCAAGAAGGGCAAACACGCGAGAGGCGGAAACGATCGCCTGCTGGTAAAGAGACAGGCGCATCATCATTTGCGTCACCGGTTCGAAAAAGCGCTCCAAATAGTTGACAAACGCATACAGCACGCCGATCTCAACTGGGCCATCAAGCGCCGTGATGCCAAAAAAGCTGAGCACAACCATGATCGACAACATATACACCACATCGATCGCCGGTCGAAGCAGCAGTCCATCAAGGTGGATGTTTTTCATCCCCGCCTTGTAATGCGCTTCATTGACGGCGGCAAACTCTTGATATAAACGGCGCTGCTGGCGGAACGCTTGAATGACGGCCATTCCTTGCAGCGATTCGTTCAATTTGGCGTTCAGTTCGCTCAGCCG
>NZ_LDPD01000013.1:319322-329361 GCF_001026865.1 Geobacillus sp. ZGt-1 | reverse complement strand
TTGATAAAACACTGAGCTGTAGCGGCGGTATGTGTGCATGATGAACGCGATCGCCGGGAGGATGAACAGGCAAAACAACGCAAGCTTAGCATCAAGCGAAAACATAGCGACAAACACGCCGATGACAAACAAGCCGTTTTGCACAAAGGCTGCTAGGACGCTGATGAACATGTCCTTGATCGCTTCTGTATCGTTCGTCACCCGCGAAACGATGCTTCCGCCCGGCGTCCGGTCAAAATAGCTCATCCCGAGCCGGTGCACTTTCGCAAACACATCCATCCGCAGCGCTTGAATGACGTACAAAGCGAGCCGCTGAAACTCGACAAGCTGGAAGTAGGAAATGATCGTTTTCAAGACGAGCACGCCGAGATAGGCGGCCGCCAGCGCCGCCACCGGTCCAAAAGAGAGGCGGCCCGGCACCAAATAGTCATCAATGAACACTTTCACCAAATACGGGCCGGAAAGCTCCCCGGCCGTTGCCAACAGAAGAAGCGTAAAGGCAAGCGCCGTTTCTTTTTTGTATCTTCCCATATAAGCGAGCAGCCGCCATAAGACGCGCCGCTGCTCTTTTGTTGTCAACCATCGGTCGTTCATCCACTTCCCCCTATCTTACAAACAACTTGTATTTTCAAGCTTTTCGCTCCGCTCGTTTTTGGCGGGAGCTCGAACGTTCAGGTCTGTTGTTACTCCGCAAGCGCCTCAAGCTGTTGGCGCCGGTGCATGTCACGATACCAGCCGTCTTCTGTCATCAGCTGCTCGTGCGTTCCGGCCTGCACAATTCGCCCCCCGTCAAGGACGAGAATCCAATCGGCATGCTCAACCGCGCTTAAACGATGAGCGGCGATGATCGTCGTTTTTCCGCGCCGCTCCTGTTTGAGCGCCGCTAAAATCCGCGCCTCGGTCTTCGCATCCACAGCCGACAACGCGTCATCAAAAATGAGCACTTCTGGGTCAATGAGAAGCGCCCGGGCGATTGACAGCCGCTGTTTTTGCCCGCCGGATAGGGAAACTCCGCGCTCGCCGATGACTGTCTCATACCCGTCAGGAAACTGCAAAATGTCCTCATGGATGTCGGCCAGCCGCGCCGCCCGTACGACCTCGTCCTCTCCGGCTTCCGGCTTGGCAAAGGCGATGTTGTCGCGGATGGAGGCAGAAAACAAGAAATGGTCTTGCGGCACGTAGCCGATCGCCGAACGGAGCGCGAAAAGCGTATAATCGCGGATGTCGCGGCCGCCGAAGCGAATCTCGCCGTCATAGCCGTCAAACTCGCGCAGCAGCAGGCGAAGCAACGTCGTTTTTCCCGCCCCCGTTTTGCCGACGACGCCAAGCGTTGCCCCACGCTTGAGCTGAAAACGAATGCCCCGAAGCGCCGGCTTCGCCTCCCCCGGATAGGCAAATTGACGAACATCATACTCAATGTCGCCTTGCGGAGCGATGTGAAGGGCATCCGGACGTTCGTTGATTTCATCTTGTTCAGCCAACAGCGCCCGCACCCGGTCGTACGAAGCACGCCCTCGCTCAACAATGTTAAACAGCCAGCCGAACGCCAACATCGGCCAAATAAGCAGGCCAAGGTAGGTCGTAAACGACACAAGCTCGCCGATCGTCAATTCGCCCGCCAAAACCATTTGGCTGCCAAACGCCACAGCGAGAAAAAATGACAGCCCAACAAGCAGCCCGATCGTCGGATCAAACAAGGCGTCAATTTTGGCGACGGCAACGTTTTTCGCCACGACGTCTTCCGATTGACGGCGAAACGCCTCGACATCGTGTTCCTCATAGCCGAACGCCTTGATGACGCGGATGCCGTTGACGCTTTCCTGCACCTTGTCGTTCAGCGACGAAAACGCCGCTTGCGCCGTTAAAAACCGACGATGGAGCATCGTCCCATAGCGGCTCGTCGCCGCCGCCATCACGGGCATCGGCAATAGGCTGATGAGCGTCAGCTTCCAGCTGATCGAAAACGCCATCGTTGCCAACACAAACCCGCCAAGCGTCACCGAGTCAACAAGCGTCAAAATGCCGCTTCCGGCCGTCTGCTGAATCGCTTGCAAATCGTTGGTCGCATGGGCCATTAAATCGCCGATCCGCTTCCGCTGGTAAAACGACGGCGACATGTTCGTAAAATGCTGATACAGCTCGTTGCGCAGCTGGCGGGCAAGCTTGACCGCCGAACCGAAAATGAAAATGCGCCAAGCGTAGCGGAGCCCGTAAAGCGCCGCCGCAACGGCGGCGAGGACGGCGATCCAGCGGATGAGCACTTCTTTTGTCATCGTGCCGTTTTTCATATGATCGACCAACAAGCCGATCACTTTCGGCGGGACTGTCTCCAAAAACGCCACGATGACAAGCACGAAAATGCCGGTGATATACGCCTTCTTTTCTTGACGGAAAAACCAAAACAAATCGCGAAACACGCGCATAAGGCCCGCCCTCCTTTCATTTGGCTGACGAACAATCGCCATATTATTGTAACAAAACTAGAAAAATTTTGAAAGAACATTTTGGCAAAATAAAAAGACACTCTCGATCGAGTGTCCGTTTCGCTTATTTCAGTTGATTGTTCATCATTTTCATCATCTGGTTGATTTTCTTCTGCGACGGAGTCATGCCCATTTGCATCATCATCATGCGAATCATTTGTTCATTGATCGGCGGGTTTTTCTTCAAATAATTGATCATCGTTTTGCGGGCGACGAAAAATCCGATCGCCACCCCGGCGATGAGCGCCAGCACGCCAACGAGAATCGTACCCCACATAACAGCGATTTTCCTCCTTCTTGTTGTCTCCCTAACAGTGTACTAAACGATGCGTCATTAGACAATATTTCGCGACAAAAATCTTTTCATTACGCAAATTTTCTTCCTTGCCGAGGCGCAGACAGCCAGTAGTAATCGACAAAATCGGCGTCGACCGCCAAAAACGTCGGCGAAAGCCGAGCGAGCGCCCGCCCGATGTCCGCGGCAAGCGGCGCGCTGTCAGCGACAAGAAGCAAGCGGCGCTTTTGCACGACAAGCAACGCTTCCTCGCCGGCGTCGTTTTGCAAAACAAACATATTGCGCTCCAAATTTTTGCCGACGCGGCCGGCAAAATATTGCTTTAAGCCAAGTTCCAGGCGCGAAAATGACAGCCGTTCGGTGATAAATTCGACTTGCTTGCGGCAAATCGCCTTCAGCGGCGCTTTCGCGTATTGATGCTCACGAAGCAGTTCAACAATTTTTTCTGCCCGATGGCGGTAATGCGACGCCACATCGTCATTCAACAAATAAATCCAATAGCGGACCATGCCCCATCCCCCATTTCTGTTCATCTATTTTCTATTATAGAAAAGGAAAGGGGAAAAATATGTCTATTAACGGCAAGTTTTTTCACTAACATTGTCGATTTTTGTTTGCGGTGGCCATGCGGCCGCAAACAGGCCAACACGTCATGAACAAGCCTTTGCCCTCGATTCAACCCCGAAAATACTTGACCAAGGCGCAGCCATCTTTCACAAAAACAAGCTGCCCCTGCAACAACGCAAGGGCAGCTTTCCCGGTTACTTGCCGAGCAGCGCTTTTGTGCGGCGGACGACGTTGTCAACCGTAAAGCCATACTCGGCCATGATTTTCTCTCCCGGAGCGGAAGCACCGAATCGGTCGATGGCCAAAATGTCGCCCTCGGCGCCGACGTAGCGCTCCCAACCGAGCGACGCGCCCATTTCAATGGCGAGCCGCTTCGTCACGGCCGGCGGAAGCACTTCATCGCGGTACGATTTTGGCTGCGCTTCGAAGCGGTCCCACGATGGCATGCTGATGACGGAGACATGGATGCCCTCAGCGGCGAGCGCTTCTTGCGCTTTGACGGCCAGACCGACTTCCGAGCCAGTCGCCAACAACAGCGCCTCCGGAGCGCCGTTGTTCGCCGGTGAAACGACGTACGCACCTTTTTTCACGCCTTCATACGCCAACTCAGCTGTTGCCGCCAACGTCGGCACATCTTGACGCGTCAAGACGAGCGCAGTCGGCTTGTCCGTCGATTCGAGCGCCAGCCGCCATGCTGCCGCCGTTTCGTTTGCGTCAGCCGGACGGATGACCGACAAGTTCGGCATCGCCCGAAGCGAAGCGAGATGTTCGATCGGCTCGTGCGTCGGCCCGTCTTCGCCGACGGCGATGCTGTCGTGCGTCAAGACGTAGATGACCGGCAAGCCCATCAGCGCCGCCAAGCGGATCGCCGGACGCAAATAGTCAGAGAACACGAAGAACGTGCCGCCGAACACTTTCAACCCGCCGTGAAGCGCCATGCCGTTCAGCGCCGCCCCCATGGCAAACTCGCGCACGCCAAACCAAATGTTGCGCCCTTCGTAGCTGTCCGGCAAGAAGTTGCCGCCGCCTTTGATGAGCGTTTTATTCGAGCTTGCCAAGTCCGCCGAACCGCCAAACAATTGCGGCACCGCTTTGGCGATGGCGTTGATCACTTCCCCGGACGATGAGCGGGTCGCCAGGCTTTTGCCCGCTTCATACACCGGCAGCGCCGCCTCCCAGCCATCCGGAAGCTTCCCTTCAATCGCCCGCTTCAGCTCGGCGGCCAGCTCCGGATGCGCCCGTTCGTACGCGGCGAACTGTTCGTTCCATTCCGCTTCTTTTTTCGCACCGGCCTCTTGCACNGTTTCTCGGAAATGGGCATATACTTCTTCCGGTACATAAAAATCTTCAGCAAACGTCCAGCGGTACGCTTCCTTCGTCAGCTTCGCCTCTTGGGCGCCGAGCGGAGCGCCGTGGACGCCGGACGTGCCCGCTTTATTTGGCGCGCCGTAGCCAATCGTCGTTTTTACTTCAATGAGCGTCGGCCGGCTGAGGTCCGCCCGCGCCTCCTCGAGCGCTTTGGCGATTTCTTCAATATTGTTGCCGTCCTCAACGCGCAAATATTGCCAGCCGTACGCTTGGAAACGTTGGGCGACGTTTTCCGAGAACGACAGGTTGAGCTCCCCGTCCAGCGAAATGTCGTTCGAGTCATACAGGACGATCAGACGGCCGAGCTTCAAGTGGCCGGCGAGTGACGCAGCTTCGCTCGCCACTCCTTCCATCAAATCGCCGTCGCCGCAAATGGCGTACGTATAATGATTGATGATCTCAAACCCGTCGCGGTTGTATGTAGCAGCCAAATGCCGTTCCGCCATGGCCATGCCGACCGCCATCGCAATCCCTTGGCCGAGCGGGCCGGTCGTCGCTTCCACGCCCGGCGTATGGCCGTATTCCGGATGGCCCGGCGTTTTGCTTCCCCATTGACGGAATTGTTTCAAATCATCCATCGATACGTCGTAGCCGCTTAAATGAAGCAAGCTGTACAATAACATCGACCCGTGCCCGGCTGACAAGACAAACCGGTCGCGGTTGAACCAGTTTGGATTCGCCGGGTTATGATTCATAAATTTCGTCCAAAGCGTGTACGCCATCGGCGCCGCGCCCATCGGCATGCCCGGGTGCCCGGATTTCGCTTTTTCGATCGCGTCAATCGACAGCGTTCGAATCGTCGTAATCGCCAACTCCTCGATTGAATGCGCCATCGTCTTCCTCCCTTTCATCAACATGGTGTCATTTACTATCATATAGAAAATCAGATTCCTTGTACAACGTTTATTTCCTCCTTCGGGACAAACGAGACGCCGTCTGTTTTTTCGCGGCTTAATGGAAGCGCCGCCGCTGGCTTTCCTTTAATTTTTTCGGCGTCACGTCGTTGCCGTTCGGGTCAATGACGGTCACTGTATGGAGCATATCGGTCATCGCCTTGCGGAACGCTTGAATGTACTCACGGCGCAGCTTCGCTTGNTCGAAAGCCTCTTCGGCCGACAAGCCGGCCGTTTTCGCTTTTTTCGCCAGTTCATTGATGCGGGCTAATTTATGTTTGGCAAGCATTGATCATCTTCTCCTATCTGCCATATTCTCACTCTGTTTTATCTTATCTGATCAACCGGGAAGATGGCAACGATGGCATCTTGGTTTCCTTTGCCCGCTCGCCGCTTTAGGGCCAGGCGCAGTACACGATCAACGCCGCCTTTGTTGCTCGTCCATATATTCCTGGTAACGCCGATGGACGGTCGCCTTGGACACCTCGTAGCCGAAGCTTCGCATCGTCGCGGCGATATCGGCAAACGTCAGTCCGCGCTCGCGCAAGCGGACGATCTCCTCAACCGGCAGATCGATTCGATCGCGCCCGGCGTTTTCGCCCCGGCGCCTTAGGTTCCGCTCCGGTCGGTAGCCGCTGGCGATGGCTCGCTGCATGCCACGCTTAATTTTGGCGTTATGTATTTTTCTTTGGTACTCCTCGACAATAGCGATGATGGATAACACCATCTCATCGGCCTCCGACAGCGG
Organism: Geobacillus sp. ZGt-1; assembly: GCF_001026865.1. Classification (NCBI taxonomy): domain Bacteria; kingdom Bacillati; phylum Bacillota; class Bacilli; order Caryophanales; family Anoxybacillaceae; genus Geobacillus; species Geobacillus sp. ZGt-1. Next base: position 323,007 of record NZ_LDPD01000013.1, on the reverse strand, counting down.
CATCTCCCCGCGGTGGCTGGCGCTGTATATTTTCACCCCTTGCTTTTTCAAGCAATGCAGCACCGCCATGCGCGCATGGCCGCGCCCAAGCCGCGTTTCATCTTGAATGAGCAGCACATCGACCTCGCCTTCCTCGCAAAGCGAAAGCAGCTCCAACACGCCGTCGCGGTCGGCTTCATAACCGCTCGCCTGCTCGGCGATCACTTTCACGACTTCAAATCCACACTCGGCCGCCAGCTGCTCGAGCTCATCTCGTTGCCTCGCGAGCGACGTTTCCTGTTCAGCTTTGTCCGTGCTGACGCGGCAGTAAATGACCGCCCTCATGGCCAATCCCTTCTTTCCATCACTGATTGACGGCCACCGAGCCGCCCTGCTTTGATTTTAACACAGGAATGACAATTTGTTCACCGGCGGCAAGACGCGGGCTCGGCAAATGGTTGACATCGACGACCCAGCGGATGAACTCATCAGGCGGCATATGGTGTTCCTGTTCGTACTGTTTTGCCAGCCCCCAAAGCGTATCGCCGGGAGCGACCGTGATCGTCACGTATTCTTTTTTATCGACCGGGCTGCTGGCGTAAACGAACCCTGCCAACACGAGCGCAAACAAAAATGAAAACAAAACATAGTGCAGCAACGTTTTCCTCATTCCCTCCCACCCTTTCTAGAATGTTTGTTCGCTTTCCTTCATTATAGCCAGGAACATTTGTTTGTGTCAATAAAAAACTCGAACCTATGTTTGTTTTTTCGTCTTCCGCATGGTATAATGAAGGCAAATGATGTGGCGAGAGGTGTGAAACAATGACGAAACTGTCAAAACGACAACAGCAAATTTTAGAGTTTATTAAACAGGAAGTAAAAACAAAAGGCTATCCTCCGTCGGTGCGGGAAATTGGGGAAGCGGTTGGACTGGCGTCAAGTTCGACGGTCCACGGGCATCTCGCGCGCCTAGAAAGCAAAGGGTACATCCGCCGCGACCCGACAAAGCCGCGCGCCATTGAAATTTTGGACAACGATATGGCCAAGGAGAGAGAAAAAGAGGAGATCATCTCGGTGCCGATCATCGGCAAGGTGACGGCCGGCCAACCGATTACAGCGGTGGAAAACATCGAAGGCTACTTTCCGCTGCCGAAGCGGCTCGCCGCCGGCGAGGAGCAGCTGTTTATGCTTGAAGTGATGGGCGACAGCATGATCGAAGCCGGCATTCTCGACGGCGACTACGTCATCGTCCGCCAGCAGTCATCGGCCAACAACGGCGACATCGTCGTCGCCATGACGGAAGACAACGAGGCGACGGTGAAGCGGTTTTTCAAGGAAAAAGACCACATCCGCCTGCAGCCGGAAAACGCCCATCTTGAGCCGATCATCGTCCGCGACTGCACGATTCTCGGCAAAGTGATCGGCGTCTATCGCCTGTTCGACTGACTCGTGCCGGCCTGCGCCCATAAAAAAGCTGCCCCGTTTTTTTCAGGGCAGCTTTTTTATGAATCAGTAGAGTTCCATATATTGGTCCAATTCCCATTGATGAACCGTTGTCCGATACATATCCCACTCAATTTCTTTCGCTTCGACGAAATGCTCGAATAAATGTTTGCCGAGCGCGTGAATCATCACTTCATCGGACTTCAAGTTTTCCAACGCTTCATGCAGCGTTGCCGGCAAATCGACAATGCCTTCTTCGAGCCGTTCTTCTTTCGTCATGACGTAAATGTTTCGATCCACTGGCGCCGGAGGAGTGAGCTTGTTGCGAATGCCGTCAAGCCCAGCGGCTAAAAGCACCGCCATGGCCAAGTATGGGTTGGCCGACGGGTCGACGCTGCGCACCTCAATGCGCGTGCTCATGCCGCGCGAAGCTGGAATGCGGATGAGCGGGCTGCGGTTGCGCGCCGACCAAGCGACGTAGCACGGCGCTTCATAGCCTGGAACAAGCCGCTTGTACGAGTTGACGGTCGGGTTCGTCACCGCCGTAAAGTTCGGCGCATGCTTCAGCACACCGGCGATAAACTGCCGCGCCGTATCGCTCAACTGCAAGTCGCCGTTCGGATCGAAAAAGGCGTTTTCACCGTTGCGGAACAGCGACAGGTTGCAATGCATTCCTGAACCGTTAATCCCAAAAATCGGCTTCGGCATAAAGGTCGCATGCAATCCGTGTTTGCGGGCGATCGTTTTGACGACGAGCTTAAACGTTTGAATGTCGTCGCACGCTTTTACGGCATCAGCGTATTTAAAATCGATCTCATGCTGGCCCGGGGCGACTTCATGATGGGACGCTTCGATTTCAAACCCCATTTCCTCAAGCTCGAGCACAATGTCGCGCCGGCAGTTTTCCCCAAGATCGGTCGGCGCCAAATCGAAATAGCCGCCGCGATCGTTCAGCTCCATCGTCGGGTGTCCTTTTTCGTCCAGCTTGAAAAGGAAGAATTCAGGCTCAGCTCCTAAGTTAAAGGCGTTGAAGCCAAGCGCCTCCATCTCTTTCAGCATCCGCTTCAAGTTATAGCGCGGACAGCCTTCAAACGGCGTGCCGTCCGGGTTGTAAATGTCGCAGATAAAGCGGGCGACTTTTCCTTTTTCTGAAGTCCACGGGAAAATGACGAACGTATCCAAGTCCGGATACAAATACATATCTGACTCTTCGATGCGGACAAATCCTTCGATCGACGACCCGTCAAACATAATTTTGTTGTTAAGCGCTTTCTCCAGCTGGCTGATCGGAATTTCGACGTTTTTGATCGTGCCCAAAATATCGGTGAATTGCAGGCGGATGTACTTGACATTTTCCTCTTTGACGATGTGTAGAATGTCGTCACGCGTATATTTTGCCATGTCCAAACTCCTCCCCGGCTCGGAAATCATTTTCCGTCATTAATGAAAGAAGCGAGCGAGATCTCCTTGGCGAAGCGATGCGCGCTGGAACCGCCCGGCCTGCAGCAATTCATTCCGCAAAATTTCGCGCAGTTCTTCGTCCGACAGCTTCGGTTTTCCTACTTTTTCGACTTTCTCCGCCTGCTGGTGGCGTCCTTCCTCCCGCGCGGCAAAAATTTGCTTAATGCCCGCCAAGTTGACGCCTTGGTCGATCAAATCTTTAATTTCCAGCAAGCGGTCAATGTCATTGAGCGAAAACAGCCTCCGGTTGCCTTCAGTGCGCGCTGGCGAAACGAGGCCGTGCTCTTCATAATAGCGGATTTGCCGAGCCGACAAGTCGGTCAGCTGCATCACAATCCCAATCGGAAACAATGGCATGGAACGACGAATTTGGCTGCTCATGCCAATTCCTCCTCGCTTTTGATACCTTTATTTTACCATAATGTTAGGAAATGAGTCAATGAAACGTGATGTTTCCTCACAAACAAATCAACCGCTGTTCAAGCAAACGCTGAATGGCGGAACAGACGGCGATTTTCACATGCGAATACGTCAATCCGCCTTGCACATACGCGACATATGGGGGGCGCAACGGCCCGTCGGCCGTCAACTCAATGCTTGCCCCTTGGACGAACGTGCCGGCGGCCATGATCACTTTGTCTTCATAGCCGGGCATGTCGCTCGGATACGGAGTGAAATGAGCGTTGACCGGGGAGGAAGCCTGAATCGCTTGGCAAAACGCCACCATTTGTTCCGGATCGTCAAAACGGACGGACTGAACCAAATCCGTGCGCTTCGCCTTCCACGATGGCGAGGTTTTTAG
>NZ_LDPD01000013.1:306628-319304 GCF_001026865.1 Geobacillus sp. ZGt-1 | reverse complement strand
CGCCGCCGTAAAAACCGCCCCCTTGAGCGCCTGACCCACGGTGTGCGGCGCAAGGAAAAAGCCTTGATACATATCCGGCAAGCTGTAAAGCGACGGACCGACTTCCGCTCCAATGCCCGGCGAGGTCATCCGATAGGCGCACGCCTCCACATATTCCCGCTTGCCGACAATGTAGCCGCCCGTTTTCGCCAAGCCCCCTCCCGGGTTTTTAATGAGCGAGCCGGCCATCAAATCGGCGCCGACATGGCATGGCTCTTTCTCCTCGACGAATTCTCCGTAGCAATTGTCGACAAACACGACGACATCCGGTTTGATCGACTTGACGAATGCAATCATGTCGCCGATCTCTTCGACAGTAAACGACGGCCGGTCCGCATAGCCGCGCGAACGTTGAATGCCGATCATTTTCGTCCGCTCATGGATCGCTTCGCGAACGGCCGGAAAATCGACCATCCCTTCTGCTGTGAGCGGCACGCTGCGATAACGAATGCCAAACTCTTTCAGCGAGCCGACGCCGCGGCCGCGGACGCCGACGATTTCCTCAAGAGTATCGTACGGAGCGCCCGTGATGTAAAGCAACTCATCGCCCGGGCGCAACACGCCAAACAGCGCGATCGCAATCGCGTGCGTGCCGGAAATGATTTGCGGGCGCACAAGCCCCGCTTCCGCTCCAAACACATCAGCGAAAATGCGATCGAGCGTATCGCGGCCCGCATCGTCATACCCATAACCGGTTGACGGAATGAAGTGGGCGTCGCTCACTTGATGGCGACGGAAGCTCTCAAGCACGCGGTATTGGTTGACGTCGACCAGTTCATCGATGCGGCGGTGAATCGGCGCGATTTGTGCTTCGATTTCCTCGATGAGAAGAGCGATGGTTTCTCCGTGTCTCCATTGTGTCCAAAACATAGATGAACCCTTTCTACCGTTGGAATGATTGCAGCTCCCCATACAAGGGGTGCGTCGGCAGCACGTACCCTTGGCAGTCGTACGTGCCTCCCTGTTCATTATAATGCCATTCGTGCAAAATGGTGTCCGATTTTAACCGAGCGAGCAATTTTCCTTCACCGCTTGGGATCGACACGTCGTAACGGGCCATTTGCTGTTTCACCGCCTCTTCAAGAAAATAGCGGAGCCGGTCAATGTCGGCGGCGGAAAGCGCGCTGATCATGATGGAAGCAGTCGTTGTCGGAATGAATTCCGACGCTTTTTGATCGCTTTTATTGTACACCGTGACCATCGGAATGGAAGAAGCCCCTAATTCAGCGAGCAGCCGCGACACCGTTCGCTCGTGCGCAACGTAATCCGGATGAGACGAATCGACGACGTGAAGCAATAGATCGGCTTCCGTCACTTCCTCGAGCGTCGAGCGGAACGCGGCGACAAGTGTCGTCGGCAAGTCTTGAATGAACCCGACCGTATCGGTGACAAGCACCGTGTAGCCGCATGGCAAGACACATTTGCGCGTCAACGGATCGAGCGTGGCAAACAACAAGTTTTCTTCCAACGAATCGGCGGCGGTCAGCCGATTGAAAATCGTTGATTTGCCGGCGTTTGTATAGCCGACGAGCGCCACCTGAAACGCTTGGTTTTTTTGCCGGCGCTCGCGGTAGCGCCCTCGATGCTCAGCAATGCGCACAAGCTCAGCTTTAATGTCGTCAATGCGGCGGCGAATATGGCGGCGGTCGGTCTCGAGCTTCGTCTCCCCCGGGCCGCGCGTGCCGATGCCGCCGCCCAAGCGGGATAGCGCCTCTCCTTGACCGCTAAGGCGCGGCAACATATACTCCAGCTGGGCGAGCTCGACTTGCAGCTTTCCTTCTTTTGAGCGGGCGCGTCTTGCAAAAATGTCTAAAATGAGCTGCGTCCGGTCAATCACTTTCACCTCGCCAAGCATTTTCGTCAAATTGCGCGCTTGGCTTGGAGAGAGCTCGCTGTTGAAAATAACCACGTCCGGTTCCAGCTGCTTGACTATGGCGGCGAGCTCTTCCGTTTTCCCTTTGCCGATATACGTCGCCGGGTGCGGCGCTTCACGTTTTTGCGTCACCTCTGCCACAACCTCGCCGTTCGCCGTCGCAACGAGCGAAGCGAGCTCCTCCATCGAATAGCGAAACCGTTCATCATCGACACCAGCGAGCTGGCAGCCGACAAGGATCGCTTGTTCACGGCTCATGGCATCCCCCTTCCTTTCCCTCGCGGCGAACATGTTCTCTACGTTCATGATACCAAATCCCACCGTCGGTCTGCTAGTTCGTTCCAAAAAAACGATTGATTTTCCGCCGCTTTTGCCCCTACAATGATACAAGAACACCGTACGGAAAGGAACAGCACGAATGACGTGGGAAGTATTGAGCATCATCGGCACGATCGCCTTTGCCATTAGCGGGGCGATTGTCGCGATGGAAGAGGAGTACGATTTGCTTGGGGTGTACATTTTAGGGATTGTCACCGCTTTTGGCGGCGGGGCGGTGCGCAATTTGCTGATCGGGGTTCCCGTGTCGGCGTTATGGGAACAGCAGCCGCTCTTTCTTGTCGCTTTGGCGGCCATGACAGTTGTGTATTTGTTCCCAAAGCAAATGCTGCCGCCGTGGAAGCGGTGGGGCAACTTTTTTGACGCCCTTGGGCTGTCCGCGTTCGCCATCCAAGGAGCGCTGTATGCCGTCAACATGGATCATCCGTTAAGTGCGGTCATCGTCGCCGCGGTGTTGACCGGAAGCGGCGGCGGCATTATCCGTGACGTGTTGGCGGGAAGAAAGCCGCTCGTGTTGCGCGCAGAAATTTATGCCGCCTGGGCCATTCTCGCCGGCCTCGCTGTTGGGCTGAAATGGGCCGAATCGCCCATGGAGCTGTATGTGTTGTTGATTGTCGTCGCCGCTTTGCGCGTTTTGTCATACACGTACGGCTGGAAGCTGCCGCGGCGGGCGGTCGGAGAAAAAGCGGGCGAGCAATGATCAAACGGCAAAAGCAACAACTACTCATTGATTTATACGAAAAGATAGACTTTTGTATAAATCGTCCCATTCCGTTTGACAGCCGTTGTATGGCTCCTCTCTGCCCCTGCCTCTTGGTACGAAGGAAGCGAAAAGAAGCAAAACCGTAAGCACGGAAGCGAAGGCGCCCAACGCGGACTCCTCGCTTTTGGTTTGCTGACGCCTTCCTTACGCGCTTTGCTCGCTTCGCACCGCCACGGCCACGCCGGCAGCAATGAGCGCCCCGCCGAGCCAAAACGAGACATCGAGTTGCTCTTGTAAAAACAGCCGGCCAAAGAGCGAGCCGACGAGCGGCTGGAAAAAGAAAAAGAGCGAGCCGACGCCGGCATCGATCATTTCCATCCCTTTGTTCCAAAGAAAAAATGCTCCCGCTGTCGATACAACGCCAAGATACAACACCCCAAGGGCGACGGGAACACTCCAATGGCTCGCAGCAAGCCCCGGCCCTTCGGCGAGCATCATCGGCGTCATGCCAATGAGTGCCACAAAAATGGCATACGTGGTGATCGAAAACACGGACAAGCGGGCCGAAGCGATTTTCACGAGCACCGACAACAGCGCCCAAGTGACCGCCGCGCCGACTAAGCAAACGTTGCCAAGAAACGTTGATTCTTCTCCGCCTCCTAAGCCGACGATGACGATGACGCCGAATGTCGCCAATAGGAGCGCGCCAAGCTTCCGCCATGTGAGCGCCTCACCAATCAGCCAGCGGGCAAACAAAACGACAAACGCCGGCGTCGAGGCGGTGATGAGCGAAGCGGTATGGGCGTTCGACCATTTCGTGCCGACAAACTGCAAGGAAATGGAAACGACGTAGCCGATGATCCCGACCGTGATAATCATTCCCCAGTCACGCCCGTTCTTTGGGGGGCGCTCGCGTTTCGCCACGGCGACGGCGCCCAGCACGATCAAGGCGACGGCGTAGCGCAGCCAGACGAGCGTAAACGGCGGAATGTAGTCCAACACGTATTTGCTCACCACATACATCCCGCCCCAAATGCCAGCGGCAAGGGATAAATAGAAGGAAGCGAGAAAGGCTTGCTTCATGACATCGATCCCCTTTGCTTTCTTCTTTCTGCTGCTGACACCAAAAGCGAAGCCGTTATTTCCAGAGATGGCAGCCAAACAAGGTTGTTCTCCATCAGCTACACATCGCTTTCTTCCGGAGGAAACACGGGGGCGAGCGAAACCGTCAAATCCGGTTGCCAAAAAGAAACCAACTCATCGCTTGGCCCGAAAACCGCTCGCTGCTCGAATCGTCCATCTTGCCAGCTGAGCACTTCGATCGTTCGATTGCTGGGGTCTACAATCCAATATTCATGCACACCATATTTTTCGTATAAATAGTATTTCTGGTTTCGATCACGCAAGGCGGTGCTTGGTGACAGCACTTCCACAACGAGATCGGGAGCCCCTTTCATTCGCCGATTCCCGATTTGCTCAACCCGACAAACAACTGATAAATCCGGCTGAACAACCGTTTTCGCCATCCGTTCTGGCTCCTCAGGATCAAGCTGAACATCAAACGGGGCAAGAATGACATGACAGCCACGCGCCTGAAAATACGAAGCCAATGCAAGGTGCAGTTGTCCGACCACATACTGGTGCTCAAACGACGGAGACGCCAATAAATAGGGAACACCGTCGATCAGTTCCCAATTTCCTTCCCAATTTTCAATGTCGCGATACGTGTAAAACGGCTTCTCCTTCTGCACTGCGCTTCCCCTTTCACTTGCTTTTCTTTCATCTTATCACATCGCTCCAGTTCCGTCCCATATTTTTATTTTCTCGTCATGACAGAAAAAACAGCGGCTGCCACCGCTGTCGAGTGTGTGTCAAACAAATGTTTTTTCCACGCGTTGCTCTTACTCCCGCTCGATGATCGTGGCCGTCGCCATCCCGTGGCCGATGCAAATCGTCAATAGCCCATAGCGGCCGCCGCGCCGTTCAAGTTCATGAACAAGCGACGTCATGAGCTTCGCACCGGTGGCGCCGAGCGGATGGCCAAGCGCAATGGCGCCGCCGTTGACATTCACCTTCTCAAGCGGAGCGCCGATTTCTTTTTGCCAGGCGAGCACGACCGGGGCGAACGCTTCGTTGATTTCAATGAGGTCGATGTCATCGATCGAGAGGCCGGCTTTTTTCAGCACTTGCCTCGTCGCCGGAATGACGCCATCGAGCATATACGTCGGGTCGGAGCCGACGACCGTTTGCGCGACAATGCGCGCTTTCGGCTTCAGTCCGAACCGCCTCGCCGCCTCCCGTTCCATCAAAAGCACAGCGGCCGCCCCGTCGCTCATTTGGCTCGCATTGCCAGCGGTGATGAGACCGTCTTCTTGAAACACCGGCTTGAGCGCGGCGAGCGCTTCCGGCGATGTGTCGGCCCGCGGCCCTTCATCATCGGTGACAAGGATTTCGCGGCCATCGCGGTCAAGCCCTTTCACCGGGACGATTTCCGCGCGAAACTTCCCTTCGCGCAAGGCCGCCAAGGCGCGTTGATGGCTTTCGTACGCGTAGGCGTCAAGCTCCTCGCGCGTTAGGCCGTATTTTTTGGCGATCCGCTCAGCCGAGACGCCTTGGTGGATGAATTCGTATTTTTCATGCAGCGACGGCGGAATCGTCCGCTCGTTGCCATCGCTTAAAATCGGCACTTTCGTCATGCTTTCGACCCCGGCGGCGATCGTGACATCCATATCGCCGGAGCGGATTTCCTGGGCGGCGAAATGAATCGCCTGCTGCCCCGAGCCGCACATTCGGTTGATTTGCACTGCCGGCACTTCGATCGGGAATCCGGCCTCAAGCGCCGCCAGCCGGCCGATGTTGTACCCTTGTTCGGCGACCGGCGTCACGCAGCCCATGACGATGTCTTCCACCGCCCCTTTGTCCATGCCGGCCCGGCGCACGACTTCATCGAGCACCACCGCGGCCAAATGGACCGGATGAACGTCCCGGAAGACGCCGTTCCGCTTGCCGACCGGCGTCCTGACCGCTTCGACAATGACCGCTTCACGCACCATGCAACTTCCTCCTTTTGCTCTACTTTCGTGATTTCTTCGTTGCCTTGCCTATTCGGGCGCTTCCGCACGGGCGAAAGCGGGCGCTCTTTAAGCGCTTGTTGGCGCGCGGCATCAGATGGACGGCGAGCGCTGCTCAATACGTGTAAAACCCTTTCCCCGTCTTCCGCCCTAAATGCCCGGCTTCAACGAGCTTGCGCAAAAGCTGCGGCGCCCGGAACCGGTCGCCGTATGCTTCCGTCATGTTTTCACTCACAAACAAGAGCGTATCAAGCCCGACCATGTCGGCCAGCTCCAGCGGCCCCATCGGATAATTGAGGCCAAGCCGCACCGCTTTGTCGATATCCTCAGCGGAAGCAACTCCTTCTTCGTACATGCGGATGCATTCAATCATATGGGCGGCAAGCGCCCGTGTCGTCACAAACCCTTGCCGGTCTTTCACGACGACCGTTTCTTTGCCAAGCTCCACAGACAGCCGACGGATGGCGTCGACTGTGTCGTCGGAAGTCGTCTCACCTTTCACAATTTCGATCAACTTCATCACTGGCGCCGGATTGAACCAATGCATGCCGATGACGTTCTCCGGCCGGTTGGTCGCGGCGGCAAGCGCCGTGACGCTCAGCTCGGATGTGTTGGTCGCTAAAATGGCGTCCGGCTTCGCCAATTGATCAAGCTGCTGAAACACGTCTTTTTTCAGCGCCAAGTTTTCCGGCACGGCTTCGATGACGACATCCGCCCCGCGCACCGCTTCGGCCAAATCGACGGTCGAGCGGATGCGCCCGAGCGCCGCTCGCGCTTCCGGCTCGGACAGCCCGCCGGTTTTGACAAAGCGGCGCAAGCTTTTTTCCGCCGAAGCGAGCCCATTTTGCAAGGCCGCTTCGGACACGTCATATAAATACACCGTTTTTCCCGCCATCGCCGCCGTTTGCGCGATGCCGCTTCCCATCACCCCGGCGCCGATGACTGCAATCGTTTCTGCCACGGTGTCCGCCTCCTTTACTCCTTCGCCGCATCGGCATAGCGCGCTGCCATCTCATCGCGCAGTTTCCGCTTCAAAAACTTGCCGACGCTCGTTTTCGGAATTTCATCGAGAAACACAATGTCATCCGGCAGCCACCATTTTGTAAATTGCGGGCGCAAAAAGTCGTACAGCTCTTCTTTTGTCACGCTTTTGCCTTCTTTCAGCACGACGCAGGCAATCGGGCGCTCTTGCCATTTCGGATGCGGCACAGCGACGACCGCCGCTTCGAACACCGCCTCATGGGCCATGAGCGCATTCTCCAAATCAACCGATGAAATCCATTCGCCGCCGCTTTTAATGACATCCTTCGTCCGGTCGACAATTTTCACAAACCCTTCTTCGTCCACGGTGACGACATCGCCGGTATGCAGCCAACCGTCGCGGAACGCGTCTTTCGTCCGGTCGTCGTTGTAGTATTCGGCAGCAATCCACGGCCCGCGCAAGCAAAGCTCGCCCATTTCCTGCCCGTCCCAACGAACCGGCCCGTTTTGGCCGATCACTTTCATCTCAAGCCCTGGAGCAAGCAGCCCTTGCTTGGCGCGAATGTCCAGTTTCTCCTCGTACGACAGCCCGTCTTGATAGCTTTTCGGGCGTGAGACAAGCACAAGCGGGCTCGTTTCCGTCATGCCGTACGCGTGAATGAACGGAATGCCGTATTTTTCTTCAAACGCACGGATGATCCCTTTCGGCGCGGCTGAACCGCCGCAAATGACACGCGTCAGGCTGCTGACGTCATAGTTTCCTTTCTCCAACTCTTGCAACAGCCCGAGCCAAATCGTCGGCACGCCGGCGGTGATCGTCACCCGTTCGGAGTCAATCAGCTCGGCAAGCACTTTCGGCGTAAACGCCGGTCCCGGCATGACGATCGTCGAACCGAACCAAGTGGCGGCAAACGGCAGCCCCCACGCGTTGACATGGAACATCGGTACGACCGGCATGACGACATCGCGCTCGCACAGCCCTTGCGTATCAGCCAGCCCTAACGCCATCGCGTGCAAGACGGTGCTGCGGTGGGTATACACAACTCCTTTTGGATTTCCCGTTGTCGCCGACGTATAACACATACCAGCCGGTTGGTATTCATCGAGGTCTTTGAAGAACGGAAACGCTGGGTCGCCCTCAGCAAGCAGTTTCTCGTAATGGTACACTGGCGACAACGTTGTTTCCGGCAGCTCGTCGGCATCGGTCATGACGATGAAAGCGCGTACGTTCGGGATCTCGTCCTTGATCGCTTCAATTGCCGGCAGCAAATCATCATCGATCAGCAGCACACGGTCATCGGCGTGGTTGATGATGTAAGAGATATGCTGCGGCGAGAGGCGGATGTTGATCGTATGGAGCACCGCCCCGATGCCGGGAATGGCAAAATACGCTTCCAAATGGCGGTGATGGTTCCAAGCGAACGTGCCAACGCGGTCGCCGACTTCCACCCCGAGCCGCTTCAACACGCTTGACAGCCTGCGCGTCCGCTCGCCGATCTCCTTGTATGTATGGCGGACGACGCCTCCTTTCATGCGCGAAACGACTTGCTTTTTTGGGAAAAACAACTCCGCCCGCTCAAGCATCATGGAAATGTTTAACGGTGTTTTCATCATCGGTCATTCCTCCCCCTTTACCAAATGCGCATGTTCATTGACTTTAGGCGGCTCCCCGCCGCCCCATTGGCCGTCCGGCCCATGTGCGGCCGTCCATGCGCCGCCCGGCTGCAGCCGAACGAGATGGCGGAGCCGGCTGTCAGCAAACAGCGCCTTCGCCTCACCCGTCTCCAGCACCGGGGCAAGGCAGACGTCGACCGCTTCGGCGAACGCGCTCCACTCATCCAATGTCTTTTCACGGAACAAGGCGGCGAGCTCGTCATATACGGCTTCCCCCGATCGCGCCGGCGCCCATTGCGCCTCCGTCCATTCCGGATGGCCGACCGCCTCGCAAAACCGCTGCCAAAAGTGCGGCTCGAGCGCCGCTAAACTCATATAACGGCCGTCTTTTGTCTCATACAGCTGGTAGCACACCACCTCCCCAGACAACTCGGAAAGACCGGTCTTCGGCCCACCGCCGTGTTCAATGGCAAAATGGCCAGCCATCATCGCTGCCAAGCCATCGACAAGCGAAACATCAAGATGGGCGCCTTTGCCGGTTCGCTCGCGTGCAAAGAGGGCAGCCAAAATGCGCTCGGCCGCCGCCATGCCGCCGATAAAATCGGCAAGCGTGATCTTCGGATGAACCGGGCGGCCGCGTTCATCGGCCAGCTGCGCAAGCAAGCCGGAGAGCGCCATATAGTTTAAATCATGGCTGCCAAGCAATGAGCGGCTGCTCTGTTGACCGAAGCCGCTGATCGAGCAATAGATGATTTGTTCGTTCATGCGGCACATATCGTCATAACCGAGCCCAAGCCGCGCCATCACCCCGGGGCGGAAGCTTTCGATCACTACATCGGCGCGGGCGGCGAGCCGCCGGGCTTGCTCGCGACCCGCGTCCGTTTTTAAATCCAACCCGATGCTTTTTTTGCCGGCGTTATAGGCGGCAAACAACCGGCCCTCGGCGAACGGGCGCAGCCGATCGCCGGATGGGGGCTCAATTTTGATGACTTCTGCTCCGAGCTGGGCGAGCCGCCAGCTGGCAAATGGGCCCGGCAAGTAATGGGAAAAATCAACGACTACAATGCCACGAAGCATATCTTTCCCTCTCTCTACAAATCTAGCTGCCGGGCGATGATTGTTTTCATCATCTCGTTCGTCCCAGCGTAAATGGCGCTTACGGGAATGTCGCGATAGCGCCGGGCGATCTCATATTCTTCCATATAACCATAACCGCCGTGCAGCTGCATCGCCTCGGCCGCGACACGTTTTGCCATCTCGGTAATCCACCATTTCGCCATCGACACTTCCGTGACGATCTGTTTTCCCGCCATATGCTCTTCAATGACGCGGTCGACAAACGTGCGGCCAAGGGCGATTTCCGTCGCCATCTCGGCAAGGCGGAACTGGACGGTCTGAAACTCGCTCACCCGTTTGCCGAACGCCGTGCGCTGTTTGACATATTGCTTCGTCAAGGAAAACATCACTTCCGCCGCCGTTTGTGCGGCAATGGCGACAACGAGCCGCTCCTGCTGGAGCTTTTCCATCAAATAGTAAAAACCTTTTCCTTCCTCGCCGAGCAAATTATATGCCGGCACTTTCGCATCTTGGAAAAACAGTTCGGCGGTATCTTGGGCGTGCAGCCCGACTTTCTCGAGCTTCCGACCGCGCGTAAACCCCGGCGTATCCCGCTCCACGACGAGCAGGCTGATGCCGCGGTGCGGCGGCTTTGCCTGCGGGTCGGTTTTGCAGGCGACGACGATCAAGTCGGCATGAATGCCGTTCGTGATAAACGTTTTTTGTCCGTTGACGATGTAGTAGTCACCGTCTTTTACTGCCGTTGTCGAAATGTTGGCCAAATCCGAACCCGCCCCCGGCTCGGTCATGGCGATCGCCGTGATGAGCTCGCCGGTGACGCATTTTGGCAGCCATTTTTGTTTTTGCTCCTCGGTTCCGTACGATGCGATATACGGCGTGACGATGTCGTTGTGCAGGCCGATGCCGACGAGGCTCGATCCGACTTTTTCCAGTTCTTCATTGATGACGACTGAGTAGGCAAAATCGGCGTTTAGACCCCCATACTTCTCATCGACCCACGGGCAAAGAAAGCCGTTCTCGCCCATCTTCGCCCAAAACGAACGCGGAATGATGCCGCGCTTCTCCCAATCGTTATAATGCGGGTACGCTTCTTTTTCCAAAAACTTGCGAAACGCCGCGCGGAACATATGGTGCTCCTCACGCAAATAGCGAGCCGTCACCCGTTCATCCCTCTCTTCTGTTCGGTCACTTTTTCTCTGTTCCGCCCGTCGCCTGTTTTTTCAGCTGTTCGCGCAGCAAAAACTTTTGGATTTTCCCGCTCGCGTTGCGCGGCAGGGCATCGATGAAATAGTAGGCGCGCGGACGTTTGTACGGAGCGAGGCGGTCGCTCGTTTTGCAAAACTGCTCGAGCTCATCGGCGGTCAGGAGGTCATCTTTTTTGACCACGAAGGCGACGACTTTTTCGCCCCACAACTCATCCGGCTCACCGAGCACAGCGACATCGAGCACTTTCGGATGCTCGTACAACACGTCCTCGACTTCGCGCGGATAGACGTTTTCCCCGCCGCTGATCACCATGTCATCGACCCGGTCGGCGACATACAAGTAGCCGTCTTCATCAAGGTAGCCGAGGTCGCCGGAATGATACCAACCTTTGTACAACGCTTTTTCCGTCGCTTCCTCGCGCTTGTAGTAGCCAGCCATCATGCACGGCCCGCGCATCACAATTTCACCGACTTCATATGGCGGCAGCACATCGTCTGGGTCGGACGGCCCGTCTTCACGCGCACGGACGACGCGGATCTCATGGTTCAGGCAGGCGCGTCCAGCGGAACCGGCTTTTTTCAGCTGCTCGTCTTCCAACAAAAACGTCACCGCCGGCCCCATTTCCGTCATGCCGTACGCTTGAATCAGCTCGATGCCGAGCTGCTCTTGGCATTGCCTGACAAGCGCTGGAGCCATCGGAGCGGCGCCGTATAGGCCGAGGCGAAGCGAAGATAAATCGTAACCGCTTACATTCTCCTGCAAGATCATGTTCCACATCGTCGGGGCTCCAAACATGATCGTAATCCGCTCCCGTTCGATCGTTTCAAGCACGAGCTTGGCGTCAAAATGGTGCAAAATGACGCTCGCCGCTCCGGCATGCACGCGCGGCAGCAAGCAGCAATGCAGCTCGGCGCAATGGAACAGCGGCGCTGCCGCCAGCCCGCGATCCGTCTCGCGGATGCGCATGACGCCATGGCAAATGACGCTTTGCTCGATCATGTCGCGGTGACGGTGCATCACTCCTTTTGGACGCCCAGTTGTGCCGCTTGTATACATAATGGCATAAAGATCGCTCTCATCCACATGAACACGCGGCGCTTCCCCTAGGGCCCGCGCGGCCTGCTCGTGAGCGTTTTTGGCAAACGGCGGCGGATCGCGGTCGATCGACCAAAATGACACGTGCGGGAAACGGCTGTGAATCGCGGCAAGTTCCGGTTCCACCGCCCGTTCAAACAGCACGATTTTCGGCTCGGCGTCCGTCAAAATATAGGCGATTTCTTCCGCCCTCAGCCGAAAGTTGATCGGATTGAACACCGCGCCGATTTTGGCGCAGGCAAACAAAGCGGTCGCGAGCTCAAGCGTATTGTACAGCACCGTCGAAACGCGGTCTCCTTTGCGGACGCCCGCTTCCAAAAACGCGTTCGCCCACCGGTTCACTTCCCTCTCCCATTCGGCGTACGTATAGCGGCGTCCGGTCGCCGCGTCGACGACCGCCTCCCGGTTTGGAAACTTTCGCACTGTCTGGGAAAACATCTCACCAATCGTCATGTACAAGCGCCTTTCCCCCTTTTCTCCGAATGGACGCAGGGCGTGCAGATCCACTAGACAGATCATTCAGATAAATAGGTGTATGATGCCCCCGCTGTTTATGTATTCGCTCTTTTTGATCGCATTCCTCTTTTTTGCGGCACAAAAAAGAAAGGAAGACCTCTTTCTTTCGACAAGAAAAAGAAAGAGGAGCCTCCTTTGCTTTTTTTCATCTCGCGCCGAGAAGAC
>NZ_LDPD01000013.1:250018-306607 GCF_001026865.1 Geobacillus sp. ZGt-1 | reverse complement strand
TAGGTGGGAGAGCGTTCAAGCATGAATCACTAAATCGCGGTCACGGATCGTCATCAGCTCTTTTTTGTCGTAGCGCCCTTCATGAAGAAGGCGGACCGCCTGCTTGCGGATCGCTTTTTCGATTAAGTTGCGCACATAGCGGCCGTTGCTGAACTTGAGGCGGCCGGTCGCTTCCAGCGTCCCTTCGAGATGAATGTACAGTTTCCGCTCCGCTTCCGGCGTCATTTCATACTCGCGTTCGCGCAGCATTTGCTTGGCGATTTGCACAAGCTCCTCGACCGTGTAATCGGGAAACTCGATCGTGAGAGGAAATCGCGACGGCAAGCCAGGATTTAACGACAAAAAATAGTCCATTTCTTTCGGATAGCCGGCCAAAATCACGACTAGGTCGTCGCAATAGTCTTCCATTCCTTTGACAAGCGTATCAATCGCTTCTTTGCCGAAATCTTTTTCCCCGCCGCGGGCGAGCGAATACGCTTCATCGATGAACAAAATTCCGCCGCGCGCTTTTTTGATCAAATCGCGCGTTTTGCTCGCCGTATGCCCGATGTACTCTCCGACCAAATCGGCCCGCTCCGCCTCGATGAAATGCCCTTTGGACAGCACGTTCATCTCAAAAAACAGCTTGCCGAGCAAGCGCGCCACCGTCGTTTTGCCGGTGCCGGGATTGCCTTTGAAAATCATATGGAGCGCCTGGCGGTTGGCCTTTAAGCCGTTCTCCTTGCGCAGCCGGTTGATGTACAGCCAGGCGTAAATTTCCTTGATGATTTTTTTGACATGATCAAGGCCGATCAGCTGATCAAGCTCCTTTTGAATATTGCGGAGCGCCTGATGCTCTTCGCCATCGAGCCAGTCGTTTCTCTCTTCTTTCACTAAATGGTTTACCGTTTTGGAGTTCAACACGATGTTGATTTGCCCTTTCGCCTTGTTCATCGTCAATTCTGACAAGGGGCGTCACCTCGCTTCCCGTTTTCTGCCATCCGCACCCGTTCCGACTTGGCTTTTGACGCCTTGCCTTTTCGTTACTAGTATACGTACGCCACCGCCGATCCGTGACAATCGCCCAAACGAACAGCGGGTCGGCTATAGCGGAAAAAGTTTGTATATGTTTATTCACAAAAGCGGCGGTTTACGCATCTGAATTCACCTCGTCCCTCACTTCCCTTCGGGTGACGCAGGAGCTTGTCGATCAAATAGCGGGCGCGGAAGGAAAACGGGAAATGGCAAAAGGCGCCCTCCGCGAAGGAAGGCGCCTTTTTTCGGCGGCGTATGTACCGTCGGTCTTACTGTTCGGTTTCAAAATGGATGTTCCGCTCCGGCGCAAACGTCGAAATGGCGTGCTTGTAAATGAGCTGTTGTTTTCCTTGCACTTCCAAAAGTACGGTGAAGTTGTCAAACCCTTTAATGTATCCGCGCAGTTGGAAGCCGTTCAATAAGAAGACGGTCACTTGAATGCCCTCTTTGCGCAGCTGGTTTAAAAACTGGTCTTGAATATTGATCGTATTTTTCATCAAACGTCCTCCTCTTTTCTCTCTAAGGATATAATTATATATTCGCTTCAAGTTGAAGCTTTCCTGCTACATAGCGAGAAATTTCCTCCACCTTGGCGGCGAACTGCCCAGCGTCGGTCATGTCAAACCATTTCACCGGCATTTGGTTGCGAAACCAAGTGAGCTGCCGTTTCGCATAGCGGCGCGAATTTTGTTTCAGCTGCTCGATCGCTTCATCAAGGGAAACGCGGCCGTCAAAATAGTCGTACAGCTCCTTGTAGCCGATGGCTTGCACCGCCTGGCAGTCGCGCAGGCCGCGGTCATAAAGCGCCCTCGCCTCTTCGATCAACCCTGCGGCGATCATCTCATCGACCCGCTCGTTGATGCGGCGGTAAAGCGCCTCCCGCTCCGCCGTCAAGCCAACGATGGCCGCCTCATACAAAAGCCGCTTTGACTGCCCTTGCTGCCACTCGCTGAACGGCTTTCCGGTGCAATGATACACTTCTAAGGCGCGGATGACGCGGCGGATGTTGTGCGGATGAATACGGGCCGCACTTATTGGATCAACCGCCTCAAGCCGCCGGTGAAGCGCTTCGGCTCCTTGCTCGGCCGCCAGCTGTTTGAGCGCCCGGCGGTACGCTTCGTCGGAAGGGGCGGCGGAAAATTGGTAATCGTAAAGGGCTGCCTGAATGTACAGCCCGGTGCCGCCGACGATGATCGGCAGCCGGCCGCGCGCCGAAATCTCGGTGATGAGCGCACGGCAAAGCCGCTGAAATTCGACGACGGAAAACGGTTCGCACGGCTCTTTGATGTCCAGCAAATGATGCGGGATTCCTTCCATCTCATCGGGCTTCACTTTCGCCGTGCCAATGTCCATCCCTTTATAAATTTGCATCGAATCGCCGCTGATGACCTCTCCGCCCAGCTTTTTCGCCAACGCGATGCCGAGCTTCGTTTTGCCGACCGCCGTCGGCCCGACGATGACGGCGACTTTTTCAGCCATAGCGCGTCACTGCTTTCTGTTGTGGGACTTGTGTCAACCATCATTATACATAAAAACAGCTGTGCATGGAACCATTTCTTTCATACGTTTTCGCCATCCACAAATCGTTTTATACATGGCAGCGCGAAAAATCGCCTTTCTTCCCTTTCGCCATAACCATATGGAAAAAAATGAACGCCATAAAAGGCGCTCATCATAATGAAAACTTGTTGACAATCGCCTGCAAATCGTCCGCCATTTTCGAGAGCGACGCGGCCGAAGCTGAAATTTCCTCCATCGAGGCCAGCTGTTCCTCGGTCGCCGCCGACACCTCCTGCGCACCGGCCGATGTCGACTCGGCCACGTCGGCGACAAGCCGGACGGAGCGCACCATTTGCTCCGAAGAAGAGACTATGTCGCTGACCGCGGTGGATACGTCGCGGATTTGCGCCGCAACTTCGTCCACGGCGGCGCGAATGCGGGCGAACATTTCTCCCGAGGCGCGAATGACGTTCGTTCCGGCCGTCACTTCGTTGACGACCGACTCCATTGATTGGACGGCATGGACCGTTTCTTCTTGAATGGCAGCGATCAATTCCGCGATTTGCTGGGCCGATTGGGCCGATTGCTCGGCGAGCTTCCGCACTTCGTCAGCAACGACGGCAAAGCCGCGCCCGTGCTCGCCGGCGCGCGCCGCCTCAATGGCGGCGTTTAAGGCGAGCAAGTTCGTCTGCGCCGCGATGCTGCGGATTGCTTCGATGATCGAGCCGATTTGCTCGGAACGGTGGCCAAGCCCTTTAATGAGGTCAGCCAGCCGCTCGACCGTATCGTTGACTTTGTTCATTTGCGCAACGCCCGCCTCGATCGTTTGCCCTCCCTCAGCCGCTTGTCTTGACGCCTCAGCAGCGATGGCGGACACGCTTTGCGCCCGTCCGGAAATTTGCTCGATTCTCTCAGACATCGAATCGACGGCGGCGGACGTTTCTTCCACGCTTTGCATTTGCTTGTCCATGCCGGAAGCAACGCCCTGAATCGTCATGGCGATTTGCTCGGTCGCCTTGCTCGTCTGTTCGGCGCTCGCTGCCAGCTCCTCCGACGAAGCGGCGACTTGCTCGGCGTTTTGCGCCACTTCTTGAAGCACTTCGCGCAAGTTTTTCGCCATTTGCTCAAACGAAGCGGCGAGTGCGCCAATTTCATCGCGGTTGCGAACCGAGAGCCGCCCGTCCGTCAAATCGCCGGCGGCGATCCGCTTCGCCGCTTCCGACAGCGCCAATAGCGGGCGGGAAAGCGAGCGGCTGATGTAATAGCTGACGGTCGCTCCAGCCGCCGCCGTCAACAAGCCGACGATGATGATCAGCCGCTGGACCGCAGCCGCCGATGCGCTCGCATCATCATTAGCTTCCTTCATTTCCCGCTGCTGGAGAGCGACCAATTGATTCACCTTTTCATCAAATTGGGTTGTTAAGTCGCGCCCTGTTGTGGTCACAAGGGCGATGTACTGCTCCGGTTTGTTTTGCGCTTTTAGGTCGAACGTTTTTTGCCCAAGTTCGTAAAACTGCTGTTCAAGCAAATCGAGCTCGGCAAGCAACTGTTTCGTTTCTTCCCGCGTCAGCTCCGCCGCAAGCTTTTCGCTTATTTTCTTGTACTCCCCATGCGCTTTTTCAAAATTTTTCCTTGACGTCTCATCGCCGGTCAACAAATAGCCGCGCATGCTGCCGACCTCGCGGCGGATCAATACTTCAAGCTCTTTGGCATTGACAAGCTTCGTCACCCGTTTGTCGATCACATCGGTGTATGTACGGTCAAGAGTCGAAATTTCGTAATAAGAAAACCCGACTAGCAGCGCGATCAACACGTAGACGAGGCCGAAGCCAGCCAGCAGTTTTTTGCGCACGGTCATTTTCATGTTCATTGGCAAGTCCTCCGTCTGTGAATCAGTATGTTGTTCCATCTACATTATCGGATGATAACAGCCAATGTTTAGTATTTTTTTTGGCTCTTTCGCCATCTTTGATGAAAAGGCCTGCTTCATTGAGAAAATCAACTGGATTTTCTCAATGAGCCTCCTCTTTCACCGTAAACTCGCAAGGAGAGCAAACCGGCCGCCCCCATGCCGCTTCCCCGCCTTACGCCGTTCCTTCCGGCTGCCACGTGTTTCGGCCGGTTTCGGCTTCATCATGAATGAAAAGCGAGGTGACAAGCGCGGCGATGCTGCCAATGAGGCCGAATAAAAACAAATGATGGATGCCGGTCATAAACGTCGGCGCCTTCGTCAAAAACGCTCCCATGACGGTCACGCCGATCGCCGTGCCGATATTGCGGCAAAACATAAAAAAGGACGTCGCGATTCCTTTTTCATGGACGTCCGCAAGCTGCTGCGAGCCGATGACGCCGACGGTCGAGGTCAACCCAAACGACAGCCCTTGGACAAACATGACGAAAAACACATACCAAAACCCGTGACTTTCGTTCAGCAGCGCCAGAAGCAAGCCGGACGCAACCAGCAGCACATTGCCGATGATGAGAAGCGGACGGTAGCCATAGCGCAAAATCCATTTCCCGGCCGGCACGGCGGCGATCATCCAACCAACGGACGAGCCGAGCAAAGCGACGCCGCTGATAAATACCGATAAATGAGCAACATTTTGCAAAAAGAGCGGAATGTAGCTTGACGTGCCAAACAGCGCGACGCAGCTGACAAAGCCGTTAATGTTCATCCATTTGAGCGTGCGGTGATGAACAAGTGAAAGCGGCACGAGCGGAGACGGCTGCCGTTTTTCGAAAAAGTAAAACACCATGAGCAAGAGCGCACCGGCCGCCCCGTACCACCATTGTCCGCGCTTCGCAACAGTGACGAGCAAAAGCAGGCTGACTGCGGCGGCAAATAACACCGCCCCCATATAGTCAACCGCCGCCCGCTTCGGTTCATATACTTCTTTATATGGAAACAACGTCACAAGCGAGAGCAGGCAAATGGGAATGTTGACATAAAAAATCCAGCGCCATGTCGCGTATTCGACAAACAGCGAGCCTAAAAGCGGCGCCAAGACGGCGGAAATCCCCCACATGGCGGTAAAAAACGCCTGGATCTTTCCGCGCCTTTCCACCGGAAACAAATCGCCGGCGATAATGGCCGGAAACGGCATCATAAACCCGGCGCCGACCCCTTGTACGGCGCGGAACAGGACGAGTTGCACCATATTTTGCGACAAACCGCAAAGAAGCGAGCCAATCAAAAATAAAATGATGCCAAAGCTGAATACGTTTTTGCGGCCAAACAGGTCGGACAGACGGCCGGCAATCGGTGACAGGACGGTTGTCGTAATCATGTATGACGCAAACGCCCATGCATAAAGGGAGAATCCCCCAAGTTCTTTGGCGATGATCGGCATCGTCGTGTTCATGATCGTCGTATCCATCGAGGCGACGAGCATGGCCAGCACAATGCTCACCATCACGGACAGACGGCTGTTCATACCAATGCCCTCCTTTTTGATCATCTATGAATATCTTATTTTACATGATGAATCATCATGGCACCAAATGATACGCGCCAGAAAGCCGGACTATTTGTACTTGTTGCTGTTTTTTGTTGCCTTAAAAGCAGAAAGCCTCAAAACCGCTAACCCGTTTTTCCGCGGCATCATCCTGCATCTTTGTTGGATTCGGCTTTCACTCGCACGAACAACAAAAAAGCTGTTCACCGAAGCGCCTAAGGCTTCGCACGAACAGCTGCGTTAATCGTCTTTCATTTAGTTGATGACCCGAACCGCTTTTACATACCGCGTTTTCCAATAGGATGACGTCAGCGACGAATACGCAACACCCAACGAAACGGTCGCGTTGATCATTTGCCCGTTGCCAGCGTAAATGCCGACATGGTTGATCGTCCCATTTGAATCGGTGTCAAAAAAGACGAGATCGCCTTTTTGCAATTGGTTAAACGACACCGTTCTTCCGGCTTGCGCTTGAGCGGTGGATGTGCGCGGCAGCGAAATGCCGGCTTCGCTGAAGACGCGCATCGTAAACGATGAGCAGTCAAACACATCGGTGCGCGACGGGCTTGCTCCGTACAAATAACGCGCCCCTAAATATTTTTCCGCAATATCGATGATTCGGTCGGCAAGCGATGCGGACGACTCAGTGGCAGCCGAGTTGGCGGCCGATACTTGCTGCTTGGCCTCCCGGACATCAGTCGTTCCGCCCGCCACTTTAATGGCTTGGCCAATGCGGATGGTGTTCGGGTTTGTAATTTGCGGATTCAGTGCCAATAGACGGTCGACCGTCGTTTGAAACTTGTTCGCAATCTCAAGCAGCGTATCCCCCGCCTGCACGATATACCGGCCGCTTGTCGGCACGGCTGCCGGCTGCACATTGTATGTATTGGAACGTTCCTGTTCCCCTGCTACTTGCAGCTTCTGCCCGGCGCGAATGAAGTCTGGGTTCGTAATGCTTGGATTAAGCTTGAGCAACGCATCCACAGTCGTGCTAAACTTGCGGGCGATTCCGCTTAGCGTATCACCAGGCTCGACCGTATATGTATTCGAAGAAGTTTCGTTTGATTTATTTGGTTCATTGACGCGCAATACTTGTCCGGGAAAAATCAAATCCGAAGACAAACCGTTTTCTTGCTTTAACGCTGCGACCGTCGTGCCGGATTGCCGGGCAATCTTCCAAAGCGTATCGCCTTTTTGCACCGTATAGCTCGCCGCCGATGCCGCGTGGCCGGCCAACAGCGAGCCGATCAACGTGCTTGTCAATACAACCGTCTTTTTCATGCTGCATCCCCCTATGACGTCGATATGGATCTTTATCTATCCAGCCGCTTAGCCAAAATTCGCTATCACTCTACAAAATTCACCACGTATTCCTACACATGAGCCATTATAGTAAAATCAAAGCAATCCGTCTGTAACAGAAAGAATAAAAGTAGATTACAAAACGATTACAAAAAGCGCCCCCTTTGTCGCGCAAAGGGGGCGCAGGCTACATCACCCGTTTAAATAGTTTTTCAATTTCATATGTCGAAAAATGAACGATGATCGGCCGGCCGTGGGGACAAGTAAATGGGTCCGTTGTCTGCCGCAGCGCCTCAAGCAAAGCGAACAGTTCATCCTGGCGCAAATGTTGGTTTGCTTTAATGGCGCGCTTGCAGCTCATTAAGATCGCCGCTTGTTCGCGCAATTGCTTGATGTCGACCGTTTTGGCCGCCAACACTTGTTCGATCATTTCCTCGATGATTTCCCTTTCTCTCCCTTTCGGAAACCACGTCGGATGGGAGCGAACGAGAAACGCCCGCGGCCCAAACGGCTCAAGAAACACGCCGCAGCGCGCCAGCTCATCGCGGCAGGCGGCGATCCGCTCGTACTCGTCGGCTGGATATTCAAACATCAACGGAACGAGCAGCTCCTGCACTTCCTTCGTGGCTTCGCCGAGTTTTTCCCGGAAATATTCATAGTTGATCCGCTCTTGAGCCGCATGCTGATCGATCATATACAGCCCATGTTCGTTCTCCGCCAAAATGTACGTCCCATGCAATTGTCCAATCGGATAAAGCGGCGGCAGGCGATCGGCCGCCGCTTTATCCTCCGCTTGCCCATCTGTCGGCAAGCGGGGAGAGCACCGCTCTTCTCCCTCCTCTTCCTCCTGCTTTCGCTCGAAAGCGGGCCCATGTTCGTCCGGTATTCCACATTCATCCGTCTGCACAGCCGCGGATGGCCGCTCAGCCGGTGCGTCACCGGTTAGCGGCGCAAGAGGGGCGGTCGCATCTTCCCCGCCGCCGATGTCGCTCGATAAGACAGACGGCTCGCGGACGCGATGAGTGAACGTCCAAGCCGCCTGCTCCGCCTTTGGTTTTGCCATCTTGCTGTCGGCAGATACGGACGGAATGAGCGTCCGCTTGCGAAATGCCTGGCGGATGGCGTCTGTGACGAGCTCATTCAGCTCTGCTTCCTTGCTAAAGCGGACTTCGAGCTTTGCCGGATGGACGTTGACATCGACAAGCACCGGATCCATTTCAATGGATAAAAACACAATCGGATAGCGGCCGATCGGCAAGAGCGTATGGTAGCCGGCTTCAATCGCTTTCATGAGCGGCACGCTGCGCACATAGCGGCCGTTGACAACAAGCGAGATGTAGTTGCGCGAGGCGCGCGTCACGTCCGGCGGCGAAATGTAGCCGCGAACGGTAAAATCGAGCGATTCCGCTTCGATGGGGATCATTTGTCTCGCCGTCTCGGCGCCGTAAATAGCGGCGAGCACGTGCCGGACATCGCCGCTGCCATTGGTGGCAAGCAATGTTTTGCCCTGGTGGCGGAGGCGAAATGATACGTCCGGATGGGCGAGCGCTAGTCGGTTGACGACGTCGGCCGCATGGCCGAGCTCGGTGTGGATCGTTTTCATATATTTCAAGCGCGCTGGGGTGTTGAAAAACAAGTTCGATACGGTAATATCCGTTCCTTTGCGCCCCGCCGCCCGCTCGCGGGAGACGAGTGCGCCGCCTTGAAGCACAAGCTTCGTTCCCGGTCCGCTGCCCGTGCCGGTCGTCAGCTCCACTTCGGATACAGAAGCGATGCTCGGCAGCGCCTCACCGCGGAACCCGAGCGTGCGGATGCGGAACAAATCGTGCTCGTCATGAATTTTGCTTGTCGCATGGCGTTCAAAAGCGAGCAAGCAGTCGTCTTCCTCCATGCCGTCGCCGTTGTCGATGACGCGGATTTTCGCCATTCCCGCCTCTTCAAGCTCGATGTTGATGACCGTACTATGGGCATCAATGGCGTTTTCCACCAACTCCTTGACGACCGAAGCCGGCCGCTCGACGACCTCGCCGGCGGCGATTTTGTTTGCCAGCAGGTCATCGAGCTTGCGGATGCGTCCCATCGGGCCTCCCTCCTTTACTTGAGGAGCTTTTGCAGTTCATACAGTTTGTTGAGCGCCTCAAGCGGCGTCATCTCGAGCAAATTGATCTCTTTCAGCGCCGCGAGCGCCTTTTTCTCTTTGTTTGAAAGAGGCGGCTCCACAGGCGCCGGGGCAAGGTCAGGAAACATACTCAGCTGCTCAAACGCCGCTTCCGCCAAAACGCCCTCCCGCGCCGCGCCGGCTGACGGACGGGAGGCCTTCTCGCGCTCAACCTTGCTGCCGACGTCTAACGCTTCGTTCCCCTGAAAAGCCAAACCCGCTTCCGCCAAAGCGCCATCGTCCATCCTGCCTGCGGCGGCTTCCTGTTTTCCCGCCGCTTTCTCCAGTTCCGCTAAAATGGCCCGCGCGCGTTCAATGAGCGAAGCCGGCAGCCCGGCCAGCTCGGCGACGTGAATGCCGTAGCTCTTGTCGGCCGGCCCGTCGGCGATTTGATGCAAAAAGACGACTTTGCCGTTTTCCTCGATGGCGCGGGCATGGACGTTCGAAAGCCGCGGGAGCGAACGCTCCAAGGCGGTGAGTTCATGGTAGTGGGTGCTAAATAGTGTTTTCGCGCCGATATGGTCGTGAATGTACTCAATGATCGCCTGGGCGAGCGCCATGCCGTCGTACGTCGATGTGCCGCGCCCGATTTCATCAAACAAAATGAGGCTGTTTTGTGTCGCATGAGCGATGGCGTGGCGCGCCTCCAACATTTCGACCATAAACGTGCTTTGTCCTGCCGACAGGTCGTCAGCAGCGCCGATGCGGGTGAACACTTGGTCAAAAATGGGCAGCACCGCCCGCTCGGCGGGAACGAAACAGCCGATTTGCGCCATGACGGCGGTGAGCGCCACTTGCCGCATGTACGTGCTTTTTCCAGCCATGTTCGGTCCAGTGATGAGCAGCATTTCCCGCTCGCGGTTCATGTAGCAGTCATTCGGCACGTACATTTGCGCGCCGAGCACTTTTTCGACAACCGGGTGGCGGCCGCCTTGAATCACCAAGACGCGCTCCGTGGAAAACTGCGGACGCACGTAGCGATACTCGTCGCTGATCGTTGCGAATGATTGAAGCACATCAAGCTCGGCAATGGCTTTCGCCAACGTCTGCAGGCGCGGGATGTATTGCTTCACCTGCTCGCGAATGGCGACAAACAGTTCATATTCGAGTTCGATGCTTTTTTCTTCCGCCTCCAAAATGAGCGCCTCTTTTTCCTTCAACTCCGGGGTGATAAACCGCTCGGCGTTGGCGAGCGTCTGCTTCCGCTCGTAACGTCCTTCCGGAACAAGGGGGAGATTGGGCTTTGTCACTTCAATATAGTAGCCAAACACTCGGTTGTAGCCGACTTTGAGCGATTTGATGCCGGTCGCTTCCCGCTCCTTCGCCTCAAGTTCAGCGATCCACGCCTTGCCGTTGCGGCTCGCATCGCGGTAGCGGTCGAGCTGCTTGTCATATCCGTCTTTGATGAGGTTCCCTTCTTTGACGGAAAGCGGCGGCTGTTCTTGAATCGAGCGCTCGAGCAAATCGACGAGCTCTTCGCACGGGTCAAGGCGCTCGCACAGCTTGTCCGCTTCAGCGAGCGGCAGTGCGCCGACCGTCTGGCGGAGCGCCGGCACTTGAAGAAGCGACTTTTTCAGCTGCACGAGATCGCGGGCATTGGCGTTGCCGTAGGAGACACGGCCGACAAGGCGCTCAATGTCGTAAACGCCGCGCAGCCTGTCGCGCAGCTCCTGCCGTTCAAAATAGCTCGTTTTCAACGTTTCCACAAAATCGAGGCGCCGTTCGATTTCGCGCCGATCAATGAGCGGCCGGTCCAGCCATTGTTTTAAGAGCCGCCCGCCCATCGCTGTCACCGTTTCATCCAAAAGCCATAACAACGAGCCTTTCCTTCCTTTTGACCGCACCGTTTCGACCAATTCCAAATGCAGCTTGGAATGTCGGTCCATTTTCATATAGTGGTCAACTTGATACAACTCAGCCGGCTGCAAATGATCGAGCCGCCGCTTTTGCGTGCGGACGAGGTAATGAAGCAAGCGGGCTGCGGCCTGCCGCAGCTTTTCTTGCGCCACATGGCCGATGACGCCGTTCCATTCGTCGCATAGAGATGTGTCGTCCTCATAAGAGACCGCCGCCCCGTACCGCTCTTTCAGCTCGCGCACCCACTCTTCGCCGCTGTCTGTGGCAACGATGATCTCCCGCGCTCCAACGGCGTGCAATTCGTTTGCCGCTTCCTCCCACGAAGAAAGAAGCGTCAACCGGACCTCGCCGGTCGACAAATCGGCGTAAGCCAATCCGTATGTACCATCAGCAAACGGCGTGAGCGCCGCCAAGTAGTGGTTTTCCTTCTCGGTGAGCCCTTTGCCTTCCATGAGCGTCCCTGGGGTGATGAGCTGCACAACTTCGCGGCGAACGACGCCTTTGGCCGTTTTCGGGTCTTCGACTTGTTCGCAAATGGCGACTTTATATCCCTTTTCGATTAACTGCTCAATATATCCTTGCGCCGAATGGTACGGCACCCCGCACATCGGCACCCGTTCATCGCCGCCGTCGCGGCTTGTTAATGTAATTTCCAGCTCTTGCGCCGCCTTGATGGCGTCGTCAAAAAACAGTTCGTAAAAATCGCCAAGCCGGAAAAATAAAAACGCGTCCGGATATTGCGCTTTAATGTGCAAATATTGCTGGATCATCGGTGTGTACGATGGCATCGCTTCTCCCCAACCTTTTCGGCCCGAAGGCTCGTTGATTGCGCTACTATTATAACAAGCGGCAAAAGAAAAAACTAGGAAAGAAATTTCCTAGTTTTATTCTTCTTCGCCAAGCAGCAAATCTGGGCTTAAATCTTCTAATTCTTCATCAAGGTCATCCTCGTCGCAAAAATCGTCGTCCTTGCCGCATCCTTCCGGATTGATGGCAACGCACACCTTCGTTTCGCCGATCACTTCGGCGACAAACTCCCGCTCAACATCGACAACGATTTTATTGCCGTTTGGCGAAATCGTGCATTCGAGGCAGTTCGGCTGCTGGATGACGCGGACGATGACATCGGTGTCATCGCTGATTAAATTATCTTTGTCGCGATATTTTAATTTGACGACGTCCGTATACGACACCGTTTCGGTGACGACTTCGGTTTTTGTATTGTGGTTGTACGAATACCAGACGTTGATGTCATAATGGCCGTGAATTTCGACCGTTTTATCGCATTTTTTCGCTTCATAACGGTGGTTGATGATCCAGCAGCCAAGAATGCTTGACGGGCGGTTCGGCGCCGTCACCGTATGGGTCGATTGTGTAAACTTGCGGCCTTTGCCGACAACGGCTTTCGTAATAATTTCTCTGTATTCAGACATCGAACGGAACCCTCCTCAAATGAATCTTCATTTCATCCTATGCGCCATCTCCGCTAATGTGCACAGCAAATGAATCATTATTCCGTATAGTTCATTGTATGCGCCTGCTCCGTTCGATGTGCCTTCTTTTTTGCCGCCAGGCAGCCGCCCGCGGTTTGGGGGAAGGGAGAGCGCGCCCATAAGAAAAAAAGCGCCCCGAAGGACGCTTTTGAGCCGCATGCCATTAATGGCAGCCGCCGTGTTTGTTGTAGCGAAGCGCGGCGCCGGTTTCGCCGCGCAGCACGTCGCCGCCCGTCGAAGCGAGAATTTCATCGGTCACCGTATTCGAAATCGTCGAGGCGACGAGCTGAAGCAGGTCGTTCACATCGGATTGGGACTGCTGGAATTCGCTGACGATCGGAATTTGCGACAACTCTTCGTAAATGGCGTCAATTTTGGCCTCAACCTGTTTCAGCGCTTCATGTTTTCCGTAATGCTGAAGGTTGACCGCTTGCTTTTGCAACGATTTCAGCTCGTTGATCAACGTGCGCACTTTTTCGTTTTGGTGGATTTTTTCTTCCGCTCGTTTGAAAAAGTCGACTTCTTCCGTTTCGGCGATCATTTTCGCCAGCTGCTTCGCCTGGGCCAAGATATCATCCCGCGTATATTTTGCCATGTTCGTTCACCTCGATCGCTTCATTGACTAGCTCGCCCGTCAGCGTCCACGTCTTTGCCTGCGTAATGCGCACGTTGACCAATTGGCCAATGAGCGATTTGGGGCCGACGAAGTGGACGAGCTTGTTTTTGCGCGTATAACCCGCCAATACGTCCGGATTCGTTTTGCTTTCGCCTTCCACAAGCACTTCGACGACTTGCCCTTCGTATTGCTTCATTTTCTTGGCCGCGATTTCCTGAACAAGGTCGTTGAGACGCTTGAGCCGCTCTTTTTTCACTTCCATCGGCACGTTGTCCTTCATGTTCGCCGCCGGCGTGCCTTCGCGCGGTGAATAGATGAACGTGTAGGCCGAGTCAAATTCGACTTCACGGTAAAGCGACAGCGTTTCTTCAAACTGCTCGTCCGTCTCGTTCGGGAAGCCGACGATAATATCCGTCGTCAACGCGACATCCGGAATGGCGGCTTTGATTTTGCGAACGAGCTCCAAGTACTCCTCGCGCGTATATTTGCGGCCCATCATTTTTAAAATTTCCGTGCTGCCCGATTGCACCGGCAAATGGATATGCTCAACCAAGTTGCCGCGTTTGGCGAGCACTTCGATGAGCCGGTCGTCAAAGTCGCGCGGATGGCTCGTTGTGAAGCGGATGCGCGCAATGTCAATTTTGCGCAGCTCATCCATTAAATCGCCAAGGCCGTACTGGATGTCGGTGAAATCTTTTCCGTAAGCGTTGACGTTTTGCCCAAGGAGCGTAATTTCTTTATAGCCTTGGGCGGCGAGCTGGCGCACTTCTTGGATGATGTCTTCCGGACGGCGGCTTCGCTCTTTGCCGCGCGTGTACGGAACGATGCAGTACGTGCAAAACTTGTCACAGCCGTACATAATGTTGACCCATGCTTTAATCTTCCCTTTGCGCACTTTCGGCAAGTTTTCAACAACGTCGCCCTCTTTCGACCATACTTCGACGACCATTTCTTTCGACATGTACGCCTCATGCAAAATGTACGGCAGGCGATGGATGTTGTGCGTGCCGAAAATAAGGTCGACGTATTGGTATTGCTTTAAAATTTTCTTGACAACCGATTCTTCTTGCGACATACAGCCGCACACGCCGAGCAATAAGTCCGGGTTCGTCGTTTTGAGCGGCTTTAAGTAGCCGAGCTCGCCAAACACTTTGTTTTCCGCGTTTTCACGGATCGCGCACGTGTTGAGCAAAATGACGTTTGCCTCTTCCGGACGGTCGGTCGGCTCATAGCCGAGCGCCATGAAAATGCCGGCCATCACTTCCGTATCGTGCTCGTTCATTTGACAGCCATACGTGCGGATGTAAAACTTCCGTCCGCGCCCCATGCCGCGAAACTCTTCAGGAATCGAAAAGTCTTTGACGTACTTGACTTCCTCTTTGCCGCGTTTCTTCGCCTCTTTTAAATTCGGCGGGAGAAACACGCTCGTGAAATATTTCTCATAGTCTTTCGTCGTTTTTTCTTTCAGCCGGTCCAAGGCGGATTTTCTGTCCGCTGGATGGCTTTCGGTTTTGATTTGTCCCGTTTGCTCCAAACGTTGTTTTTCGTTCATAGCAATCTCCTTTCTTCACAAAATCATTCGATCATCCGAGACGAGCGGCCGCCGTTTCCTGTGCAGCCGGCCTCGCCTCGGCAAATTTCTTCCAACCACACACTACCATAGTATATCGCGAGCGGCAAGGAAACACAATGGGGTTTGTTCCGGAGGACCGGAACATGTCATGATAACAAAAAACACCCAATGAGGCAAGCCTCCATCGGGTGCAAATTGTTTCCATTTTTACATAAACTCTGCTACGAGTTCGGCGAACTTTTCTTTGCTCATTTTCAGCTCCGCCTCGGCAAGCGGCGCCTCGCTGTAGCCTGGCACAAGCTCTTGGTACGACTTTTGTTCTTTGTTTTGATAAATGATCCCGGTGACGAGCCCATCGTATTTCATGACCGTCTGCATCGCCATCTCCCGGTCGGACGGGTCGTATCCTTCGATGTCGCTCACCTTGATGAGCCGCTCTTTGAACCACTCGTACGTATTCACTTTGTTGTACGTCACGCACGGGCTGAAGACGTTGATGAGCGCAAAGCCTTTATGCTTGACGCCTTCCTCAATCAAGCTCGTCAATTCTTTTAAATCGCTTGAGAAACCTTGCGCGACAAACGTCGCTCCGGCGCTTAACGCGATCTCAAGCGGCGACAAAGCCGGCTCAATCGACCCGTGCGGCGTGCTTTTTGTTTGGAAGCCGGCAGCGCTGCGCGGCGATGTTTGTCCTTTCGTCAACCCGTAAATTTGGTTGTCCATGACGATGTATGTGATGTCGATGTTGCGGCGAATGGCATGAACCGTGTGCCCCATGCCGATCGCGAATCCGTCGCCATCCCCGCCGGCGGCGATGACCGTCAAATCGCGGTTCGCCATTTTCACTCCTTGCGCCAGCGGCAAAACGCGGCCGTGCGTGCCGTGAAAGCCGTAAGAGTGAATGTAGCCGGAAATGCGGCCCGAGCAGCCGATCCCGGAAATGACCGCGAGTTCGTGCGGCTCCAACCCGAGATTGGCGGCCGCGCGCTGGATGGCGGCCTGCACGGAAAAGTCGCCGCACCCCGGACACCAGTTCGGTTTCACATCATTGCGGAAATCTTTAAAGGTGGCCATTGCGCTAACAACTCCTTGCATTTAGTATAGACGTCGCCCGGCAAGAACGGATTGCCGTCGAATTTTAAGACGCTGGCGATTTTATCAGCGTGCCCGACGTTCATTTTCAACAAGTTCGCCAGCTGCCCGGTGGCGTTTTGCTCGACGACGACGACTCGTTTCGCTTTCTCGACAAGCGGCCGCACGTCGTCAACCGGGAACGGATGAAGCAGACGGATGTGCGCATGGTTGACTTTGACGCCATCTTGCTCGAGCCGCTCCATCGCTTCTTCAATGGCTCCGCGCGTCGATAAAAAGCCAACAAGGAGCAAATCCGGTTCTTCGTGGCGGAGTTGTTTGTGCACCGGCGTCGGGAAGTGGATGTGCTCGAGTTTGCGCATCCGTTTTTCCATTTGCGCCCGGCGGTTTGCCGCCGTCTCTGACGGGCGGCCTGTTTCGGCGTGTTCGACCCCGGTGACATGGTGGATGCCGTATTTTGTTCCCGGCAGCACCCGCGGCGAAACACCGTCCGGCGTGATTTCATACCGTTTGAAGTTGTCTTTGTCCGGAAGCGGCGGCAGCTCACCATTCATCAGCTTGCCGCGGCGGATCTCGATCCGATCGTAATCAAGCGGCTCAACCGTCTGCTTGCCGAGCGACAGCTGCAAATCCGACAGGAAAATGACCGGGCATTGGTATTCCTCAGCTAAGTTGAACGCTTCCGCCATATCGTAAAACGCTTCTTCGACCGTGCTTGGCGCCATGACAATTTTGGGAATTTCCCCGTGCGTGCCATAGATCATCGCGAGCAAATCCGACTGCTCTTGCTTTGTCGGCAAGCCGGTGCTTGGACCGCCTCGTTGCGTGTCAACCACAACAAGCGGTGTTTCCGTCATCCCAGCTAGTCCGATCGCTTCGGCCATAAGCGACAACCCGGGTCCGGCGGAAGCGGTGAACGCCCGCACGCCCGCATAGTTGGCGCCGATCGCCATCGTACAGGCCGCGATTTCATCTTCTGTCTGGATGACCGCGCCCCCAAAATCCGGCAGCTTTTTAATCAAATACTCCATAATCTCCGAAGCTGGGGTGATCGGATAGGCGGCCATAAAGCGCGCCCCGCCGGCAATGGCGCCCAAGGCGATGGCATCGTTGCCAATCATGAACATTCGCCGTTTGCCGTCGGCTTTGGCTAGTTTCATCGTTTTCGTCGAACCATCGAGCTGCTCTTTCATATATTGCGCTCCAGCGCGAATCGCTTCCATGTTTTTCTCAACGACTTGCGCCCCTTTGCGCCCAAATGTATCCACAACAACACTTTCGAACACGGCGGCGTCCAAATCGAGCACCGCACTTGTCGCGCCGATGGCAACCATGTTTTTCATCAGCGGATTGCCAAGCTGTGTAGCGATATCGGTGAACGGAACGGCGTAAAGCGCCACTCCTTTTCCTTCCGGAATCACTGGATTGAATTTGGCGTCCGCAATGACGATGCCGCCGTCACGCAGCTCGTGGAAGTTGAAGTCGATTGTCTCTTGGTCGAACGCCACCAAGATGTCCAAATCATCAGCGACCGCCCGCACCGGTTTCGTGCTGACGCGAATTTTGTTGTTCGTATGACCCCCTTTGATGCGTGAAGAAAAATGGCGGTATCCATATAAGTAATATCCGAGGCGGTTCAGCGCTGTGGAAAAAATTTCCCCTGTACTTTCAATTCCTTCCCCTTGCTGGCCGCCTACCTTCCATGACAGCTGTTCGATCATGAATTACACCCCTTTATATTCACTCCAGCCTTTCGCTACTATTGTACCACTTTTCTGACAAGGAAACTACCATTTTGAACGCCTTTTTCAGCCGGCGCCGCGGATGCCCTGTCTTCTATTCTAGGATACGCAGAGCCGATACTCAGTGATATTCGTCACTCCGGCAAATGGGCGTAGAAGTTGCCGAATAAAAAGCGGGATACTTGCTCGGTGGAGTAATGCTTGTACAACTCGTTGACAAGCCGCGCATATTCCCTTACCGTTCCAAGGCCGGCGACCGTCTCCGTGATGCCATCGAAGTCGGAGCCAAACCCGACGTTGTTTTCCCCCCCGAGCGCGCATATATGGTCGAGATGGCGAAGCACATCAGCGATCATCGCCTCGTTTTTCTTCGCCGTCAAAAAATACGGAACGAAATTAATGCCGATCATGCCGTCTTTTTCGATCAACGCTTTGATCTGCTCGTCGGTTAAGTTGCGTGGATGTGGGCATAGACGATGCACGTTGGAATGGGAAGCGATGGGGAACCGAGCCATCTCGATGACATCCCAAAACGCTTTCTCCGATAAGTGGGACACATCGACCCATCGTTTTGCTTCATTAAGAAGTGCAACGACTTGCCGGCCAAACGCCGTCAGCCCGGCGCCGCGCTTCTCCCACGCTCCGTCAGCGACAGCGTTCGGGAAGTTCCATGTCAACCCTACGGAAGCGACGCCGAGGCGGAGGAGCGTCTTTAGCTTGACAAGGTTGACGCCGATGGCGTCGCACCCTTCCAGCGTCAACATGGCGCCGACTTCCTCTTTTTTAAGGGCGGCGATATCCCGTCTCGTCCGCACGAACTTCACAGACGGAAACGCATCGATAATGCGGGCAAAGAAGATGTCCACCATCTCCAGCGCAACAGTGAACCGGGCTTCCTCCGGCACCGTTTCCGGTATGTAGATGGCAAAGCATTGCACTTTCACCCCTGCTTCCGCCATCCCGGAAAGAGTGACGTGAAGCGAAGCTCCGTCGTAAAACGACAGAGACCGATCTTGCCATAACTTCATCAACACATCGCAATGTGCATCGAAGATCATTCCGTTCCCCCCTTGAAAAAGCAAAAATAACCTGCCTGCCTTCGCAGCCGAAGGCGCCAACAGGTTATAGCCGCCATTGTCTGATCATCCAGTTAACGAGGTTCGACAATCAATTTGATCGCTGTCCGCTCTTCTCCGTCGATGATAATATCCGTAAACGCCGGAATGCAAATCAAGTCCATGCCGCTCGGTGCCACAAACCCTCGTGCGATCGCTACTGCTTTAACGGCTTGGTTCAATGCACCTGCGCCGATCGCTTGAATTTCCGCTGCGCCGCGCTCGCGCAACACCCCGGCAAGTGCACCAGCTACAGAGTTCGGATTCGATTTTGCTGAAACTTTTAATATTTCCATTCCTAGCTCCTCCCTCGTTTCCTTGGAAAATGATTTCGGTAAAAGGTCTTCATTGTAACTATATTCACTGTTTCGACAACTATTCCTGCATGGGAGGAGGACATTTTAAAAAATTTTTAAAAGATGGACTATTCAAAATAAGGGTGGTCATCGTTAATGATCAACCGTTCAATGCGAAACGCCCGTCCGCTTTTTTCGTCTACATCAACAAAGACGGCATTCAATTGGCTTCGTCCTTCCTTGACGTCGAAACGAACTGGCAGCCCGGTTAAAAATTTGCGCAGCACCGCCTCTCGATCGACGCCTAAAATGCCGTCGTATGGACCGGTCATGCCAACGTCGGTAATGTACGCCGTCCCTCTTGGCAAAATGCGGTTATCGGCCGTCTGGACGTGTGTATGCGTGCCGATGACCGCGGATACGCGGCCGTCTAAGTACCAGCCCATCGCCTGTTTTTCACTCGTCGCCTCGGCATGGAAATCGACGATGATGACCGGCGTGCGCGCGGAGGCGGCGGCGATCAGCTCGTCCGCCTTTTGAAATGGGCAGTCAATCGCCGGCAAAAACGCCCGCCCTTGCAAATTGATGACCGCCGCTTCGCCATGCTCGGTCGGCACAAAGACGATGCCTTTTCCCGGCGTGCCGGGCGGGTAATTCGCCGGGCGAATCAATGCCTTCGCCTGATCGATAAACTCAAAAATATCGCGTTTGTCCCATGCGTGATTGCCCAACGTGATCACATGAGCCCCCCAAGCGAGAAGCGCCCGGTAAATCGGTTCGGTGATTCCTTTCCCGCCGGCGGCGTTTTCGCCGTTGATCACAACAACGTCCGGCCGATGTTTTTCCTTCAGCCTTGGCAAATAGTGCTCCACCATTTTTTGCCCCGGCAAACCGACGACGTCGCCGATAAATAAAATTCTCATCCCTGATCCCTTTCTAAACGAAAAATATCGCCTTGCGCCCATCTCCGCATCGTTATACCCTCCTATTTTACGCACAAAAAAAGAAAGTGGCAATAGCCACTTTATTTCGCGTATTCGACCGCCCGCGTTTCGCGGATGACCGTCACTTTAATATGGCCCGGGTAATCGAGCTCTTCTTCGATTCGTTTGCGGATGTCACGCGCCAGCCGGTGCGCTTCCAAATCGTCGATCATATCTGGTTTGACCATAATGCGCACTTCACGCCCAGCTTGAATGGCGTACGATTTTTCAACGCCTTCGTACGATTCGGCGATTTCTTCAAGCTTCTCTAGACGACGGATATAGTTTTCCAGCGTTTCGCTGCGCGCTCCCGGCCGCGCCGCCGACAGCGCATCGGCCGCCGCGACGAGCACAGCGATGACCGACGTCGGTTCCGTATCGCCATGGTGGGAAGCGATGCTGTTGATGACGACCGGATGTTCTTTATACTTCGTCGCCAGCTCAACGCCGATTTCCACATGGCTTCCTTCG
Organism: Geobacillus sp. ZGt-1; assembly: GCF_001026865.1. Lineage (NCBI taxonomy): Bacteria > Bacillati > Bacillota > Bacilli > Caryophanales > Anoxybacillaceae > Geobacillus > Geobacillus sp. ZGt-1. The sequence continues at coordinate 285,940 of NZ_LDPD01000013.1, read as the reverse complement.
ACTTCGTGGTCGATCGCTTTGCCAATGTCATGAAGCAAGCCGGCCCGGCGCGCCAGCATTTCGTCCTCCCCAAGCTCGGCCGCCATCAGTCCGGCTAAAAACGCCACTTCCACCGAGTGTTTTAAGACGTTTTGTCCGTAGCTCGTTCGGAACTTGAGCCGCCCTAAAATTTTGATCAAATCCGGATGCAAGCCGTGAACACCGACTTCAAACGTCGTCTGTTCGCCGACTTCGCGGATATGCTCATCCACTTCGCGGCGCGCCTTTTCGACCATTTCCTCAATGCGCGCTGGATGGATGCGGCCATCTTGCACAAGCTTATCGAGCGCGATGCGCGCCGTCTCGCGGCGAATCGGGTCAAATCCGGACAAAATGACCGCTTCCGNNGTATCGTCGATGATCAAATCGATGCCGGTCAACGTCTCGAGCGTGCGGATGTTCCGCCCTTCGCGCCCGATGATCCGCCCTTTCATTTCGTCGTTTGGCAAATTGACGACGGAAACAGTCGTTTCGGCGACATGGTCGGCGGCGCAACGTTGGATGGCAAGCGACAAAATCGCCTTTGCCCGTTTGTCTGCCTCCTCTTTCGCCCGCGTTTCCGCCTCTTTGATCATCATCGCAATCTCATGCGACAGCTCTTTCTCGACGCGCTCTAAAATGAGCTGGCGGGCATCGTCGCGCGTCAGGCCGGAAATGCGTTCAAGTTCGGCTTGTTGTTGTTTGACGAGCGCTTCCACTTTGCTTTCCATTTGTTCAATATGCTGTTGTCTTTCGTTCAACGCTTCTTCCTTTGCCTCAAGCAACGCCTCACGTTTGTTGAGCGCTTCATCTTTGCGGTCGAGATTTTCCTCCTTTTGCATCAGGCGGTTTTCTTGTTTTTGGAGCTCGCTTCTCCGGTCGCGGATATCACGCTCCGCCTCCGTACGCAGTTTATGAATCTCGTCTTTCGCTTCGAGAAGCGCCTCTTTTTTCAAGGCGTCCGCCTCGCGTTTCGCCTCCTCAATCAGCTGTTCGGCAGCGGCTTTCGCCCCGCCGATTTTCGCTTCGGCAATCGATTTGCGAACAAAAAAGCCAACAACGGCACCAATGACTAAGGCAAGCAAAGCGGAGATGATGATCGAACCCATCGTTTCACCTCCTCTTGCTGTTCGGTTTCCTTTCGCTCTCTCTTCTCACCGCCATGACCGGCGCAGATGGACATTCCCGTTTTCAATCCATTAGCTCAGTCGCTTGGCATCACAATCGACCCGCGCAGCCTTCCGCACGAAGGCGGTCCGCCGCAGCGGGCGGGCGTATGGCCCTGCCGCGCGTATGGACAAATATACATGTTCATTGTAAAGGCGGCAATAGGAATTGTCAAGATATTACACCGACGCGCCTAGAGGATGACAACGGAACAAGACCGTTCCGCACGCCGTCCTTTTTTAGGCTTATCGCTCTCCTTGGCAGGCCGAACGGATGGAAAAAGGCGCCCCGGCAGCTTGCCAGGACGCCTTGTCCCGTTATTCTTCAAGCAATCCGAACCCGTCTTGCTGCGGTTCGCTCGTTCCCTCTTCAACGTCGATGCCGTAATGCTGGCGGATGGCGCGGGCGATCTCATCGGCGATGTGCGGGTTTTCCTTCAAAAATTGCTTCGCGTTTTCCCGCCCTTGGCCAAGCCGCTCGTCTTTGTACGAATACCACGAACCGCTTTTTTGCACGATGTCCAATTCGGACGCCATGTCGAGAATTTCCCCTTCGCGGGAAATGCCTTCGCCGTACATAATGTCGACGTCAGCCGTTTTAAATGGCGGCGCAACTTTGTTTTTGACGACTTTAATTTTCGTCTTGTTGCCGACCATATCATTGCCTTGCTTAATTTGCTCGGCGCGGCGCACCTCTAGGCGGACGGAAGCGTAAAACTTGAGCGCCCGCCCGCCCGGCGTCGTTTCCGGATTGCCAAACATGACGCCGACTTTTTCGCGAATTTGGTTGATGAAGATGGCGATCGTTTTCGATTTGTTAATGGCGCCAGACAGCTTGCGAAGCGCCTGGGACATAAGCCGCGCTTGCAAGCCGACATGGGCGTCGCCCATCTCCCCTTCAATTTCCGCTTTCGGCACAAGCGCCGCCACCGAGTCGATGACGATAATATCGACCGCGCCGCTTCGCACGAGCGCTTCCGCGATTTCGAGCGCCTGCTCGCCCGTGTCAGGCTGGGAAAGCAGCAATTCATCGATATTGACCCCTAATTTTTGTGCATAGATGGGGTCGAGCGATAGCGATAGGTAATAGTCACCCTCGGCATTACCCGGAGGGGCTATTTTCCCCCGCTTCACACCGTGCGTGCGAGTTTCCCCGCACACGGCGTTCCATCGAGTACCCCGGTTACTAATCCGCTCTAGACTTTACTAGTGTACGCACTTTCTGTATTCCTCGAGTTTCCTTATTGCGTTTGTTTTTAAGCGACTGAGGTTGACATCACTTAGATCCTTTAAATGGATCAATGTATGACATTTGTCGCAGACCGTTACGAGATTGCTTACCTTATTAATTTCGTTCAGCGGAAGTTTCGTATTGATATGGTGGGTTCTAGTGTTAAATGGCTGCAGAATGTCACCACATATTTTACATTTTCCTTTATCTCTGTTAAACGCATAACACCGATTCATGAAGAATTCGAAGTTGTAAATTTTACTAGACTTAACTCCTTGAATTAGGTTTAGGTAACCACTGTCTAATAACCATTGTGCTCTTACGGTCAGCGGCTTCTTACCCGTGTTTTGAAGCCTAATTCTTCTTCCTTCCGCTGTGTATGGTGTTTCCTTCTGATTTTTCTGGTTTGTTTTAATCCAAGTTGCGAACCCAATACTCATTATACCAAGCCATCTTCCATTTATTTTGATTGCAGGCACTTGTTCTGTTCTATCTGGGTACAGGGGTGCTAAGTTGTAGCATTGATTAGCAGGTATCCATTTCGCTCCATATCTCTTTAGTGCTTTGTAGGACGCATATTTAAGTTTTTCCTTAAATGGCCTTACATCTCTGTTGACGCTAGGAGCACTTGAGTAATAATTAATGATACCTCTAATTTTACTGTTAATTCGGTTGATGTCCGTTATAAGCCATTCTTGATTCGTGGCGAATTTTAGTTTACGCAGATCTTTCCTGATCTGTTCAACTTTCCCTTTAATTTTTTCCGTGTCTGCACTCGCGTATCCGATGTATTTTCCACCTTTACCGTGTGGTATCATTTTAATTTTGAAACCTAGGAATTTCATTGGTTTCTTCTTAATGTTGGTTATGAGTGTTTTGTCATCGGATAGTTCAAGTTTAAGGTTTTCTTTTAGATATTTCTTGATTCGATATTTCCATTTTTCGGCATTCCCCCTGCTATTGGTGAACAGTACCCAGTCGTCTGCGTATCTTACGTAGAACTCTGGTTTGGTTATTGTTGAGTGATCTCGGAGGGACTTGTATTTTGCCGTGCGAATGGTTGTACCATTTCGCATTTTCTTCTCTTCCCATTCTCTTGTTATCCATTGGTCGAGTTTATGAAGATACACATTGGCTAATAGTGGGGAGATAATTCCACCTTGTGGCGTGCCCATTTCATTTATCTTGGTTTCTTTTATAACTCCTGCTTTCAGCATGGCTTTGATAATCATGAGCATTCGTCTATCACGTATACCCATGTGCCAAAGCTGCTTGATCAGGATAGTGTGGTTCACGTTATCGAAGAAACCTTTTATATCTCCCTCTATCACCCAATTGTACCCTATTCGGTTACATATAAATACACATCTTTCGATGGCTTGTTTTGCGTCTCGGTAGGGTCTGAACCCATATGAGTGTTGAAAAAATTGTGCTTCAAGAATTGGTTCAATGACCATCCTCACACATTCTTGGATTATTCGGTCTGCGATCGTCAGAATGCCTAAAGGTCTCTTTTCCTTTTTCCCGGGTTTTGGGATATGGACCCTTCTGATCGGGTTAGGTGTATATTTCTTAAAGCATCTTTTAACGAAGTTTATCGCTTCGTCATAGTTCAGCGTTAGTATGTCGCTGATGGTTTTCCCATCTGTACCCGCTGTACTATTTCCTTGGTTTGATTTGATTTTGTGAATGGCGGATACGATCACGACATCGCTGCTTGCTATTTCGACCAATCCCTTAAATCTTGGAACATCACCTTTTTCCAGACATTCCTTTGTAATGGCGTACATCTTGTCTTGTAGGTCGCGGAATTCCTGCTCCGACCTAGGAATGATTAGTTCTTGAAACGTTTGGTTGATAGTATCAAATCCTTTCTAGCGGATTTGTACCATACACGTTTTTAGTCAGTTTTGCTCACCGAAACCCTTACGGATTTCCTCACGGCTTCCTAATCATTGTCTGGGTTAGTAACCTAGGGTACTCGACTATGCCCCTTCGCTCCGCAGGAGTTACCCTGCTTCATCACTACTACGGGCTGCTGCCCCACCCCTTCAGCAGTCATTTCCTCCTGCTTAGCGGCATCGGGATGCGCATCCCTTGGCATCCGCTGGGGTGGTTCACCTGTACCGCATCACCTATCCTTGCATGCTCCCTTAGGCTCCACCTCTGACCCGTCAGCCGCCTTTCTGCCCATGGTTGGAGGGCTCAAGGCAAAGATCCTCTACGGGATCAATCCAGACTCGGCAAACACGAATACCTCATCCAGGGCTGAACCTCACTTAGGAGGTGAGCGCCTTCTTTTTTCGGCGCCCCACGCCTTACGAGCCGTACTTCCGGTGGTTCGTTCCAACGCTATGCGTTCTCTAGCCATAGGAGCTTTATGGACCCCCGGCTACTTCGCTAACCGCTTCTCAGGTCTGCTTTTCGCCGTCCTCTCCGAGCTTCGTACAGCCATGTTGCGCACCATGACCGCACGTCGGGGTATTAGGGCGGGAATGCCAACCTTCATTCCCGTCTCGGATTTTCACCGAGCTCTCGGTGATGCAGTTAGGACCTACTCATGCTCAGTCCCGCTGACTTTTCGCACGGCGTTTCCGCCATACTTCAGTCAGCAACAGGTCGCACCGTGCTCTGCGTCGATGAAAGCTGCTTGCCCGCCCCGCTTTTGCACTTCCGCGATCGCGTGAAGGGCAACGGTCGTTTTCCCGGACGATTCCGGGCCGTAAATTTCCACAATCCGCCCGCGCGGATAGCCGCCGACTCCTAACGCGATGTCGAGCGCCAGCGAACCGCTCGGCACGACCGACACTTTGCGGTCGACTTGCTCGCCGAGCTTCATGATGGCCCCCTTGCCAAACTGTCGTTCAATTTGTTTTAATGCCTGCTCCAATGCAGCTTGACGATCTTGGTTCACTAACCTACTCCTCCTTATTCTAGGACTACTTATACTATACCGCGTTTTGCGGCCATTGCCAAGCAAAAAACGAACGTCCATTCGTTTTTTCGGTGGAGAAACTAGCAACAATCGCCATACTCATGCGGTGGAAAAAACGATGTGCGGTGGAGAATGTTCAAGGAAGGGGGCGGCCGATCAGCAGTCGGCCGCGAGCATCTCAAGCAGAAAAAAACAGCCGTATTTGGCGGTGCGGATGCGAATGGCATCACGCGTGCCGGACAGCATCAGACGGTGGACAGTCGCATCGCGCCCGCGGACGGCGATGCCGATATACACGGTGCCGGGCGGGTGGCCCTCAAGCGGATCGGGTCCGGCGACGCCGGTGAAGCTGATGCCGATATCCGCATCGCACATCGCGCGGACGTTTTCAGCAAGCAAACGGGCGCACGGCTCGCTCACCGCCCCTTCTGCCTCAAGCAGCGGGCGCGGTATGCCAAGCACCTGTTCTTTGACGCCGTTTGTGTAGCAGACGACACCGCCCTGCACGACTTGCGACGCGCCGGGGAGGGCGGTGAGCTGTTCGAGGAAAAGGCCGCCGGTCAAACTTTCGGCCGACGCGATCGTCCATCCTCTTTCTTTTAACCGCTCGAGCGTCTTTGTAAACAACGTTTCATCGTTATATCCGTAGCAGTGGCGGCCGACGCGCGCCAAAATGGCCGATTCCACTTCGTCAAGAAGCCGCTTCGCCTCCGCCTCATCCTGATGCTTCGCTGTCAGACGAAGCGTCACTTCACCGTCGCCGGCCAGCGGCGCGATCGTCGGATTCGACTGGGCGTCGATCAAATCCGCAATCGCCGTCTCGAGCGCTGATTCACCGATGCCAAAAAAGCGGAGCACGCGCGACTCGATGCGCTCGGAAAGCGAAAACGTACGGCGCAAAAAGGCGTTTCCGTATTTTTTGAACATCGGCCGCATTTCTTTCGGCGGCCCGGGCAGCAGCATGTACGTAATGCCGTCTGCCACAAGCGCCATCCCTGGCGCCATGCCGTGCTCGTTTTTCAGCACCGTCGATCCTTCCAAGACGAGCGCCTGCTTTTTATTGTTTTCTGTCATCGGCCGGTTTGTGCGGGCAAAATACACCTCAATCGCTCGGAGCGCTTCCTCGTCGATCACGAGCCGGCGGCCAAGCAAACGGGCGATCGTCTCCTTCGTCAAATCGTCTTTCGTCGGGCCGAGGCCGCCGGTGAAAATGATGAGGTTCGCTCTCGTTTGCGCCGTTTTCACCGCCTGCTCAAGGCGGCCGGCGTTGTCGCCGACGACGGTATGGAAATAGACGTTAATGCCAAGCATCGCCAGCTGCTGCGACAAAAACTGGGCGTTCGTATTGGCGATTTGCCCAAGCAACAGCTCAGAGCCAACGGCAATGATCTCCGCGTTCAACAGACTTTTCTCCCCCTTTGTGGCCGGCTATTTCGAATGGGAAAACGCATGTCTGTTTTTCGCAAAATAATCCCAGCCAGACCAAATCGTGAAAATGACCGCCACCCACAGCGCCAATTCAGCGAACGGAAACGAAATGAGCGAGAATGGGAAGTTATGTAACAATAAAGCGGAAATGGCGACAATTTGCGTCCATGTCTTGATTTTGCCAAGCATGTTGGCAGCGACGACTTCCCCCTCGCCGGCAAGCACGAGCCGCAAGCCGGTGACGGCAAACTCGCGGCTGATGATGACAATCACCATCCACGCCGGAACGGCCCCGAGCTCGACAAGCACGATAAGCGCCGCCGACACAAGCAATTTATCGGCAAGCGGATCTAAAAATTTTCCTAAATTCGTCACCAACCCGTATTTGCGGGCATAGTAGCCATCGATCCAGTCCGTCGCTGAGGCGATGATGAAAATGAGCGCGCCGGCAAGATGGGCAACCGGAAGCTCTGTCCCGCCGATTTGGATGCTTCCCCACCCGAACGGAACAAGCATCACGATCAAGAAAAACGGGATGAGCATAATGCGCGCTACCGTAATTTTATTCGGCAAGTTCACCACAAATACCTCCGCTCATTCAACATAGTTCAGTCCGTGCGAAAAGCAGGCGCCTTCCTGCGGAAAAGCGCCCTGTTCCATCATTTCTTCAACACGAAATGCAGCTTTTGGTATACTTCCTCTTTCGGGGCAAACGGATAGGCAAACGGCTGGCCGTTTACCTTCATGTCGACGTCCAGCGTACGCCCGATTTTCACCCATACTTCGCTTTCGGCCGACAGATCGAACGTTTTCGTCTGCCCGCTTGTCAAGTTGCCGCGGTAAAACGTATGGCCTTTCGTATTGTATACTTCGACCCATGACGTTCCTTTGGATGAAAGCTCGATGGAAAACGCGCCGGAGCTGGCGACTTCAATCGTCGCCGTGTTGCCGCGCTTTTCCGTCACATTCATCGCCGCAGCCGGCTGTTCTTCTTCGCCAGTCGGCGCTGGCTGTTCATTTTGCTGTCCGTTTTCATTCGTTGCCTTCTCGTCCGTTTCCTTCGCCGACTGCTTTTGTTTCGCCTGCTCAAGCGGCGAATGTTTCGGCTTTTCGACCTCCGCTGTTTTTGGGCTTGTCTTTGTCGGCGGCTCATTTGCGGCGCCGTGCTGGAGCAGCACCCAAACGAGGACAGCCGCCCCGATGACGACCGCCGCGACAATCACTTTCGGCAGCCAATCGAGCCATTTCGCCCCCTCGGCAGACAGTTGCTGGCGCGTCTTCACGCGCGACAGCGTCTGCGGAATGTCATCTTGATAAGACTGGGGAATGTCCTGTTTATACTGTTCAAACAGCTCATCCGGATCAAGTCCGACCGCTTCAGCATATTGCCGGATGAAGGCACGCACATAAAAATTTCCAGGCATGATGGCATAGTTGCCTTCTTCGATGCCGATCAAATACCGCTTTTGAATTTTCGTCATCTCCTGCAGCTCGTCCAAACTCATATTTTTTTCTTCCCGTGCTTCCCGCAAACGTTTTCCTAGTTCCGTCAACGGCCAACACCTTCCACTTTTTTAAATTAAAACCCAAATTCGGAAAATCCGTCATCGCCCAACAATGACGGGCGGTCAATCGCTTCGTAGGAAATATCTTCGTCCGGTTCATGGCGCAGCTCAATAATATAATCAAAATCATCGAGCGTGTATTCCGTATGGCGAACAAACATGTCCGGATGCTCGACGACTTTCGTCGCCTCAAGGCGCATGAGCTCACGGATGAGCTGCCAGTGCTGCTCGTTCCCGCGGCGCGTTGAGACGATGCCGTCGATAATGAAAATGTTGTCCTCGCTATACTCATCTTCCATCAACTGCGTGCGAACCGTCTGTTTAATCAGCGTCGATGAAACAAACAGCCATCGTTTGTTGGCGCACACGCTGGCGGCGACGATCGACTCTGTCTTGCCGACGCGCGGCATCCCGCGGATGCCGATGAGCTTATGCCCTTTTTCTTTAAAAAGTTCCGCCATAAAATCGACAAGCAGTCCAAGTTCATCACGGACGAAGCGGAACGTTTTTTTGTCATCGGCATCGCGCTGGATATAACGGCCGTGGCGGACGGCGAGGCGGTCGAGCAGCTTCGGCTGGCGCAGCTTCGTCACCGTAATGTTGTCCATCGTCCGCAAGATCGTCGCCAACCGTTCAATTTGCTCGTTATTGTCGCACAAAAGCAACATGCCGCGGCGCGAATCCCGGACACCGTTGATCGTCACGATGTTAATGGACAACATACCGAGCAGCGAAGCAACGTCGCCGAGCAACCCCGGGCGGTTGACATGAATTTCATATTCCAAATACCATTCCTGCTTGCCCATCCCGTCTCCTCCCTTGCCGGTGTCCGCACGAACGCCTTATGCTAAGTTCATACTACTATAATTATAAATGGAAAAGCAACCGAAAAGGAGGAAGAAAAAAGAGAGGGAGGCCCCTCTCTTTTACCGGGTGATTATTTTTGTTGGACCAGCTTGACCATCATGTTGGCAAGGGCGTGCTGCTCTTTTTCATCCGCAACGCTCCAAAGATCAGCGAGCACCCGTTCTTCTGGGTTTTTCGGGTCGACGTGTTTCGCCAAATAATCCCCGATTTGGTAAGCGACATCTGTGATCACTTGCTGAGTCAATCCTTGCTGTTGCGCTTGTTCTAAACGTTCCGCCAAAAAGTCTTTCCATTGTTCAAAGTTATCCAGTACCGACATGTCAATCCCTCCTTGTTGAATGTTTCAAGGATAGTTTGCCTGCCGAACCGGAAAATATACGTTCAACAATACCAGCCGCCGTTGACGGAAATGACTTGGCCGGTGATATACGAAGCGGCATCAGACAGCAAAAACGCCACCGTTTCCGCCACCTCATCCGGGGTGCCGAGCCGGCCGGCTGGAATTTCGTCAGTGAGCGCTTCCAGCTCCTCAGGACGAAACACCCGCAGCATATCGGTATCAATCGCCCCCGGTGCAACAGCGTTGACGCGAATGCCGCTTGGGGCAAGCTCCTTGGCCAGCGCCTTGGCAAACGCGTTCTGCCCTCCCTTTGTCATCGAGTACACCGCCTCGCATGAAGCGCCGCACAATCCCCAAATCGAGGAAATGAACACAATATGACCGCGCTTTCTCGCCACCATTGATGGGGTCAGCCTTTTGATGAGCAACGCCGGGCTTGTCATGTGAAGCCGCACCATCCGCTCGATTAATTCATCGTTCATGTCGGTCAACAATCCGTAATAGCTTGCACCGCTGTTGTAAACGATGGCATCAACCGGGCGATCGATTTGCGAAACGAGCTTTTCCACCCCATCCAGTGCCGACAAATCGGCCTCAATCGGCACAATATGCACATCGTTAAGCTCTTCTTTCAGCGCTTCAACAGGCGCCCGTCGCCGATAGTAATGGAGAAAAAGTCCGTACCCCTCCCGAGCGAGCACACGAGCGATGCTTTGTCCGATGCCTCCAGAGGCTCCAGTGATCAAGGCGTAGCGCATGAAACCATCCTCTCCTTTTTGCCGCAAAAAAGCATCCTTCTCAGGAAGGATGCCTTATTGCCCTTTTGGAACGACTTCGCAAACCGCGATTTGCGAATCGCGGAAGCAAGAAGAGGCAACCGCCGCGATATCGTCCATGGCAAGGGATGAAAGCGCCGGCAAAATGTCAAACAAGTTGGATCCGTAAAACGCGTAGCGCGTAAACTGGTTGGCGATGTATTCCGGCGAGTTGAGCGCGCGCAAAAAGGCGCCGATTTTTTTCTTTTTCACCCGTTCAAATTCTTCCTTTTTTATAGTCTCCGCGGCAAACGACAGCAGCACCGTTTGAATTTCCGAAGCGAGCCGTTCAGCGTCCCTTGTATCGCCGCCGATCAACGCGAAGCCGAACCCGCGCTCTTCTGTATAATCGTACATAAATGTATCATCGATCAATCCTTCGCGGTACAGCCGTTCATAATGCGGCGAGCTTTTTCCAAACAAATAGTCCAATGCGACGTGGAAGGCAAGCTCATGCCGAAGTTTTTGTTCGCCGGCTTCAGGAACGGACGGCGCTTTGATGCCGACAAAGCATTTGTTCGTCTGCACATGCATCGGAATCACTTTTTTCTTTTCCGCTACTGCGCTCGGTTCTTCATACGCAAACCGCTTCACTTCCGGGGCTTGCGGGAACGACTTTTTCGCCTGGTTGTCGCGGATTTGCTGCATGATTTTTTGTTCATCGACCGGGCCGACGACAAACAAAAGCATGTTGCTCGGGTGGTAAAACGTTTCGTAGCACTCATACAGCAACTCTTTCGTAATTTGGGCGATCGATTCAACTGTGCCGGCGATGTCGATTTTGACCGGATGGTTGTGATACATGCTTTCGATGGCGCCGAAATAGACGCGCCAGTCTGGGTTGTCGTCGTACATCCGGATTTCCTGGCCGATGATCCCTTTTTCTTTTTCCACTGTCTTGTCGGAAAAGTACGGGCTTTGCACAAAATCGATCAACGTTTCCAAGTTTTTCTCGACGTTGTCGGTGCTTGAGAACAAATAGGCGGTGCGGGTGAACGTCGTAAAGGCGTTCGCCGAGGCGCCTTGTTTGCTGAACTGCTGAAACACGTCGCCGTCTTCTTTTTCAAACAGCTTATGCTCCAAAAAATGGGCGATGCCGTCCGGAACGCGCTTCATCTCCGTTTTACCGAGCGGGACGAACTGGTTGTCGACCGAACCGTAGTTCGTGGTGAATGTCGCATACGTTTTGTTGAATCCTTTTTTCGGCAAAATGTACACGTCAAGGCCGTTGTCCATTTTTTCATAAAACAGCTCTTCGTGCAACGTCTCATACACCCGTTTTTCCATCTTCCGTCGCCTCCATTCCGGTCAAAAAGTACACCGTATCAAGCTCCACCTTGTCAGCGGCGCGCACCACATCCTCGCGCGTCACTTGATCGGTGCCGGCAATCCATTCATCGATCGGGCGCTTTCGCGTTGAGACGACGTTATGGTACAACACCTCCACAAGCCCGCGCGGCGTATCGAGCGTCTCAAGCAGCTGGTTGCGGATGACCGCTTTCGTCTGCGCCATTTCTTCATCTGTGAAATCGCCGTTTTTCATCGCCTGCATTTGCTCATCGATGATGCGGCGCGCCTTCTCATAGTTGGCCGGTTCAATGCCGGACATGACCATAAGCAGCCCTTTATGGCTCTCAAGCCTTGAGGCGGCATAATAGGCAAGGCTTGCCTTCTCGCGGACGTTGATGAACAGCTTCGAATGGGAAAAACCGCCAAAAATGCCGTTAAACATTTGCAAGGCGTAATAATCGTCATCCTCGTACGTCACATTTGTCCGATAGCCGATGTTGAGCTTTCCTTGCTTCACGTCTTGCCGCTCGATGACTTCGCGAACTTCCCCTTGCGGCTTGACAGAAACCGACGATGCGCGCTCCCGCTTTGGACGATCCGGCAAAGAGAAGCGCTGCTTCACCGCTGTGAGCACCGCCTCTTCAGCCACGTCGCCAATGACATATAGATCCAGCTCATCCTCGGCCAGCGCTCGTTCATAATAGCGATACAGCCCTTCCGCCGTGATGCCGTCCACGTCTTCAAGCTCGCCGTTTGGCGAGAGGGCGTACGGTTCGCCTTTGCACATTTCTTCTACAAGGCGCATGTTCGCATAGCGCATTTTGTCATCATACACCGCCTGAATGCGTTGACGGAGCGCCCGCTTTTCCTGCTCGACAATGTCGGTGACAAACCGCCCGCCATCAAGAGCCGGGCGGAAAAGAAGATCGGCCAAGAGNTGAAACGCTTTCTCAAGAAGCGGCGTTTGCTCCGGCAAAAATCGTTCATTGGCGACATCGATGCGAATCGTCATGATATGATGTTCGCCTTTTTTCGTTAAATCGACGTTCAGCGTCGCCCCATACAGTTCATCCAAATAGGTGCGCAGCGCCTTAACGCTCGGATAGTCGGCCGTGCCGCTTTGCAAGACGTATGGCAAAAGCGCGCGCAGCGTGACCGTTTCTTTAGCAAGAGGGGCCTTCATTTTCCAAACGATCGTGTTCGTTTTGTACTTATCGGTCGAAATCGTATGGACGCGAACCGGTCCGACCGCTGTGACTTTTTCGTCGACCAATCCAACTCCTCCTTACTTTTTCTCTTTGCAGATATGCACTATCTTTTATTGTAAAGCGTCTTATCAACAATATACCTTTTGCCAATAGAAAAATGCAAATCATTCCATTCAGCAAAAAACGGCCGTCCGTTTTTCGGACAGCCGCTTTCATCACCGTTTTCCTTTGATGTATGGCGTGCCAGCCGCTTTCGGCGCCTCAGCGCGGCCGATGAAGCCCGCCAGCGCCAAAATCGTGAGTGCATACGGGGCGATGAGCAAGTAAACGGTCGGGACGTTTTTCAAGAACGGAATCGTTTGCCCGACGATGCTTAAGCTTTGCGCCAACCCGAAAAAGAGCGCCGCCCCCATCGCGCCGATCGGATGCCACTTGCCGAAAATCATCGCCGCAAGCGCCATAAATCCGTGCCCGGAAATCGTCGCATGGCTGAAATCGCGGGAAATGATCGTCGCGTATACCGCACCGCCCAAGCCGCCGAGCGCGCCGCTGATCATGACAGCGATGTAGCGCATTTTGGCGACATGAATCCCCATCGTATCCGCCGCCATCGGATGTTCGCCGACCGCACGCAGCCGCAGGCCAAACGGCGTTTTGTAAATGACATACCATGATACAAACGCCAGCGCAATGGCGATATATGACGGCGCGTACGCGTTGGAAAACAACAGCGGCCCGATGACGGGAATGTCGCTTAACACTGGCACGTCAATTTTGTCAAACCCAACTTGAATTTGATCCGTCTGCCCCTTGCCGTACATTTTCTTCACTAAAAACAGCGACAGACCAAGCGCCAAAAAGTTGATCGCCACCCCGCTTACGACTTGGTCGGCGCGAAATGTGACCGACGCGACAGCATGCAGCAGGGAAAATACAGCGCCGACCACCATGGCAGCCAATAAGGCAAGCCACGGCGTCCATTCGCCAAACCGATCGGCAAACGTCAAATTAAAGACGATGCCGACAAACGCGCCGATGGTCATCAATCCTTCAAGCCCGATGTTGACGACGCCGGACCGTTCGCTAAACACGCCGCCAAGGGCGGTGAAAATGAGAGGAGCCGCAAAGAAAATCGTCGTCGGGACAATCGTTTGCAAGACGTCATACACGCTCACTTACTCCGCCCCCTTTTGCCAACGAGATAACAGCCAGCGGATCATGTAGCTGGATGCAACAAAGAAAATGATGAGCGCGATAATAATATCGACGAGTTCGGTCGGCACGCCGGCGCTTGACGGCATTTCCAACGCCCCGACTTTTAAGGCGCCAAACAACAAGGCGGAGAGCAAAATGCCAAACGCGTTGTTTCCTCCGATCAAGGCAACCGCGATGCCATCAAATCCAAGGCCGGTAAAGCCGGCTTTCGTCGAGATGTTTCCAAATGTGCCAAGCCCCTCCATCGCCCCGGCGACGCCGGCAAAAGCGCCGGAGATGACCATCGCTAAAATGATGTTGGCGCGCACATTCATGCCCGCGTACTGTGACGCATGCTGATTGAAACCGACCGCCCGCAGCTCAAACCCTTTCGTCGTCCGCTCAAGCAAAAACCACATGACAAATGCGGCGGCGACAGCGATGAAAATGCCGTAATGCATGGTGGAATGATGCGTAATGGCATCAAAAAAGTCGGAGTGAAGCGATGCGCTTTCTTTCACCGGCTTTGATTTAAATCCCTCATCAGACAAAACGGAACGGATGATGGCGTTCGTTACATGCAAAGCAATATAGTTCATCATGATCGTAATAATGACTTCGTGCACTTTTAAATACGCCTTCAGCACACCCGGAATCAAGCCCCATAGCGCCCCGGCCAACGCGGCGGCCAACAAGGCAAGCGGCAAATGGATGATTTTGGGCAAATCAAAGGACACCCCGACCCAGACGGCAGCGAGCCAGCCGACGATCAGCTGCCCTTCAACCCCGATGTTAAACAAGCCGGTGCGAAAGGCAAACGCCACCGCCAAGCCCGTTAAAATGTATGGCGTCGTCTGGCGGATCGTTTCGCCGATATAGTACGTGTCGCCAAACGCCCCGTACACGAGAGCGCCAAAGCCGGCGATCGGGTTGTAGCCGCTTGCAAGCATCACGATCGAACCGGCGATCATGCCAAGAAGAACGGCCAACAATGGTATCAAAAATTGCTGGAGACGATTCGACTTCATCACGACACACCTGCTTCCTTCCGTTTGCTTCCAGCCATCAACAGCCCGAGCTCCTGTTCGGTTGTTTCTTTCGGATCAACGATGGCGACGATGTTTCCTTCATAAATGACAGCGATCCGGTCGCTGACGTTCATCACTTCGTCAAGCTCAAACGAGACGAGCAGCACCGCTTTCCCGCGGTCTCGCTGTTCAATGAGCCGCTTATGAATAAATTCGATCGCTCCAACATCAAGCCCCCTCGTCGGCTGGGCGGCGATCAACAAGTCCGGGTCGCGGTCGACTTCACGGCCGATGATCGCTTTTTGCTGGTTTCCGCCCGATAGCGCCCGCGCCTTCGTATATTCATCCGGCGTGCGCACGTCAAATTCGCGGATGAGCTGGCGCGCTTTTTCGTAAATGGCTTGAAAATTCAACAGACCCCGTTTCGAGTACGGCGGCTGATAGTACGTTTGCAGCACCATGTTTTCGCCGATCGGAAAGTCAAGGACAAGCCCGTGCTTATGCCGATCTTGCGGAATATGGCCGACGCCGGCTTCGATGATTTTACGCGGCGGCAAATTCGTAATGTCTCGGCCGTTGAGGCGGATTGTCCCTGATTCAGCTTTGATCAAGCCGGTTATGGCTTCAATGAGCTCGGTCTGGCCGTTGCCGTCGACTCCAGCAATGCCGACGATCTCGCCGGCGTGCACCGTCAAGTTCAAACCGTTGACCGCTTTGATCCCGCGCGCGTCCTTGACGACTAAGTCTTTAATTTCCAACACCGGTTTTCCCGGCTCAGCCGGTTTCTTAGCGGTCGTAAACTGCACCTCGCGGCCGACCATGAGCGCCGCCAGTTCGTTCGGATTCGTCTCCGCCACATTGAGCGTCGCAATTCCTTTGCCGCGGCGGATGACGGTGACGCGGTCGCACACTTCCATAATTTCTTTGAGTTTGTGCGTAATTAAAATGATGGATTTTCCTTCGCGGACGAGCGTGCGCATAATTTGCATGAGCTCGCGAATTTCCTGCGGCGTCAACACCGCTGTCGGTTCGTCAAAAATCAAAATATCGGCGCCGCGGTAAAGCGTCTTTAAAATTTCCACGCGCTGCTGCATGCCGACGGAAATGTCGGCGATCTTCGCTGTCGGATCGACCGCGAGTCCATATCGTTCCGACAATTCGCGCACTTCCCGCTCCGCCCGCTTCATATCGATCGTTCCGGCCCGCGTCGGCTCGCTGCCTAAGATGATGTTTTCCGTCACGGTGAACGTATCGACGAGCATAAAGTGCTGATGCACCATGCCGATGCCAAGATCATTGGCGACGTTCGGGTCGGTGATGCGCACCGGCTTTCCTTTCACGCGGATTTCGCCGCCGTCCGGCTGGTATAAACCGAACAGCACGTTCATGAGCGTCGATTTGCCGGCCCCGTTTTCGCCAAGCAGAGCGTGTATCTCCCCCTTTTTCACTTGCAGCGTAATGTTGTCATTGGCGACAAACGTGCCAAACACCTTGCGGATATTGAGCATTTCAATCACGTATTCCAAGCGATTCACTCCTTACTCAAGCAAGGTCAAAATCACAAAATGAAAGGCGACAGCGAAACAGCCGCCCTTCATTTCATGATTTTGAAGAAGGCTAGCGGCGCGCACTAGCCTTCTTGGCCTTTGTTCGTCACTTGATCGTCGCAGCGAATTGCTCGTACTCTTTCCGGTTTGTCGGAACTTTCACTTCGCCTTTGATGATTTTTTGCTTCCATTCGTCAACTGTTTTTAACACGTTCTCCGGAATGTTGTCTTGCGTCGGGGCAATGCCAACCCCATTTTCCGGCAACCCGTACTCAATCGTTTTGCCGCCCGGGAAGTCGCCCTCTTTCGCCCGTTTCGCCGTGTCATAGACAGCGACGTCGACGCGTTTCACCATCGAAGTGAGCGTTACGTTGTACGTTTTGCCGCCGACTTTCACTTCTCCCTCCGGCGCTTGGTCTTTGTCAACACCGATGACCCAAATTTCGCGGTTCGGATCTTTCTTCTTCAAATCTTTCGCTTCCGAGAAGACGCCGTTCCCAGTCGCGCCCGCTGCATGGTAGATGATGTCGATGCCAGATGCGTACATGCTCGAGGCGATCGCTTTCCCTTTATCCGCTTGGTCGAACGCCCCGGCGTATTGCACTTCCACAGTCGCCTTCGGATTGACCGCTTTCACGCCGGCGCGGAATCCGCTTTCGAATTTTTCGATCAACGGAATCTCCATCCCACCGACAAAGCCGATTTTATTCGTTTTCGTCATTAGCCCGGCGACAACACCGACAAGGAACGAGCCTTCATGCTCCTTGAACGTGATGCTGGCGACATTTGGCTCGTCAACAACAGTGTCGACGATGGCGAAATGTTTTTTCGGGTTTTGCTTAGCGACTTCTTTCACCGCGTCGCCCATCAAATACCCGATGCCGAAAATCAAGTCAAAGTCGCTGCGCACAAGCTTGTTTAAGTTCGTGGCATAGTCAGCGTCGCTCGATGACTGCAAGTAGTCGTAGCCGCCGCGGCCTTTTTCAAGCCCGTTGTCTTTGCCGAACTTTTGCAGCCCTTCCCAAGCCGACTGGTTGAACGATTTGTCGTCAATGCCGCCGACATCGGTGACCATGGCGACACTGAACGTATCTTTCTGATTGCCGCCTCCCGCATTGTTGCCGGCTTGTCCGCAGGCGCTAAGCAGCGTGCCGGCGGCAAACAGGACGGACAACACCAATCCGATTCGCTTTTTCACATTCACTACCCCCTGGCTTGAAAATTTGTTCTTTAATTAGTTAGTATAAAGCTTCCGCTCTCTTTCTATGTACCCATTTTCACCCCCCTTAAAAGCTGAACCGCTTCCGCATGACATGGAAGCTGAACTTGTCGGAGCGGAAGTAGTTGACGGAATAAAAAATCGGCTCATCGTTTTTATCGAAATGCATTTGCTTGAGCACAAGCAGCGCCGTTTCCGGGTCGCATTGCAAAATCGGCGACACTTTTTCATGATAGCCGAGCGGCACGATGCGCGCGACCGCATAGGCGATATCACGATGCGTTTGGTTGTGCAAGTTTTCAAACAGCGACTCCTGTTCATAGGAGATGCCCTTTGGCAAATATTTGCATAAAATTTTATCCAAGCAATAAACGACCGGCTCCCCATCGGCGGTGCGCACCCGCTCGATGAGCAACAAATTCTCGTCCGGCCGGCATTGGAAGCGGCGCATATCGTCTTCCGTCGGCTGTTGGATGGAGGAAGACAAAAAAATCGTTCCTGGCTTGCGCCCCGCTTGACGAATCATATCCGTGACGCTTGAGAGCTGCTCGATGCCGGACGTAAACAGCGGACGGGCGTTGACAAACGTTCCGACGCCGTGGCGGCGGATGATAATGTTTTCTTCTTCCAGCACCCGCAGCGCTTCCCTCAATGTCGCCCGGCTGACGCCAAGCTGTTTGGCGAGTTCAAACTCGGACGGCAGTTTTTGCTTTTCTTTGTACACTCCCGTTTCAATATCGCGCTTGATGCGATCAATCACTTGCAAGTAAAGGTGGCGGCTGTCTGATTTGATTGACATGACAACGTCCTCCGTGTTACGCATTTCCGTTGAGATCAGACCTCTGACATTAGACATATAACCTTTTTGAGATTACTATATCATTTTTTACTGGGCAAATAAATAGGTGATATCAAATTTTGTCGAAGAAAAAGAAATAGGATTGGCAACGCTTCCAATAAGATGTATGATTGAGCGGGCAGGCTTTTTTCGCCCGCCCTTTTTCCCATTTATGATGTCTTTTTTAAATCTTCCTTCGACCAAAGAACGGCGCGCGGCTTGCTTCCTTCATACGGGCCGACGACGCCGCGTTCCTCCATGGCATCAATGAGCCGAGCGGCGCGATTGTAACCGATGCGGAAGCGGCGTTGCAGCATCGAGACGGAGGCGCTTTGCATTTCAACGACAAGACGGACCGCCTCATCGTACAACTCGTCTTCAAGGGCTGAGGAAGAGGGTTCGCTGTCTTCGACGAACATCTCCTCATAATATTGCGCCTGCTGCTGTCCGATGACAAACCGAACGACTTCTTCCACCTCTTGGTCGGAGACAAACGCCCCTTGGACGCGCACTGGTTTTGAGGCCCCCATCGGCAAAAACAGCATATCGCCGCGGCCGAGCAGTTTTTCCGCCCCGCCCATATCCAAAATGGTGCGCGAGTCGATTTGCGATGATACACTGAAGGCGATGCGCGACGGAATGTTCGCTTTGATGACGCCGGTGATGACGTCCACCGACGGGCGCTGGGTGGCGATGATCAAATGGATGCCAGCGGCGCGCGCCATTTGCGCCAAACGGGTGATCGCCTCTTCCACATCCGAGGAAGCCACCATCATCAAGTCGGCCAATTCGTCGATGATCACGACGATGTATGGCAAAAGCGGCTGCTGTTCCGACGCCGTTTCGTTATGGTGGCGGATATGCTCGTTATATCCTTCAATGTTGCGCGTGCCGGTATGCGAGAACAGCTCGTAGCGCCGCTCCATTTCTTGGACGACTTTTTTCAGCGCCTGGGCCGCTTTTTTCGCGTCGGTGACGACCGGTGTCAACAAATGAGGAACACCGTTGTACACACTTAACTCCACCATTTTCGGATCGATCATCATCAGCTTCACCTCATGCGGCTTCGTGCGCATGAGCAGGCTGACGATAATGCCGTTGATGCAGACGCTTTTGCCGCTGCCGGTCGCGCCGGCGATCAACAAATGCGGCATTTTGTTTAGTTCCGCAGCGACGACTTCACCGGAGATGTCGCGCCCAAGCGGAATCAAAAGCTTCGCCTTGTCCCGTGTATGCTCAATGGCTTCCAGCACTTCGCGCAGCGAAACAGTGGCGATCTCTTCATTTGGCACTTCGATGCCGATCGCAGACTTGCCGGGGATCGGTGCTTCAATGCGGATGTCTTTCGCCGCCAAAGCGAGCGCCAAATCGTCGCTTAAGCTGACAATTTTGCTCACTTTCACCCCGACGTCCGGATACACTTCATATTTCGTCACCGCCGGACCGAGGTGCACTTGCGTCACTTTCGCCTTGACGCCGAAGCTTTGGAACGTTTTCTCCAGTTTTCGCGCGTTGGCGTAAATGTTCGCATGATCGGCCGATTGCCCGGCCGGCTTCGGCAGGCGAAGCAAATCAAGCGGCGGCAGGTCGTAATTGGTGTTTTCATGCTCGGAAAACGCAAGCGGCGGCGCCGGTTTGTCCTCCTCCCCCCCACTGTCGCCTTCCACCAGTGGATTCTTCTCTTCTTCCGGCTCAGCGGCCGACCGGACCGCGGCAAAATCGGAAATGATCGGCGGCGGGGAAAGCAGTTCCTCATCCGGCTCGACGCTGCTTGCTTCAGCCGGCTCGTCTTCCCGCTTTGCGGCCGCCCGCCGCGAGCGTCGGCTTCGGCCGCCGCTTTCCTTGCGCTTCCTCCCCGCCCGCCATTGCTTTATATCTTCGACAAACGCCAACCATT
The DNA here is from genome assembly GCF_001026865.1 of Geobacillus sp. ZGt-1. NCBI lineage: Bacteria > Bacillati > Bacillota > Bacilli > Caryophanales > Anoxybacillaceae > Geobacillus > Geobacillus sp. ZGt-1. Next base: position 265,354 of record NZ_LDPD01000013.1, on the reverse strand, counting down.
CTTTTCGCACAAACGCTGCGGCAAAAGCAACCCATTTGCCGGCCGTCTCGCGCAGCGATTTCCCGGTCAGCACGACAAAGCCGACGATGAACAGAAGGAAACAAATCCATTTCGTCCCGGGCGAATCGAACAGCTGGTAGCTGGCGGCAAATAACAGGGCGCCGACCATTCCGCCCCCTAAATCCACATCGGCCGCCTTGCCGCTTGCTTCGTTCCAAAACAGCCCCCACGTCGTCCGAATGATGCTCGGATCAAGCTCGCCGCGCCGCGACATGAGTTCAAACAGCTTGTCATGGCTCAAAAGCAGAAGCGCCGCGGCGATGGACGAAGCGCCGACAAACGGGCGGCCCGTCCATGACGGCCACTCCCGCCGCCACATGACGATGAGCGATAATAGGAAAAGTCCGCCTACTAATAGCATGTACCATTCGCCGAAAAAAAAGCGACCCACAAGCACGAGCGTCTCCCCGACAAGCCCGAGGCGGGCCATCGCAACGACAGCGACCGCGAGCAAGCCAAGTCCGATCAATTCAAAGCGGATTGTTTCCGTCCATGGCTGTGTTTTTGACGGCTTCCCTTTTCTTCTTCGCTTTCGTTTCGCCATGATCGTTCACTCCAGCATGAATGAATTGGCAAGCCGGAAAAAAGCAGCCAACAATGGCTGCTTTTTTCCGTTTGTTTACTATTATATCATGAACGGCTGAACAATTCATTACGATGTTGCCGCAGAAGCCGGAAATCTCGCCCCAGGCGCATATTTGGCGTTTAAAAAATGGAACGGATTCGTGCTTAAGTTTTGCACGATTTCATATTCTCCCGTTTCTACAGATTGGACGAGAAACGGAATGCCATCGTAATACACCATTTTCCGCTTCTCATAAACAGCGGCATCGACCGGAAAAATCAAATGTTCGGGCATGATCGTATACAAAATCATTGGACCATCTTCCCTTCCCCGTTTTTCCTCATCGCGATCAGCTCGCGCAGCTTCGCCATCGCTTGGGACACGCCCCCGACTTCATCGATGAGCCCGTACCGGACGGCGTCAGGCCCAACGACGTTCGTGCCGATGTCGCGCGTCAAATTGCCTTTGGAAAACATGAGCTCTTTAAACTTTTCCTCGCTGATCTTCGAATGTTTCGTCACGAAGCGGACGACGCGCTCCTGCATTTTATCCAAGTACTCAAACGTCTGCGGCACGCCGATGACAAGCCCCGTCAAACGGATCGGATGAATCGTCATCGTCGCCGTCTCGGTGATGAACGAATAGTTGCACGACACAGCGATCGGCACGCCGATCGAATGGCCGCCGCCAAGCACAACGGAAACAGTCGGTTTCGAGAGCGAGGCGAGCATTTCGGCAATGGCGAGCCCTGCTTCCACATCGCCGCCGACCGTATTTAAAATGACGAGCAGCCCCTCAATTTTCGGGTTTTGCTCGATGGCCACAATCTGTGGAATGACGTGCTCGTATTTCGTCGCCTTATTTTGCGGAGGCAGCTGAATATGCCCTTCAATCTGTCCGACAATCGTCAAACAATGAATGTTCGTATCGGGATCCATTTGCGGGACGTTCGTCTGCCCAAGCTGGGTGATGGCCGCAGTCGCTTCCTCGGCCTTTGTTTCCGGCTGTTCGCCCTCGGTTTCCGCTTGAAAATAACGTTCCTTCTCCATCCATTTCTCGTCTCCTTTCTTGTCGATCATACGCTTAGTATGGCCGAAAGAAAAAAGAAAAATGCCGGCAACGGCTGACCGTTCCCGGCATTTTCCAGTTGACTTTGAGCATGATTGCATTATACTTCCATAATAATAGGCAAAATCATTGGTCTGCGCTTCGTTTTTTCAAATAAAAACTGACTTAACGCTTCACGGATGTTCGCTTTCAACGACGACCATTCAAGCATGTACGATTCAAGGCAGCGCTCGATGATTGCCGCCACCATTTTCTCTGCTTCCTCAAGCAGTGTCTCAGACTCGCGCATGTAGACGAACCCCCGCGAAATGATTTCCGGGCCGGCGGCGATCGTTTTCGCTTCTTTATTCAGCGTGACGACGGCGATCAAAATGCCGTCCTGGGACAATAAGCGGCGGTCACGCAACACAATGTTGCCGACATCGCCAATGCCGAGGCCATCAATTAAAATATTGCCGTACGGCACTTTGCCGCCGGGGCGGGCGGCACCGCCGCGGAACTCGATCACTTCACCTTTGTCGATTAAAAACGTCCGCTCCTCCGAGATGCCGACCGCCTTCGCCAACCGGGCGTGCGCTTTTTGCATCCGATATTCCCCATGCACCGGAATAAAGTATTTTGGCTTCATTAAATTGAGCATCAACTTTAATTCTTCTTGGCAACCGTGCCCAGATACGTGCACTTGCCGGTCGCGGTAAATCACGTTGGCGCCGGCCCGATACAAGGCGTCAATCGTTTTCGCGAACCCAAGCTCATAGCCCGGCATGACGGATGCGGCGACGATGACGGTATCCCCTTCTTTGATGTTCACTTGTTTGTTCGCTTGACGCGCCATGCGCCAAAGCGCGCTCATCGGCTCGCCATGCCCGCCGGTTGTCAAAATGACGAGCTCGCGGTCATTGTAGCGATCGATATCGTGCGCAGAAATCGTCACCTTGTCTGGAACATGCAAATAGCCAAGGCGCACGGCGATGTCCATTACTTTATGCAGCGTTTTGCCAATGACTGCCACTTTACGCCCGGATTGGTGGGCGGCGTACAGCACCTGCTGGATGCGGGTGATGTTGGAAGCGTAGCAGGCAACAAACACTCGTCCTTTCGCATGGCCGATCACGTCAGCGATCTCATAGGCGACTACCGTATCGGAGCCGCTGTAGCCGGGGCGTTCGGCGTTTGTGCTGTCCGACAAAAGACACAGCACCCCTTCTTCGCCGATTTGCGCCATTTTCCCTAAGTCGGTGCGGTTGTTGCCGTACGGGGTTTGGTCGAATTTAAAATCGCTCGTGTACACGATCGCACCTTGCGATGTATGCAGACTGATGCCGATCGAATCGGGGATGCTGTGGATCGTGCGGAAAAACGTCACTTTCGCCTTGTCAAACACGAGCTCCGCATCCGGATGAACTTCATTGAGCTTCGCGCCCGACACCCCTTGTTCTTTTAACAGCGCCTCCGCCAACCCGAGCGTCAGCTTCGTTCCGTATACCGGCACAGACAGCTGCTTGAGCACGTAGGCGATCGCCCCCATATGCTCCTCGTGCCCGTGGGTGAGAAAAATTGCCTGAATGCGATGCTGCCGTTCAATCAAATATGTGATGTCCGGGATCACTTTGTCGATGCCGAGCATTTCGTCTTCCGGAAACATCACCCCGGCGTCGATGACAAAAATGTCCTCGTCCAATTCGACAACATACATGTTTTTGCCGATTTCTCCGACTCCCCCAAGGGCAAAAATGCGTATTTTCTCTACCGGCTTTATTTTCGATTTCAAGGCTGCGTCCTCCCAATTGTGATGCTAACCCGCTCAAAGTCACTTGCTTTTATTATAACGAATCGATGCTGAAAAACACAAGATGGTTCATTCACCAGCCAATGGATTTCACAGCCAAGGCAAAAAAAGGCCCCAACGCGCAAGCAAAGCGTTGGGGAATCGTTTCGTTACGACAGCGCATCGAGCAGGCGGCTTAGCTCCTTCCGCTCTTGTTCGGTGAGCGGCACAAGCGGAAGGCGCACCGAACCAACGTCCAGCCCGCGCAGCTGCAGCGCCGTTTTCACCGGCACCGGGCTTGGGGCGGCAAACAAGCCTTTCATGAGCGGCAGCCATTTTCGATGCAGCGCCGCCGCCTTCTGATGATCGCCCGCTAAAAAGGAACGAATCATTTCCTGCATTTCATTGCCAATGATGTGCGAAGCGACCGAGACGACGCCATTGCCGCCGATCGCTAGCACTGGAAGCGTCAAGCTGTCGTCGCCGCTGTAGAGCAAAAAGTCGTCCGGCGTACGCTCAATGATTTCCGCCATGGCGTCCAAATTGCCGCCCGCTTCCTTGACAGCGACAATGTTCGGAACTTCGGACAGCCGGATGACCGTCTCCGGAGCAAGACTCACCGACGTGCGCCCTGGAACGTTATACAGCATCACCGGCAGCGATGTGCTTTCGGCAATCGCTTTGAAATGTTGATACAGCCCTTCTTGGTTCGGCTTGTTGTAATACGGCGCCACAAGCATGACAGCATCGACGCCCGCCTCTTCCGCCTTTTTCGTCAGCTCGATCGACGCGCGCGTATCGTTCGTGCCCGTTCCAGCAATGACCGGCGCCCGGCCGTTGACGACGGAGACGACATGGCGAAAAAGCGCGATTTTTTCCTCGGTCGTCAACGTCGGCGACTCGCCGGTCGTGCCGGCGACAACGAGCGCATCTGTGCCATTGTCAAGCAAATAGTTGACAAGCTCCGTTGTTTTTGCCAAGTCGAGATTCCCTTTTCGGTCAAATGGCGTAACCATCGCCGTTATGATGTTCCCGAACTGAACCACGGTTTTCACTCCTCGCTCCAAATCGCTTCATCTTCGCCCGCATCCGCCTCGGATAAACAGAAGGCGTCATGCAGAGCGTTGACCGCCTTTTCCATATCGTCTTGCTTCACTAGCACCCAAATCGTCGTATGGCTGTCGGCGGACTGCAAAATTTGAATGCCTTGCTCCGACAAGGCAGTGACGATTTTCGCCGTCACCCCCGGTACGCCGGCAATGCCGGCGCCGACGACCGACACTTTGGCGCATCGGGGCGTCACGGCCGGTTCGTAGCCGATGCGGCGCAGGGCGGCCACCGCTTTTTCCGTCATGTCGCCGCTCACGGTGTACACAACACCGTACGGGGAAATGTTGATAAAGTCCACGCTGATCCCTTCATGGGCCATCGCTTGAAACACGTCAGACTGCAGCTCATAGTGGCCTTCTTTCGCCAGCACTTTGATTTGTGTGACGTCGGCGACGTACGTAATGCCGGTGACAAGCCGCTCTTTCACATCGCTTCCTTTTCGGCCGCGCACCGATGAAGTGACGAGCGTCCCGGGGGCATCGGAGTACGTCGAGCGAATGCGCAGCGGCACTTTCGCCTGCATGGCGATCTCCACCGCGCGCGGATGGATCACTTTCGCCCCTTGGTACGCCATGTTGCAAATTTCCGTATACGTAACGACGTCAAGCGGCCGGGCGCTCTCAACGATGCGCGGGTCGGCGGTCATGACGCCGTCGACATCGGTGAAAATATCAACCCACTCCGCGTTTAACGCCGCGCCGAGCGCTGCCGCCGACGTGTCGCTCCCGCCGCGGCCGAGCGTTGTTATGTCGCCGTTTTCCGCCATGCCTTGAAAGCCGGCGACAACGACGACGTCGTATTGCCGAAGCGCCTCAAGGAGGCGGTCGCAGCGCATTTCGAGAATTTTCGCGTTCGTATGATCGCTGTTCGTGCAAAATCCTGCCTGGGCGCCGGTGAACGCCGTCGCTTTGATGCCGTGTTCGTTCAACAAGTTGCTGAACACAACGCTTGAGATGATTTCTCCGCACGCCATAAGCATATCTTGCTCTCGTTTTGTGACATGGTGATGAACGCCGCCGATCAAACTAAGCAGCGTATCGGTCGCATATGGATCGCCGCAACGTCCCATAGCCGATACGACGGCCACGACTTTATAGCCATCTTCCAACGCCCGTTCAATATGGCGGCGCGCCAAGTTCCGCCCGCGCTCGTCGCGGACGGACGTGCCGCCGAACTTTTGAACAATGAGTTTCATGCTAACACCTCGATGCTTTTTCAAATGAGCCCGAGCTTCAACAAACTTTCTGCGATTTGCACCGAGTTCGAGGCTGCACCTTTTAGCAAGTTGTCAGCGACAATCCATAGATGGAAGCCGCGGCGGTTGTCCAAATCGCGGCGGATGCGGCCGACAAACACGTCGTACTTACCGACGCAATGGGCCGGCATCGGATACAACTGTTCGCTCGGATCATCTTGAAGCACGACGCCCGGCGCTTCGCGGAGCACCGCCTGCAAGTCAGAGGCGGTGACGCCGTCTTGTTCAATTTCGATGTACACCGATTCCGAATGGCCGCTCGCCACCGGAATGCGCACGCACGTCGCCGCCACTTTCAGCTCAGGCATATGCATAATTTTTTTTGTTTCATTGATCATTTTCATCTCTTCAAACGTAAATCCATTGTCTTGAAACTTATCGATTTGCGGAATGGCGTTGAACGCAATTGGGTAATGCTTTCGGTCCGATTTCACTGGCAAAATGTTCGCCTCCACCGGCTTCCCTTCGAGCACCGCTTTCGTCTGCTCGTTGAGCTCTTCAATGGCCTGCGCTCCCGCCCCGGAGACGGCTTGGTACGTCGAGACAATGACGCGCTCTAGGCCAAACGCCTTCCGAATCGGCTCCAACGCCACAACCATTTGAATCGTCGAGCAGTTCGGATTGGCGATAATGCCGTTATGCCACGTCAAGTCGCTTTCGTTCACTTCCGGAACGACAAGCGGCACGTTTTCCTCCATCCGAAACGCGCTCGTATTGTCGATCACGATCGCTCCGCGCCGCACCGCTTCCGGCGCCAGCGCTTTCGATACGGCGCCGCCGGCGCTGAACAAGGCGATGTCGACCCCGTCAAAGCGCTCGGGCGATGCCGCCTGCACTTCGATCTCCTCGCTGCGAAAGCGCATTTTTTTGCCGGCTGACCGCTCCGATGACAACAAAGTCAATTTTCCAACCGGGAAGTTCCGGTCTTCAAGCGTCCGCACCATTTGCTGCCCGACGGCCCCCGTTGCTCCGACGACAGCGACATGATATTGTTTTTGAGCCATCCACCATTCTCCTTCCACATCGTCACTCTAAGAAGTGAATTCATAGTCTTTATTTTATCACATTCCGCTGTGGACGAGAGAACATTTTTATGCGGAACATGGATTTTCGATTCAGTTGTAGCGGAACCGCTCGATAATGACCGGCTGCAGCTGCTTCCCTTCAAGCGCGGCAAGAATCGTATCGCGCAAAAGCGGCATGTAGGCGACCATGGAGTTCGGCTTCGCCTGCGGGGCGTCTTGGCCGAACGGGATGAAATAAATGTTTTTTGCTGCCATAAGCCGCATTAGATTGACGCCGTTTAAGCCGAGCGCATCGTTCGTCGAAATGCCAAGCACGACCGGGCGGTGGTTGCGCATCGTCGCTTTCGCCGCCATCAGCACGGGGGAATCCGTCATGGCATTGGCCAGCTTGCTCATCGAGTTGCCGGTGAGCGGAGCGATCACCATGCAGTCGAGCGGAATTTTCGGCCCGAGAGGCTCCGCTTTGACGATCGTATCGATCACTTCATGTCCGGTCAGTTGTTCGAGTTTTTTCACCCATTCTTCCCCTTCGCCAAAGCGGGTGTTCGTCGTTTTCACCGTATAGGTGACGATCGGCAGCACCTCCGCTCCTTCGTTGACAAGCTTCTCGATCTCCGGGAACACCGCATCATATGTGCAATGCGACCCGGTGAGGCCAAAGCCGATCCGTTTTCCTTTCAAGCTGTTTCCGCTCATGCATGATTCTCCTCCCGTTTTTGTAAATCTGCATATAATAGTTGCGCCAAGACGTTGGCGATGATTTGCCCAGCTGTCTTCGGCGCGACAATCCCCGGCAGCCCGGGCGCCAAAATGGCTTTCACTCCCCGTTTTTCGGCATAGCGGAAGTCAGTGCCGCCCGGTTTTGACGCCAAATCGATAATCAGCGTATGGGGCGGCATTTTGGCGATGACGCTCGCCGTCACGATGAGATGAGGCACGGTGTTGATGCAGACGTCAATGTCACGCACTTCTTTTTCCAAATCGTTTAAGTGAAACGGCACGAGCCCCATTTCTGTAATGCGGGCGAGATGCTCCGACCGGCGCGCCCCGACTTTCACTTTCGCCCCCAACGCGGCGAACGTCCGGGCGACGGTCATGCCAACGCGTCCAAGCCCCAAGACGGCAACGCATGAGCCGTGGATCGTAAAATCCGTATGCTGAATGACCATCATCACCGTGCCTTCCGCGGTCGGAATGGAGTTGTAAATGGCGACATCGTCGCGCTCAAACAACTGCACGTGCTTGCGCCCTGTTTTTTTCACCAATTCGTCCAAATACGCGTTGCTGATGCCGGAATAAATCGTGCATTGCCGCGCCGTTTTTTGCACCATCTCTTCTGTAAACGGAATCGGTTCGTGGGCAAACACGCTGTTGACGTTTCCGTCCAGCGTCGTGCCGTGAACCGGCAGAATGATCGCATCCAAATCGGCAAAATCGACTTCGCCAATCGGCAGCTTCATCGCCCCGGTGAAATGATGGGCGAGCTGGTCGAAGCCGACAAGCGACAACTTCGCGTCGAGTTCAACGAGTTTGCGGATGACTTCAAGCTGCCTAGCATCGCCGCCGATGATGGCGATATGCATTCCTGTCAGCATCATGTTGTACGCTCACCTTCTTTTCTGGCAAACTGCTCCGTTTCCTTTCCCATCTTATGTTGGAAGGAAAATATAGGTGAATATCCTTGCGGGAAAAAATGGGCGATATACGCCCAAAGCTGACAAGAGGCAGTCATTTTTTTTGTTTTTGTTCCTTACATATAAAGTAAAGAAGCGAAAAAGGAGGAAACCAGCATGAGGCTGAGCGAATTAAGCGGAAAAGAAATTGTCGATGTAAGCCGAGCCGAGCGGCTCGGGGTGCTCGGGCAGACCGATTTGGAAATCAACGAGCAAACGGGGCAGATCGAGGCGCTGCTCATCCCAACGGGAAAATGGTTCGGGTTTCGCAAAGACGGACAGGAAATTCGCGTGCCGTGGAAATATATTCGCAAAATCGGCGCCGATATGGTGATGATCGACGTCCCCGAGGAAGGGTGAAAGAGGCGGAAACGAAAAAGCTAACAACCTAGCGAAAGGTCGTTAGCTTTTTTGGGCTCGGTCTATGAACGGAGCGGGCGCGGCAGCACGCCGTCCGGGCTGATTAAGGCGAGCGCGTAATCGTCCGTGAAAACCGTGCGCGCCAGTTCGTTTACTTTTTCCACCGTGACACTTTCAATCTCTTCAATGATCTCATCAAGCGAGCGGTGGCGGCCGAGAAGGAGTTCATTTTTGCCGTTGCGGCTCATCCGGCTGTTCGTGCTCTCGAGCCCAAGCATCAGGCTTCCTTTCATCTGCTCTTTGCTGTTATGCAACTCTTTTTCGGTCACTCCGTCCTCCTTCAGCTGGCGAATGGTGTGCTGGATCGTTTCGAACAGCACATCAAGCTGGCTGCTTCCTGTGCCGGCGTAAATGGCGAGCAGGCCGCTGTCTTGGTAGGCGGAATGGTACGAGAACACCGAATACGCCAATCCGCGCTGTTCGCGCACTTCCTGAAACAGCCGGCTGCTCATGCTGCCGCCTAAAATATTGTTCAAGATGAGGAGCGGGTACGCGTCCGGATGGCCGATCGGCAACCCGTTGAATCCGATGCATACGTGCGCCTGCTCAGTGTCCTTTTTGCGCGCGATCTTTTGCGGCACAAACGCCGGCGTCCCTGAAGAAGGCGGCTTGCTCTCTGCGGCAAACGAGCCGAAATAGCGCTCGACCTCATCAATAAACCGTTCGTCGACGTTGCCGGCGACCGAAATGACGACGCGATCCGGTGTATAGTAGTCCGCCATATATTGGCGCAGCGTGTCGCCAGTAAACGTGCGCAGCGTCTCTTCCGTGCCCAAAATCGGATAGCCGAGCGGATGACCCGCATAGCACGCTTTGCCGAGCAAATCGTGGACGATGTCATCCGGTGTATCTTCATACATTTTGATTTCCTCGAGCACGACGTTGCGCTCCTTTTGCAGCTCATCCTCCACAAATGTCGAGTGGAAAAACATATCGGCGAGCATTTCAAGCGCCAGCGGCGCGTGTTCATCCAACACTTTGGCGTAGTAACACGTATACTCCTTCGATGTAAAGGCGTTTACTTGCCCGCCGATGCTGTCGAATGCTTCCGCAATGTCCCGGGCCGTGCGCGTCGTTGTCCCCTTGAAAAACATATGCTCTAAAAAATGGGAAATGCCATTGGTTTGCTCCGTTTCATTGCGCGAGCCGGTCCCGATCCATATGCCGATGGCCACCGACCTTACAGTCGGAATTTGCTCGAGCACGATTCGCACACCGTTTTTGCACGTATATTTGTTAATCAACTCCATGTTCCTCCTGTTTGTTTGCCAGTCTTTTCTCATCGAATAAGGCCGTCAAGCTGCCTAGGGCGTAGCCTTTTTGCTTAATCGAGATGATCAGCTCGTCAAGTGCAGCCGCCGTCGGCATCGTTGGGTGCATCAAAATGATGGCGCCAGGATGAACTTTCGATGTCACCCGTTTCACTATAACAGATGGCGACGGTTTTTGCCAATCAATTGTATCGACGCTCCATAGAATCGTTTTCATGCCGAGTTCCGCGGCGACCTCGACGACCTCGTCGCGGTAGCTGCCGCTTGGCGGGGCAAACCATTTGCATTTAACCGATGTCGCCGCCTCAATCACTTCGTTTGTTTTTTCGAGCTCGCGGCGGATGTTGTCGACAGCGAGCGTTTTCATATCGGGATGGCTGTAGGAATGGTTGCCGATTTCATGGCCGGCGTCTGCTATCATTTTTGCCATCTCCGGGTGTTTTTTTACCCATCGTCCTTCCAAAAAGAACGTCGCCTTGACATCGTATTTTTTCATCGTCTCAAGCATGTCGGGGAGGTATTCTTCCCCCCAAGCGACATTGACCGCAAACGCCACCATCGGCTTGTCAGGATGGCCGCGGTAAATCGGCGCCGGCGGCAAATCGTCCAAATGGACGCGCGGGGGCACTTGACGGAACACGAGTTTTCGCTCATCAAACATCCCCGTTTTCTTCATGTTTTGATAGGAGGCGTCAATGTCGACGGCGAGCCCGTTGTAGCCGGGCGTCGCCTTCCATACTTTATCGATGACCGCATCTTGGGCGGGAATTTCATATTGCTTCGCTTGTTTGACGATCGTGTCGTACAGCTTGTCGCGCTCTTTCATCGCGGTTGTTTCCATCGGACGCCAGCTCGCGATGTAATCGCCAACCGGAGGCCAATGAACCGCCGCCCAGGCGGCAAGAAACATGACCGCTAGCGCCATATAGCGGGCAATTCCGTTGTTCACCCTTGTCCCCCTCCTTTTTTACTACTACAACATATGTCTTAGGGGGACAGGATAGAACATAACAAAAGAGCCTTAAGAAACAAATTCCTAAGGCTTCATGCGATGGCGCTCCGGCCGTCTTCCTCGTTTTTCCCTAGATTCCCGCGGCAGTTCCCCTCCAATGTTGCGGGCATCGCGCAACACCGCTTTGCGCGACAGGTTGACGCGCCCTTGCTTATCGATTTCCGTTACTTTCACTAAAATTTCATCGCCAATCGAAACGACGTCTTCGACTTTGCCGACCCGCCCTTCAGCGAGCTCGGAAATATGGACAAGCCCGTCTTTGCCGTTGAACAACTCAACGAAGGCGCCGAATTTTTCAATCCGTTTCACTTTGCCTAAGTACACTTGGCCGACTTCGACTTCACGGACGATGTCTTCGATGATTTGCTTCGCTTTTTGGTTGGCTGCTTCATCCACAGACGAGATGAAAATCGTGCCGTCTTGTTCGATGTCGATTTTGACGCCGGTTTCGTCGATGATTTTGTTGATCTGCTTGCCGCTTGGTCCGATCACCTCCCGGATTTTGTCCGGGTTGATGTGCATGATCAAAATTTTCGGTGCATATTTGGACAGCTCTTTGCGCGGTTCGCTGAGCGTTTGCATCATATGATCCAAAATCTCGAGCCGCCCTTTGCGCGCTTGCATGAGCGCCTCTTCCAAAATCTCGCGCGTCAATCCTTTTATTTTAATGTCCATTTGCAATGCCGTCACGCCTTTTCTCGTGCCGGCGACTTTAAAGTCCATATCGCCAAGATGGTCTTCGATGCCTTGAATGTCCGTCAAAATCGTGTAATGGTCGTCGTTTTTCACAAGCCCCATGGCAATGCCGGCGACCGGTGCTTTAATCGGCACCCCAGCATCCATCATCGCCAGCGTGCTGGCGCAAATGCTGGCCTGCGATGTCGAGCCGTTCGACTCAAGCACTTCTGAAACGAGGCGGATCGTATACGGGAATTCGCGCTCCGACGGCACGACCGGCTCGAGCGCCCGTTCGCCAAGCGCCCCGTGTCCGATTTCACGACGCCCCGGCCCGCGCATCGGCCCGGTTTCCCCGACGGAAAACGGCGGGAAGTTGTAATGGTGCATAAACCGCTTCGATTCTTCAAGGTCAAGCCCGTCCAAAATTTGCACGTCGCCAAGCGCCCCAAGCGTACAAATGCTCAACACTTGCGTCTGCCCGCGCGTAAACAAACCGGAGCCGTGCGTGCGCGGCAGGACGCCGACCGCCGATGAAAGCGGACGGATTTCATCGACTTTGCGCCCGTCCGGACGGATTTTCTCGACCGTGATCAAACGGCGCACTTCCTCTTTTACGAGTTTATGCAAAATTTCCTGTACTTGCTTGAGCTTCTCCTCATCCGCTTCTTCCGCCTCATATTTGGCGATGACGCCAGCTTTCACATCTTCAATGGCAGCATCGCGCGCCAGTTTCTCCGGCACTTGCACCGCTCGCTTAATGTCCGCTTCGGCAAGCTGGCGGATTTCCGCCTCCAGCGCTGGATCCGGCTCGTAAAGGACGACTTCCATTTTTTCTTTGCCGACTTGGGCGGCGATTTCCTCTTGGAAGGCGATGAGCCGCTTCACTTCCTCATGGCCGAACATGATCGCTTCCAAAATCACTTCTTCCGGCACCTCATCTGCCCCGGCTTCCACCATGTTGATCGCATCTTTTGTGCCGGCGACGACAAGATGCAGATCGCTTTTTTCCATTTGCTCGACCGTCGGATTGATGACAAACTGGCCGTCGACGCGGCCGACGATGACACCGGCGATCGGCCCTTCAAACGGAATGTCGGAAATCGTCAGCGCCACCGACGAACCGATTAAGGCCGCTACTTCCGGCGCGCAGTCTTGATCAACGCTCATGACCATCGAGACGACTTGCACTTCGTTGCGGAATCCTTCGGCAAACAGCGGGCGAATCGGTCGGTCGATGAGACGGCTCACCAAAATGGCTTTCTCGCTCGGGCGACCTTCGCGCTTAATAAACCCGCCAGGAATTTTTCCAACCGCATACAACCGTTCCTCGTAGTTGACGGTGAGCGGGAAAAAGTCAACGTTTTTCGCCTCTCGCGACGCGGTGGCTGTGCTCAACACGACCGTATCGCCGTAGCGGACGAGCGCCGCGCCATTCGCCTGTTTCGCCAGCTCGCCGGTCTCAATGATGAGCGGCCGCCCGGCCACATCGATGGAAAACACGCGTTTCTCTTGTTCCATACAGACGAGTACTCCTCTCTATGTACAGATGAAATTATAGATCCGCTGATGATTAGTATAGACGAATTGGCACCATTGTTATCATCGCCGTGTCAATCACGCCTATAAACTAGCAAAAAAGCGGGAATGCTCCCGCTTTTTTATCGACGTAATCCAAGTTTCTCAATCAATTCACGGTAGCGCGCCACATCTTTCTTGCGCAAGTAGGCCAATAAGTTGCGGCGCTTCCCGACCATTTTCAGCAAGCCGCGCCGTGAATGATGGTCTTTTTTATGAATGCGCAAATGCTCGTTCAAGTTGTTGATTTGCTCCGTCAGGATCGCAACTTGCACTTCCGGAGAACCAGTGTCGTTCTCATGGATTTTAAACTGCTCGATGATTTCGCGTTTGCGCTCCTGCGTCAATGCCATCCTTGTTCACCTCCCTAGTCCTAGATCCCCGATTGCCGAGCGGGCGTCGGTGACTCGCCTAGCCAAGCAATGGTTCGCATACATTGATTAGAATACCTCTTTTTCCGGCAAAATGCAAGTCTTTTCGCTGAAACAGCGGAAATACTGCTCCGCCTCTTTCTTGTCGCGGGCGATTTGCGCCGTCAGTTCATCGACACTGGTAAACTTCTGCTCGCTCCGCAGACGGCGGTGCCACTCAATTGTCATCGTTTGTCCATAAATATCGCCGGAAAACTCGAATAAGTGCACCTCAATATTCGGCAATCCTTCGCGCGTTTTATGGAACGTCGGTTTGTAGCCGACGTTCGCCACCCCTTCATATACTTGCCCGCCGATCACCGCCTTGACTGCATAGACGCCGACTGCCGGCAAGGCATAATCGCTGTTTAAAGCGATGTTCGCCGTTGGAAAGCCGATCATCCGCCCGCGCCGTTCCCCGGCAACGACCGTTCCTTCAAGCTCATAAAAGCGGCCGAGCAGGCGGGGAAGCTGTTCGACCGCCCCGTCTTCGAGCAGTTTCCGCACCCGGGACGAGCTCACTTTTTCCCCGTCGACCGCGAGCTTCGGAATGACCGTCTGTCCAAAGCGGCCGCGCGCATGAATCGGCATCGTCTCCATCGTTCCTTTTCCGAACCGCCCATAAGTGAAATCGAAGCCGGCGACGACATGTTTCACGTGCAACCCGTCCAAATATTGGTCAACGAACGCTTCTGGCGACAGCGCAGCAAACGTCGGCGTAAATTCAACGATGTACAGCCGGTTGACGCCAAGTGATGCAATCAGCTGCTCCTTTTTGCCAAGCGGCGTGATCGAGCGCAGCTCGGACTGTTTGCCAAGCACAACGGACGGATGAGGATGAAACGTCATCACCGCGCTTTCGTACCCACGCTCGTTGGCGATCTCGACCGCGGTGCGGATCACTTTTTGATGGCCGAGGTGGATGCCGTCGAAATAGCCCAGCGCCATCACCGTCGGAGGGAGCGCCTGGCGTTCGAGACGGTGGGGATGCGAAAGAAACAGCGTTTCCATGTCCATGACCTACCTTCTTTATTTCCGCGCTGCACCCGCGGCGTTAACGAAACACTTTGAGCGGTTTCATCAAGCCGGGGCGCGCCGGATGCTTCACGTACAGGGCCAGCGCTTCCCGCTCGGGCGAAACAAGCACGACCGGCCCGTCAAGCTTCTCTAAAAAAGCGGGAAGCCGGAGCAGCGCCCCGTTTTTTACCTTCTCTGCTACTTTATCATTGATTTCATATTTCGGCAAATGAAAAAGCGCCCGCTCGATCGGGATGAGCAAGGCATCAGCCGTCCCGTCGGCCGCCCGGCGCTCAACGTCTTCAAACGTTACGCAATCTTCAAGCCGAAACGGCCCGGACGCCGTACGGATGAGGTCGGACATATGCGCCGGATAGCCGAGCCGCTCGCCGATCATCACCGCCAGCGTACGCACGTACGTGCCTTTGC
>NZ_LDPD01000013.1:222347-250005 GCF_001026865.1 Geobacillus sp. ZGt-1 | reverse complement strand
AAAGCGAAATGACACCGTTTCCCCAAAGAATTGTTCACGTTCATCAAGCAGTTCGAGCTCATAAATGGTCACGCGCCGCGTCGGACGTTCGACTTCGATGCCGGCGCGCGCGTATTCATACAGTTTTTTGCCGCCCACTTTCACCGCGGAGTACATCGGCGGCGTTTGCTCAATTTCTCCGGTCAAGCTGTCAAACACCGCTTCGATTTCCGCGCGCGCAATCGGCCGGTCAACCGGACGGGCGGCGATGATGTCGCCGTCCGCATCTTCGGTTGTCGTCGCGGCGCCAAGCGTCACTTTTCCTTCATACGTTTTCGTCGTCCCGGTCAAAAACTCGGCGATGCGCGTCGCCTTGCCAAGGCAAATGGGCAGCACACCGGACACGTTTGGGTCAAGCGTGCCGGTGTGTCCCGCTTTTTTTACGCCAAGCAGACGGCGCACTTTGGCCACGCAGTCGTGAGACGTCATCCCTTTCGGTTTATTCAGCAGCAATACCCCGTCCATCGACGCACCCTTTCCGTTTCCATGATCATGAATGGAAATGGATAGACGGTTCGTCTATCCATTGTTCGGCTCCCCATCCGCCTCTTTCGCCGGGTGGTCATCGCTTGAAATTTGCCGAATCAGCTGTTCGATGCGGCTGCCGTATTCAATCGTTTCATCGATTTCAAAGAAAATTTCCGGCGTCTTGCGAAGGCGGATGCGCTGCCCGATTTCCGAACGGATAAACCCTTTCGCTTTCTCGAGCGCCTTCAACGTCTCTTCCTGCTGCTTGTCATCGCCAAGGACGCTGATGTACACTTTCGCCTGTTGCAAATCACCGGTGACCCGCACATCGGTCACCGTGACAAAGCCGATGCGCGGGTCTTTCAGCCTGCGGCTGATGATGTCGCTCAACTCTTTTTTCATTTGCTCGCCAACGCGAGTTGCCCGTATATTCATCACCCATCACCTCGGTTACAACCACTCGAATGATGTGGCCGCCCGCTCCAGCTCAGGGAACGAGTCGATCAAAGCAAGCGCACGCTCGAGCTCCCGTTCGGTCGCCCGGCGGCTGGACGTAATGGCAACAAGGCCGATGGTCGCTCGTTGCCATGCGTCTTGATGATCGATTTCGGCCACAGAGACGTTATATTTTTGCCGGATTCTTGTCATGACCCGCTGCAGGACGGCCCGTTTATCCTTGAGCGAGCGGGCGTTGTAGATGATGCATTCGCACGCAGCGAAGCCGATCATGCCCGGGCCACTTCCTGCATGATGTATGCTTCGATGACATCTCCTTCTTTGATATCATTGAAGTTTTTGATCGTCAGCCCGCATTCATACCCTTGCGCCACTTCGCGCACATCGTCTTTATACCGCTTGAGCGAATCGATTTCCCCTTCGTAGACGACGATGCCTTGGCGAATGAGGCGCACCTTGCTGTCGCGGGTGATTTTGCCGTCCGTGACATAGCAACCGGCGATCGTGCCGACTTTCGATACTTTGAAGGTTTGCCGCACTTCCGCCTGACCGATCACTTTCTCTTCGTACTCCGGATCGAGCATCCCTTTCATCGCCGCTTCAATTTCCTCGATGACATTGTAAATGATGCGATGGAGGCGGATGTCGACTTTTTCCGATTCAGCGGCGCGCTTTGCGTTTGCATCCGGACGGACGTTAAATCCAATGACGATGGCGTTCGATGCCGTCGCCAGCGAAATATCCGATTCGGTGATGGCGCCGACAGCCGCGTGGATGATTTTCACCCGCACGCCTTCCACATCGATTTTTTGCAAGGCGGCGACAAGCGCCTCAACCGATCCTTGAACATCGGCTTTGACGATCAAATTCAGCTCTTTCATTTCGCCTTGCTTAATTTGTTCAAACAAATCATCCAAGCTGACGCGCGTTTTGACGCTTCGCTGCTCCTGCAGCTGCCGCTGCGCCCGCGCCTCCGCGATTTGCCGCGCCTTTTTCTCATCCTCAAACACCATGAAGCGGTCGCCGGCTTGCGGCACTTCATGCAGCCCAGTAATTTCGACTGGCATCGACGGAGTCGCCTCTTTGACGCGCCGGCCGCTGTCGTTCACCATCGCGCGCACGCGCCCGTATGTTGTGCCGACGACGATCGGATCGCCGACACGCAACGTTCCCGCTTGAATCAAAAGCGTTGCCACCGGGCCACGCCCTTTATCAAGCTTCGCTTCGATCACCGTACCGACCGCACGCCGGTTCGGGTTGGCTTTTAATTCTTCCATCTCACTGACAAGCAAAATCATTTCCAAAAGATGATCAAGACCCTCTTTCGTTTTCGCCGACAACTTGCAGAAAATCGTATCGCCGCCCCATTCTTCCGGAACGAGGTTGTATTCCATCAATTCTTGCATGACGCGGTCCGGGTTCGCTTCCGGCTTATCGATTTTGTTGATGGCGACAATAATCGGCACGTTTGCCGCCTTGGCGTGGTTGATCGCTTCCACCGTCTGCGGCATCACCCCGTCATCCGCGGCAACGACAAGAATGACGATATCGGTCACTTGCGCGCCGCGCGCCCGCATCGTTGTAAACGCTTCATGCCCCGGCGTATCGAGGAACGTAATTTTTTTGTCATTGACCGTCACTTGATACGCACCGATGTGTTGCGTAATACCGCCGGCTTCTTGCTCCGTCACTTTGGAGTGGCGGATCGCATCAAGCAACGTCGTTTTCCCGTGGTCGACGTGCCCCATGATCGTCACGACCGGCGGCCGTTCAACCAAATCTTCCGGCGCATCGACAATTTCGATCGCTTCAAAGTTCGTCTCATCGATCGTCACTTTTTCTTCGACTTCAACGCCGTAATCTGAGCAGATGAGCTCGATGGCGTCTTTGTCTAAATCTTGGTTGATTGTCGCCATCACGCCGAGCATAAACAGCTTCTTAATAATTTCCGACGGTTCGCGGCCAAGCTTTTTCGCCAGTTCGGCCACGGTAAGCGAACCTTCAAACGTAATTTTTTTCGGCAGCTCTTTTTCTTTTTTCGCCGGCTGCGGCGCTTGTTTTGCGGCTGGTGCTGCCTGCTTTTTCCCTTTCGCCGGCCCTTTTCCTTTCTTTTTCGCCGCTTGGAGCAGTTTCTTTTCTTGCTGTTGCGCCTCGGTTTTTTTCGTTTCCTTCCCTTTTGGCGCTCCCTTTTTCTTCGCCGGTTTCATTTTCGCCGCTTCTTTGCTGTCGTCAAAAATTTCCTCATCAGCAAAATCGGCCGCTTTCGCCGGCGTCGGCCGTTTCGGCTTCTCCGTTTTCTTTTCCGCTTTTTTCTCTTCTTTTTTCCCGGTGTTCGGGCGATATTGATGGTCGAGTTTTTCGACGACATCAGCCTCCAGCATCGCCATATGGTTGTTCACTTCAATGTTCATTTCTTTCAATTTATGAATGACGTCCTTGCTTGGAACGTTCTGTTTTTTCGCGTATTCATACACACGCATTCTCGACATACATTCACCCCCATTAAGATCGGTCGAGCATCGTTTGCAATTGGCGCGCAAACCCTTCGTCGATGACAGCGACAACGACACGGGCGTCCTTGCCGATCGCGCCGCCAAGCACATACCGGTCCGGCACTTTGCAAAGCGGGACGCCATAAAACGTGCATTTGTCCGTCACTTTTTTTTCGGTGTTGACCGATGCGTCTTGCGAAAGCAAGACGAGCCGCGCCCGGCCCCGCTGCACTTCTTTGACGACAAGCTCCTCGCCGGAGACGACTTTGCCCGCCCGCTGCGCCAATCCAAGCAGCGATGCCCAACGGTTATGCTTCATGTCCGGCCTGTTTCTCCTTTTCCGCCAAGGCGAGCAATTCGTCATAAATCGCATCATCGATGTCTGCTTTTAAATGGCGGGCCAAAATGTTTTTCTTTTTCGCCTGCAAAATGCACTCCGGATCAAGGGTAATATACGCGCCGCGCCCCGCCTTTTTGCCGGTTGGGTCGATCGACACTTCCCCCTCTTTCGAGCGGACGATGCGCACCATCTCCCGTTTCGGCTTCATCTCTCCAGTGACGACGCATTTGCGCAACGGAATTTTCTTTTGCGCTGCCATTTTTCATTCCCCCTCACTCGATTTCCGCCGATTGATCAAACGATGGGCCGTTTTCTTCGCTATTTTCATTATCGGCCGCCGCATCGCTGAAATCAAGCGAAGTGGATGGCGCATGCGGATCAATGCCCATCTCCCGCGCTTCCGATTCGCTTTTAATATCAATTTTCCAGCCGGTCAATTTCGCCGCCAGCCGCGCGTTTTGCCCGCGTTTGCCGATGGCGAGCGACAGCTGATAGTCCGGAACGATGACCGTCGTCGCCTTTTGCTCCTCGTTGACAATGACGCGCAACACTTTCGCCGGGCTTAACGCGTTGGCGACAAACTCCACCGGATCGGCCGACCAGCGGACGATATCGATTTTTTCTCCGTTCAGCTCATCAACAATGGCCTGCACGCGTTGCCCTCTCGGTCCGACGCATGCGCCGACCGGATCGACTTCCGGGTTGTCGGAGTGGACGGAAATTTTCGAACGGTCGCCGGCTTCGCGGGCGATCGATTTAATCTCGACCGTTCCGTCGTAAATTTCCGGCACTTCGAGCTCAAACAGCCGTTTCAACAGTCCCGGGTGGGTGCGGGAGACGAAAATTTGCGGCCCTTTTGTCGTTTTTTCCACTTTCGTAATGTATACTTTCAACCGGTCGTGCGGCTTATAGGTTTCATTCGGCATTTGTTCGTTTGCCGGCAGGAGCGCCTCCGCCTTACCGAGGCTGACGTAGACAAAGCGCGGGTCGACGCGCTGAACGATGCCGGTCATAATGTCCTCTTCACGGTCGACAAATTCGGCGTAGATGATGCTCCGCTCTGCCTCGCGCACGCGCTGGGTGACGACTTGCTTCGCCGTCTGTGCGGCGATGCGCCCGAAATCGCGCGGCGTCACTTCGAGCTCGACGACGTCGCCGATTTGATAATTCGGATTGATCCGCTGCGCGTCCTCAAGTGAAATTTCAAGGCGCGGATCGGCCACCTCTTCGACGACATCTTTGCGCGCGAACACGCGGATCGTGCCGGTGTCCATATTGAGATCGACGCGCACGTTTTGCGCCTGGCCGAAATTGCGTTTATACGCTGAAACGATCGCCGCTTCGATCGCTTCCATCACGACTTCTTTGCTGATGCCTTTTTCCCGCATCAGATCGGCTAACGCCTCAAGCAATTGCGTGTTCATGCAACAAAAATCCCCCTTTTGCGATTAGAAGAAAATGACGGCTAATCGGGCGCTTGCCACTTTTTCATACGGAATGGCGACCGTTTTTTGCCGTCCGCGGTCTTTGACCAACAGCGTCACGGTCGTTCCGTCAAAAGCGGTTAGTTCGCCTTCAAACTGCTTTTCTCCTTCAATGGGCTCATACGTTTTGATATATACATTTTTCCCAATGGCCTTGGCAAAATCTTTTGCCTTTTTCAGCGGCCGCTCTGCTCCGGGCGATGATACTTCCAAAAAATAGTTATGCGGAATCGGATCGACTTCATCCAGCTTTTCGCTCAATTTTTCGCTGACAGCACCGCATTGTTCAATATCGACGCCATCGTCAGAGTCAATGAAGACGCGCAAAAACCAATTTTTCCCTTCCTTCACATATTCAATATCGACGAGTTCAAGCCCCATTTCGTCCAAAATCGGTGTGACGAGTTGTTCGACCGTTTCTGTCACCTTTTTGCTCATTGTGTTCCTCCTTACCGAGCAAACGTGCATGCGTGGCATAATGAGAAAATCCCCTGCACAAGGCGGGGAATGAACGAGAGACGGGTGCCCATTCAAGACGAAAGAGTGGGTTTCCCCACTCTCTGCTTGCCATTATCTTTGCCAATTCCACTAAAACTATAACACATTGGGAAATATATTGCAACGGGAAACTGCCGCTCGGGCGAAAGAGCGCTGTCCGCTTCCTTCAGCGGCGGCGTTTCCACTAAAACAGCGACAGCTGGTTATGGTCTGGAAGCGAGTCAAGGCAGCCGCGGCTTTCTAGATACTCGAGCAGCGTTTTCGACAATTTGCCGCGCTGTTGCAAATCCTCCTTCGACAAAAACTCACCTTCCTCGCGAGCGCGCACGATCGCCTGCGCCACGTTCGTCCCAAGCCCCGGAATGGCGTTGAACGGCGGAATGAGAGAATTGCCGTCAATGACGAATTCCGTCGCCTGCGAGCGGTACAAATCGATATTTTTAAAGGAAAAGCCGCGCTCGCACATCTCTAAGGCCACCTCAAGAACCGTGAGCAAGCTTTTTTCTTTCGCCGTCGCCTGAATGCCTTTGGCGTTGATTTCCTCAATCCGCTTGCGAATGGCGGCTGATCCTTTGATCATGGCGTCAAGGTCAAAGTCCTCCGCCCGCACCGTAAAGTACGACGCGTAATACAAAAGCGGATGGTGCACCTTAAAGTAGGCGATGCGCACCGCCATTAACACGTAGGCGGCGGCGTGCGCTTTCGGGAACATGTACTTGATTTTTTTGCATGAATCGATGTACCACTCCGGCACGTCATGTTTGCGCATTTCTGCTTCAAACTCCGGCGTTAAGCCTTTTCCTTTGCGCACGGATTCCATGATTTTAAAAGCGAGCGACGGCTCGAGCCCGCGGTAAATCAAATAGACCATAATGTCGTCGCGGCAGCCGATGACTTCCGATAACGTACACGTGCCGTTTTGAATGAGCTCTTGCGCGTTGCCGAGCCACACATCGGTGCCGTGCGACAANCCGGAAATTTGCACGAGTTCGGAAAACGTTTTTGGCCTTGTCTCTTCCAACATTTGTCGAACGAAGCGCGTGCCAAACTCCGGAATGCCGATCGTGCCGACATTGCACATGATTTGCTCCGGCGTAACGCCAAGCGGCTCGGTGCTGCTGAAAATGCCCATCACATCCGGGTCGTCGGTCGGGATCGTTTTCGGATCGATGCCGCTTAAATCTTGCAGCATGCGAATGACCGTCGGATCGTCGTGCCCGAGAATATCGAGCTTCAACAAATTGTCGTGGATCGAATGGAAGTCGAAATGGGTCGTCCGCCATTCAGAGGACGTGTCATCGGCCGGATATTGAATCGGCGTAAAATCGTAAATTTCCATATAATCAGGGACGACGATGATGCCGCCCGGATGCTGTCCGGTCGTCCGCTTCACCCCGGTGCAGCCAGCCGCGAGCCGGTCGATTTCCGCGCCGCGCAGCTCTAAGTTATGGTCGCTCGCATACGCTTTGACAAATCCGTACGCCGTTTTGTCAGCGACCGTGCCAATCGTCCCGGCGCGGTAGACGTTGTCTTCGCCAAACAGCACTTTCGTATAGTTGTGGGCGCGCGGCTGGTATTCGCCGGAAAAGTTCAAGTCGATATCCGGCACTTTGTCCCCTTTAAAGCCGAGAAACGTCTCAAACGGGATGTCGTGCCCGTCTTTCTTGTATTTCGTTCCACATCGCGGGCAGTTTTTATCCGGCAAATCAAACCCTGAGCCGACTGAACCGTCGTTAAAGAACTCCGAATGCTTGCAGTTTGGGCAAACGTAATGCGGCGGCAGCGGATTGACCTCGGTGATTTCCGTCATCGTCGCGACAAACGACGAGCCGACCGATCCGCGCGACCCGACAAGGTAGCCGTCATCGAGCGATTTTTTCACAAGCTTGTGCGAGATCAAATAAATGACGGCAAAGCCATGGCCGATGATGCTTTTTAGCTCCTTCTCAAGCCGCTCTTCAACAAGTTTCGGCAACGGGTCGCCGTAAATTTCCTTCGCCCGCCGGTAGCTCATTTCCCTGATTTCCTCGTCCGCCCCTTCGATGCGCGGCGTATACAGCTCATCTTTGATCGGCTTGACATCGCCGATTAACGAAGCGATTTTTTGCGTGTTGTCAACGACGATTTCCTTCGCTTTTTCCGGCCCTAAAAACGAGAAGCAGTCAAGCATTTCATTCGTCGTACGGAAATATACATCCGGCAGTTCATGGCGGTTGAGCGGATTCGCCCCGCCTTGCGAATGGATTAAGATTTTCCGGTAAATTTTATCTTCTGGGTTCAAGTAATGGACGTTGCCAGTGGCGACAACCGGGATGTCAAGCTTCTCACCAAGGGCGACGATGCTGCGGATGATGTTTTTGATCATCTCTTCGTCTTTCACATAATCCATCTCGATGAGCGGCTTGTACACGTCCGGCGGATGCACTTCAAGAAAATCGTAAAAACGGGCGATGTCTTCGACTTCTTCCGGCGCCTTTTGGATCAAGTTGTCAAACAGCTCTCCTTTGTCGCAGCCCGAGCCGACAAGCAGGCCGTCGCGGTGCTTGACGAGCACGGAGCGCGGGATGCGCGGCACACGGTGAAAATATTGAATGTGCGACAATGACACAAGCTTGAACAAATTTTTCAATCCAGTCTCGTTTTGCGCCAACAGCGTCACATGGAACGGGCGCGCAAGCCGATAGGACGCTTCGCTGTGCGTGCGGCTGTTTAATTCGTCATGAAACAGTATGCCGCGCTCTTCCGCTTCCTTCAACAGCCGCATAAGCAAATGCCCGGTCGCCTCCGCGTCGTAGATGGCGCGGTGATGCTGCGTCAATTCAATGTCAAATTTTTTGCACAATGTATTGAGCCGATGGTTTTTCAAATCCGGGTATAAAAAACGGGCCAGCTCGAGCGTATCGATGACTGGATTCGCGATTTTGCCGCGCCCCATGCGAGCGAGGCCCGCGTTTAAAAAACCGATGTCAAAGCTGGCGTTGTGGGCAACAAGCGTCGCATCGCCGGCCCAGTCAACAAAACGGGCTAGCACCTCGTCCGGCTTCGGGGCGCCTTTCACCATCTCATCGGTGATCCCAGTCAGCTCCATCGTTGTCACTGACAACGGATGTCCAGGGTTGGCAAACGACATGAACCGGTCGATGATCTCGCCGTCTTTCACTTTCACCGCCGCCAGCTCAATGATCGTATTGTACACAGCCGACAGGCCCGTCGTCTCGACGTCAAAGACGACGTACGTTTCCTCCGAAAGACGGCGGTGCGTTTCATTGTAGGCGATCGGCACGCCATCGTCGACGATGTTCGCCTCAAGGCCGTAAATGACCTTCATGCCGTGTTTTTTCGCCGCGCTGTAGGCCTCCGGAAACGACTGAACAACGGCATGGTCGGTGACGGCGATCGCCGGATGCCCCCATTTTTTCGCTTGCTCAATGAGTTTTGTCACCGAGGTGACCGCGTCCATTTGGCTCATCGGGGTATGCAAATGGAGCTCGACCCTCTTTTCCCCTTCCGGCGCCGTATCTTGCCGTTCGTTTGCGGCGATTTCGTTCAAATCGTTGGCGATGATGACCAAATCACGGACGAACGTATCGTTTTGCACGCTGCCGCGCACTTTCACCCACATGCCTTTTTTGACGCCGCTCATGAGCTCGGCGTCCTCTTTGTCGCGCGAGAACATTTTGACTAAAATCGAGTTCGTGTAATCTGTGATTTTCATGGTCAACAGCGTGCGGCCGCTTTTTAATTCGCTCACTTCGGCGTCAAATACATAGCCTTGCACAACGACGCGCCGTTCTTCTTCGACGATCGTTTCAAGCCGCCGCACCGGCTCCTCGTCGCGGATCGGATAGCCGATGACAAGCGGACCGGACGGCGGCGCAGACGCGGCCTTTTCTTCTTCCCTCGCTAAATCGGTCAGTACAGCAAGCGCTCGCTCTTCGTCCTCTTGCTGTTTTTGCGCCAAAAACTGTTCCATTTCTTGCTTGGACGGCTCGACGCTGACGTCAAGCTGAAGGGGGGGAAACCCAAACGAAGCGTACACATCAGCGATTTTTTTGGCGAACCGCCGTTTGATCGCCAGCGCTTCCGCTTCATGGCGGGCAACGACAAGCAGCTTGTTTCCTTTCAGCTCGGGCGTCTGCCGGCTGAGCCAATCGACAAGCGGCGACATGCCTTCTTGCAGCTCGGCAAGGCAAAGCGGCCAATACGCCTGCACATCCGCCTCAGTTACGCGCGGCGCTTCGACCTCCATCGTATGGCGGACGGCGGCGATATGGCGGAACGCCGTCTGCAGCCGATCGGCAAACGTTTTGTATACATGAACCGGCAGCACATTGTCGAACTGAAAATAAAAATGCCAGCTTTTCTCCTCTTTATCGATCACGACTTTGCGAATGGCTGCCTCACGAAAATGCGGCATCCATTCGTCCGACGTCATCTTCAGCTGCTCAAGCAGGATGAGAAACCGCTCTTTTTGCTCTTTTGTCACCATGACGTCCGTTTGTTCCCCTCTCAACATCATTCTCTTTCTATATCATACCATAACAAAAGCGCCGGCGAAAAAGACAGAATTCTTTTTCGCCAGCGCCGGCACTCATGATTGAAGGAGACGGTGCGCAGTGTCGACAAGCTCGCTGACCGGCACATCGAACGTCTCGCCTGTTTTCCGCACTTTTACTTCCACAACGCCTTCGCCCGCTCGCTTGCCGACGGTGACGCGGAGCGGAATGCCGATCAAATCGCTGTCGGCAAACTTCACTCCAGCCCGTTCGGGGCGGTCGTCATACAACACTTCAAACCCAGCCTGTCCGAGCTTTTCATACCACTCTTCCGCCAACGCGCGCTGTTCATCGCTTTTTGCGTTCGCTGTAAGCAAATGGATGTGAAACGGTGCGACCGAAGCCGGCCACACAAGCCCGTGTTCGTCAGCAAACTGTTCGGCGATTGCGGCCACCAATCTTGATACGCCGATGCCGTAGCAACCCATGATCATCGTCTGCGTTTGGCCGTTTTCATCCAAATAGACGGCGTTCATCGCTTCGCTGTATTTTGTCCCCAGCTTAAACACATGCCCGACTTCAATGCCGCGGGCAAAGCGGATCGTCCCTTTGCCATCTGGAGACGGGTCGCCTTCTTTTACGAAGCGCAAATCGGCGTATTGACTGACGGCAAAATCGCGGCCCGGGTTGACTCCGATGTAATGGTATCCTTCCTCGTTCGCGCCGCAAACGCCGTTGACGATGGCGGCGACAGCATGGTCCGCGATCACAGTGACGTCTTCGCTGACGCCGATCGGGCCGAGCGAACCAATTGGAGCGTTCATCACCCGCTCCGTTTCTTCCGGCGTCGCCAATTCGACGACCGTCGCGTCGAGCACGTTTTTCACCTTCACCTCGTTCGCTTCATGATCGCCGCGGACGAGAACGAGCACATAGCGGCCGTCCACATTGAACAAAAGCGATTTGATGCAGCGCTCCGGCGATATTTGTAAGTGCGAAGCGACTTCAGCGATCGTTTTTTGCCCCGGCGTCGCCACTTTTTTCAATTCGGCTGGCGGCTCATCGCTTTTTTCGTACGTCGCCACGACCGGCGCCATCTCGATGTTGGCGGCATAGTCAGACGCATCGGAGTAGGCGATCGTATCTTCGCCGATGTCCGAGAGCACCATAAACTCATGCGTATCTTTGCCGCCAATCGCCCCCGAGTCGGCGATGACGGCGCGGAAGTTCAATCCGCAGCGGCGGAAAATGTTCGCATACGCCTCATACATGTTGTTGTACGTTTCATCCAAACTTTCTTTCGACGTATGGAACGAGTAGGCGTCTTTCATCATGAACTCGCGGCCGCGCAACAGCCCAAAACGCGGACGCTTTTCATCACGGAATTTCGTTTGGATTTGATACAAGACAAGCGGCAGCCGCTTGTACGTTTTCACCTCGTCGCGGACGATCGCCGTGATCATTTCCTCATGCGTCGGCCCGAGGGCGAAATCGCGCTCGTGCCGGTCTTTTAAGCGCATCAGCTCCGGCCCGTACGAGTACCAGCGGCCGGACTGCTGCCAAAGCTCAGCTGGCTGCAAGGCCGGCATGAAGAGCTCCATCGCTCCAATCCGGTTCATTTCCTCGCGAATGATGGCTTCCACTTTTTGCAAAACACGCTGCCCAAGAGGCAAAAACGTATAGACGCCGCTTGCGCTTTGACGAATGAAGCCGGCCCGGAGCAGGAGCTGATGGCTTTTCACTTCCGCATCCGCCGGCACTTCACGCAACGTCGGAATAAATGCTTGACTTTGTCTCATCCATTAGCCACCTCGTTTTCTCTCTATAGGAAAAATTTTTGAATGTCATTCCATGTCACCACAAGCATAAGCAACATAAGCAAGGCAAAGCCGATAAAATGAACCATTCCTTCTTTTTGCCGGTCGACCGGCTTGCCGCGCACCGCTTCAATGGCGAAAAAGAGGAGCCGCCCGCCGTCTAGCGCCGGCAATGGCAACAAGTTGACAATCCCCAGGTTGATGCTTAAAATCGCGCCCCATTTCATCAAGTAGTAGATCCCAGACTCAGCCACTTTGCCGGTCGATACGGCGATGCCGACCGGTCCGGACAGCATGTCAAGCTGAAACTGGCCGGTGATCAATTGGCCGAGCCCCGTTACAATTTCCCGCGTCCAGTAATACGTCTCAACCAGCCCTTGCTTGATCGAGCCCAACACCGATTTTTCCATCGGCTGATAGACGCCGATCAAGCCGATCGTCTCCCCTTGCACCGTTTTCGCCTCCGGAGTGACCGTCACACTCCGTTTTTTCCCATTCCGCTCAATTTGAAACTGAAGCGGTTCTCCCGGATGGGCGCGAATCGTGTTGACGATTTCCGTCCATGTTTCCATCCGTTCGCCGTTAATGGCGATCACTTCATCCCCTTGCTTCAAGCCGGCGGCGCGCGCCGCTCCTTCCGGCGTCAGCTCGCCGATCACCGGCTTGTCGACCGGATAGCCTTGCAAAAGACCGATGATGATAAACACAACGAGCGACAAGAGAAAGTTGGCGAGCGGTCCGGCCAAAATCGTCATCGTTCGCTGCCCGAGCGTTTTTGCCGCAAATTGNCGATGGTACGGAGCAATTTGAATCTCTTGGCGGTCGACGACGAAAAACGCCGGCTCCTTGACCGTAAACCGCTCGAACCGCTCGCCGTCCGTATAGCCGGTCACATACATGCCATGCTCTAAATCGGCCTCTTCCACTTCCACTACGCGGATATTCGGATAATCGTCCTTATGGTTGAGGACGATTTTTTCCACTTGGCCGCTCTCATCAAGCAAAAGACCGACGACTTGCCCACGCTTCAATTCAATCGTCTCCGGGTCTTCACCGGCCATGCGGACGAAGCCGCCAAGCGGGAGCAGGCGGATCGTGTACACCGTTTCGTTTTTCTTGAACGAAAACACTTTCGGTCCGAAGCCGATGGCAAATTCGCGGCACAAAATGCCGGCCCGTTTTGCTAGCAGCAAGTGGCCGAGCTCGTGAAAAAAGACGAGGGCACCAAAGACGACGATAAATGAAATGATCGATTCCAACGTTTCAACCACCTTTATGATAGTAGTGAGCGGACGTAGGCGCGCGCGTCCGCATCGATTTCACGAATGTCCTCAAGCTGCGGATCGCTCACTGGCCGATGGCGCTCGAGCGCGCGTTCAATCCACTCCTCGATGGCCAAAAATGGAATGCGCCCGGCTAAAAACGCCGCCACCGCCTCCTCATTGGCCGCATTCAACACCGTCGGCAGCGAGCCGCCGCGCTTGCCAGCCTCATAGGCGAGACGCAAACAGCGATAGCGGTCGAAATCAACCGGGGCGAAATGGAGCGCCCCAAGCGAGATTAAATCAAGCGGCTTGGCGGATGGGAGCGGCAACCGCTTTGGATACGCAAGCGCGTATTGGATCGGAACGCGCATATCCGGCGTTCCAAGCTGCGCCAATACACTTGTGTCACGGAACTGAACGAGCGAATGGATGATGCTTTCTCGATGCAAAACAACCTCAATTCGCTCATACGGCAGCCCGAACAGCCAATGAGCCTCAATGACCTCAAATCCTTTATTCATCATGGTCGCCGAATCAATCGTAATTTTTGCCCCCATCGACCAGTTCGGATGGCGGAGCGCCTCCTCAACCGTCACATGAGCGAGCTCTCGGCGCGTCTTGTCGCGGAAGCTGCCGCCGGATGCGGTCAGAATGAGTTTGTCAACTTGTTCCATCCTTTCCCCTTGCAGACATTGAAAAATGGCGGAATGTTCACTGTCAACTGGCAACAGCGGCACGCCGCGCCGCTTGGCTGCAGCCATGACGAGATGTCCGGCGACAACGAGCGTCTCTTTGTTGGCGAGGGCGATCGCTTTTCCCGCTTCAATCGCCTTCAGCGTCGGCACAAGGCCGACGCTGCCGACGACAGCGGTGACGACAACATCGGCTTGTGGGCAAACGGCTGCTTCAATCAATCCTTCCTCTCCGTACACGATCGTCGTCCGCCCGCGGTACTCGTGATAAAGAACTTCATACGCATCACGGTCAGCGACGGCGACAAGACTTGGGGAAAATTCAGCGATCAGCCGCCTCGCCGCCTCGATATTTTTCCCGACCGATGCGGCGGCCAAGCGGAATTCGTCCGGATGGGCGCGGATGACATCGAGCGTCTGTGTGCCGATCGATCCGCTCGCCCCTAATATACTAATATATTTCAATCGTTTCACTCCTCACCCGCTTATCGTGCGATTTCAAGCAATATGTACAATATCGGCAGCACGAACAGCAAGCTGTCAAACCGATCTAAAATGCCGCCATGTCCCGGCAAAATCGCCCCGGAATCTTTGACGCCGTAATGGCGCTTAAATGCCGATTCGATCAAATCGCCGAGCTGACCGAACGCCGACAGCAGCAACGCGACGCCAAGCGCGGCCGCCAAACTGCCAAACGGCGCCGCCGCCCACTCGTAAATCGCGGCGACAACAGCCGCTGAAGCGATGCCGCCGATGGCGCCTTCCACCGTTTTTTTTGGGCTGATCTCCGGCCATAGCTTGCGCCGGCCAAACGCGCGGCCAAAGAAATACGCCCCAATGTCAGTCGCCCAAATGACAAACAAGGCATAAACGAAGTACACGAACCCAACCAAACGAACAGCGCCGAAACAGAAAAACCCTACGCCGACATAGACGACCGCCAAAACGACAAACGCCGCCTCATCGAACGAGAGCGCATTTTTCGTCACGACTGTGCCGACAAGCAGCAAAAAAGCCAAAGCGGCGAGCACGCCAAATTTGGCGGTCCCAGACGCCAACCACTCGCCGCCGTAACGGGCGGGAACGAGCAACAGCCAAAGGGCGATCAATCCAGCCGCCCCGACAAACGACAACGGGTGCATCCCTTTCATCCGCAACAATTCAAACAGCCCAATCGTGGCCAATATATATGTTACTATTATAAACGGAAATCCGCCAAAAATAACAATCGGCAAAAAGAGCGCCGCCGCTATGACTCCGGTGATGATTCGCTGCTTCATCGCGCTGACACTCCTCCAAATCGGCGGTCGCGCCGCTGGTAAGCGGCAATCGCCTCTAAGAAATGTTGCTCCGTAAAATCCGGCCATAAGACATCCGTAAACCAAAGTTCCGTATACGCCAACTGCCAAAGCATGAAATTGCTCAAGCGAATCTCCCCGCTCGTACGGATGAGCAAGTCAGGGTCAGCGAGCCCGCTCGTCATCAAGTACGAGGAAATGAGCGGCTCGGTGATGTCTTCCGGCGCGAGCATCCCGCGTTCAACGTCTTTGGCGATCTGCTTTACGGCGGCAGTGATTTCCGCCCGGCTTCCATAATTAAGGGCAAAGTTTAACACAAGGCCGGTGTTGCCGCTTGTTTCCTTCACGGCTTTCTCGACCGCCCGGCGCGTATGATCAGGCAGCGCCTCCGCATGACCGATCACTTGGACTTTGACATTTTCGGCGACGAGCTCGGGAAGAAACGTCGTCAAAAACTGTTCCGGCAGCTTCATCAAATAATCGACTTCACTTTTCGGACGTTTCCAGTTTTCTGTCGAAAACGCGTAAAGCGACAAAATCTGAATCCCCAGCTCATTCGCAAAACGAGTGATTTTGCGCACAACTTGCATGCCTTCGTAATGGCCGGCCGCCCTTGGCAGCGCCCGCTTTTTCGCCCATCTCCCGTTTCCGTCCATAATGATGGCGACGTGGTTCGGCATCGGATGCCTGAGCACCTCTTCTTTCGTCACCGGGACGTCTTTCTCTTTTGTTTTTCGCATTTTATTGAACATACGAGTCCTCCGGGATCGTGTTTTGCCTTTCCATTATAGCAAAAAAACCCTCCATCAACATAGAGGGTTTGCATGGTTTTGCCTATACTTCCATCACTTCTTTTTCTTTTTCTTTTGTGATGGCGTCAATTTTGGCGATGTGGTCATCGGTCAGCTTTTGCACTTCGTCCGTGTAGCTGCGGAGCTCATCTTCCGTAATTTCGCCGTTTTTCTCGAGTTTTTTCAATTCATCGTTCGCATCGCGGCGGATGTTGCGCACCGCGACTTTCGCGTCTTCTGAATACTTTTTGACAAGCTTCGCGAGCTCGCGGCGCCGTTCCTCGGTGAGCGGCGGAATGACAAGACGAATGACTGATCCATCATTCGATGGCGTCAGCCCTAAATCCGATGCTAAAATCGCTTTTTCCATTTCTTTAATGGCCGATTTGTCGTACGGCTGAATGACAAGCAGCCGCGCTTCCGGCACGCTGATGGAGGCCAGTTGGTTGATTGGCGTCGGCACGCCGTAATAGTCAACGGTTACTTTCTCAAGCAGCCCTGCGTTCGCCCGCCCGGCGCGAATGCTTGCCAGCTCGCGGGTGAACGCTTGCACCGCTTTATCCATCTTTTCTTTCGCCTGTTGGATCACTTGCTTTGCCATCGTTATTTCCCCCTTACGATCGTTCCGATGTTTTCACCTAACACAGCGCGTTTAATATTGCCTTCTTCCATAATCGAGAAGACGATGAGCGGAATGTTGTTGTCCATGCAAAGCGAGGAAGCAGTCGAATCCATGACGCCGAGCCCTTGCTTGATGACGTCCAAGTACGACAGCTCATCGTATTTGACCGCATTGGCGTCGACGTTCGGGTCGGCGCTGTAGACGCCATCGACGTTGTTTTTCGCCATTAAAATGACGTCCGCCTCGATTTCCGCCGCCCTGAGCGCCGCGGTCGTATCGGTCGAAAAGTACGGGTTGCCTGTGCCGGCGGCGAAAATGACAACTCGTTTTTTCTCAAGATGGCGAATCGCCCGGCGGCGAATGTACGGTTCGGCCACTTGCCGCATTTCAATCGATGTTTGCACCCGCGTTTCCACGCCGAGCTGCTCAAGGCTGTCCTGCAAAGCGAGGGCGTTCATCACCGTCGCCAACATGCCCATGTAATCAGCCGTCGCCCGGTCCATGCCCATTTCGCTTCCCGTTTTTCCACGCCAAATGTTGCCGCCGCCGACGACGATGGCGACCTCGACGCCCAGTTCAACAACTTCTTTCACTTGTTTGGCGATCGACTGAATGACCGCCGGTTGAATGCCAAACCCTTGCTTTCCAGCGAGCGCTTCCCCGCTCAACTTTAACACGACGCGTTTGTATTTTGGCTGTTCCATGTCCAACCTCCATGATGCGAATCACTTTGAAAAACAGGGAACACGCGCGTGTTCCCTGTTGCGGTCCGTCATTGTTTTCTGACTTGGCTCATGACTTCTTCTGCAAAATTGTCTTGGCGTTTTTCGAGCCCTTCGCCGACTTCGTAACGGATGAACTGCTTGACTGTTGCTCCGTTCGATTCGACGTATTGGCGCACCGTCACATCCGGGTTTTTCACGAACGCTTGCTCGAGCAGGCAGACGTCTTCGTAAAACTTGTTCAGCCGGCCTTCGACCATTTTTTCAACGATTTTCTCCGGCTTGCCTTCGTTTAAGGCTTGCTGCTTCAACACTTCACGCTCATGCGCAATCTCTTCCTGCGGCACGTCGTCGCGCGAGACGTATTTCGGATGAAGTGCGGCAATGTGCATGGCGACATCTTTGGCGACGTCTTCGCTCGCATTGCCGGCTAATAACGTTAATACGCCGATGCGCCCGCCCATGTGCAAGTACGCACCGAACGTTTCGCCGTCCGCTTTATTGACGACGGCAAAGCGGCGAAGCGTAATTTTTTCACCAATTTTGGCGATCGCTTCGTTGATGTAGTCTTGGACGGTCGAGCCGTTGTCCATCGTTTGACCGAGCGCTTCATCAAGCGAAGCCGGCTTTTGTTTCAGCAAGTGGGCGGCCAGCTCTTTGACAAGCGTTTGGAATGCTTCGTTTTTCGCAACGAAGTCCGTCTCCGAGTTCACTTCCAAAATGACGGCGGTATTGCCTTCCACCGCAATGTACGCCATCCCTTCGGCCGCGATGCGGTCCGCTTTTTTCGCCGCTTTGGCAATTCCTTTTTCGCGCAGCCAGTCGATCGCTTTCTCCATGTCACCATTTGTTTCGGTGAGCGCCTTTTTGCAGTCCATCATGCCTGCGCCTGTTTTTTCGCGCAGTTCTTTCACCATTTGTGCTGTAATCGCCATAAAAAAATCCTCCTTCTCATTGTCCCGTATATGTATCGGTGCCGGCAGCGGCTTCCCGTTTTGCCCTTATTCGTTAGTATAGCCAAAAGTTGCTCATTTCTGTCTCAAAAAAAGGTGATAAAAGGCTTTCCCCTCTTATCACCTTTCTTGTGCATCGTTACTCTGCTGCGACGGCCGCTTCTTCGCCTTGTTTCGCCTCAAGCACGGCGTCGGCGATTTTCGAAGTCAACAGCTTAACAGCGCGGATGGCGTCGTCGTTGGCCGGAATGACATAGTCAATTTCATCCGGATCGCAGTTCGTGTCGACGATGCCGATGATCGGGATGTTCAGCTTGCGCGCTTCCGCCACCGCGATCCGCTCTTTGCGCGGGTCAATGACAAACAACGCATCTGGCAGCTCTTTCATGTCTTTGATGCCGCCCAAAAACTTCTCAAGACGCTCTTTTTCTTTTTTCAAGCGAATGACTTCTTTTTTCGGCAGAACGTCAAATATTCCATCTTCTTCCATTTTTTCAATTTCACGCAGCCGTTTGATCCGCTTTTGGATCGTAGCGAAGTTCGTCAGCGTGCCGCCGAGCCAGCGTTGGTTGACATAAAACATGCCGCAGCGTTCCGCTTCTTCCTTCACCGACTCTTGCGCTTGTTTTTTCGTGCCGACGAACAAAATTTTGCCGCCATTCGCCGCCAATTCGCGGACGAAGTTGTATGCTTCCTCGACTTTTTTCACCGTTTTTTGCAAGTCGATGATATAGATGCCGTTGCGCTCCGTGAAAATGTATTTTTTCATCTTCGGATTCCAACGGCGCGTCTGATGTCCAAAGTGGACGCCAGCTTCAAGCAGTTGTTTCATCGAAATAACTGACATGTATGCTCCTCCTGTTTCCTTAGTGGTTTTTGGTCCTCCGCCTGCCTCATCTTTCAGCAAGACTGGCGTTGCCAGCACCGTTGCTGAAATCACCAGGCGTGTGTATTCACACCATGAAAAAATATATCACAACTGCAAGCGGCAAATCAAGCTGTTATTCGCCTATTGATTCGTTTTTTGCGCAAATTTGAGCCATAGCTCGACTTCTGTTTTCCCTTTGCCGAGCTGTTTGGCAATTTCCTCGACCGTCGCCCCTTCCGCATATAGGCGGCGAGCAAGCTCACTCGCGTCCGCTGGTCGGGTGAGTGAAAGTTCGAGCACATCCTTGACCGTTCCGATGTCTGGGAAATAGCCCGGAGCGGCGCTTGGGCGGCTTGTTTCTGTGCGTTTTTCGGTTTCTCCCCGCTCCGCCGGCTCGTTTTCCTCCTTTTTTGCTTCCGCTGTTCGCTTTTCGAACCCCGCTCCGATTTCACCGCCTCCTGCCCCCAGCATGGACGCCGTCTCTTTCCCGTTCGCGCCCCGTTGCACACTGGGCGCATCGTTCGTTTCCGGTGCAGAAACGAATGGAGCCGCGCCGCTGCCAAGCAACGAGTCAAGTTCAGCCAAAAATCGCTCGTTTTCTTCCTTCCAAGCAGCGAGATAAGCGGTCATGGCTTCCTCGAGCTCCTCGGCCCGCCTCTCCGCCTCGCCAAGCCGCGACAGGCGAAGGAAAAGCACAATGATCAACCAAAACGACAAGGCGTGCAGCAGCAAACTGATCGTTAGCCAAAATGCCATCATGATGTTCACTATCCTTGAATGTCGATCGTTTTTCCTTTATAAGGGTGTCCTCCAAAACGGGACGCCTCCTGCTCAAGACGGGCGCTCGTTCGTTTATCCGTCACCCGATGGCGCGCACGCTCCGCCCGCTTTTGGCCGGCAGTTGCCATTTGCGCCTGCACTGCATAGGAGTGTTGTTGCGTCGAGGCTTGAAGCCTTTCCGCGTCGGGCGCTTTCGGCATGACGCTTTGCAACGCTGGAAGCTGGATGTCCATCGCGTTTTCTCTCCCCTCATGGCTCTTTTTCAAAAAAGCGGCGCAGTTTCCAAAGCGCTTTCGCATGAATTTGCGAAATTCTTGATGTCGACAAATGCAAAAGGCTCCCGATTTCTGTAAACGTCAGCTCCTCTTTATAAAACAAACTGATGACGAGCTGCTCTTTTTCATTCAGCTGTCCGATGGCTTCAGCCAGCTTTTCGATCATTTCCTGCTTAACGATTTGCTCCTCGGGAAGCGGAGCGCGGTCGTCGCGAACCGCCAACAGTCCTTCATCTTCGTCGACGGTCGTCTGCCCGAGCGGCAGCCAATGGGAAAAAAACGTTTCACTCGCCGCCGCCTGCACTTCCTCTTCCGTCATCCCGAGCTCAGCGGCGATCTCTTTCGCCGTCACCGATCGCATGTGCCGCTGTTCAAGCCGCTCGATCGCTTCCTCAATTTTTTTTGCCTTATCGCGCATGCTGCGCGGCAGCCAGTCTTCTTTGCGCAAACCGTCTAAGATGGCGCCGCGGATGCGGAACGAGGCGTACGTGTCGAACTTCAAATCACGCGATGGATCAAATTTCTCCAACGCATCGTATAAGCCGACGAGTCCAAGGCTGACGAGCTCATCCTTCGGCACGGAGCTCGGCAGCGTCGCCGAAAGCCGCTGCACGTGGTAGAAAACAAGCGGCATATAGCGCTGCACCAGCTCCTCGGCCGCGCGACGGTCGCGGCCATGGATCCATTCATCCCAATATTTCCGTTCTTCTCCTTTTAGCGCGCTTCCCATTATTCTCCCCCTTGCCTTGCGGAAACGGCGCATCCCGGTCATATTTCCTTGATTTCTTGAGCGGCGGTGCGGATGGAGAGCACGCCCGTCTGCGGATTAAATTCGATCGTGCGGCCGCTATGGCCCCCGACATCTTCGGCGACGACCGGAATGTGAAGCCGCTCGAGCTGCTTTTTCACTTCCTCCACATTGCGCGCGCCAATGCGCATCATATCGCCGCCAACTGTCGAAAACGAAAACATTTGCGCCCCGCCGGCCAGCTTCGCTTTCAGCATCCCTTTCCGCCCGCCAGCGGCAATGACAAGCTGAACGAGCGCCTCGACCGCCGTATCAGCGTATTTAGCCGCATTGATGACTCCGCCGCGCGCCATCGAGGAATGCGGAAGCATGACATGCGCCATGCCGGCAACCGCCTTGCCTGCATCGTAAATGACGACGCCGACGCACGACCCAAGCCCGCATGTGCGGATGACATTCGGCGCTATGACGACCTCCATTTCCGCAATGCCGATTTTGACAGCCTGCGCTGTGCTCATAGACCATCCACACCTAGTGCTCGAAAGATAGTGGAAAACGACTCGGGGTCAGGCAGAAGAAAGAAATGGCCGTTGATGCTTTCGTCCGGGCGCCGTTCATCGTAAATGGCTGTGTCAATCAAAATGGCGTAATCGCCAACGCGCGACAGCTCAAGCAACCCAAACGACAGCACAGCTCCGATCATGTCAATGGCCAATGCCGGCACAGACGGGTGCAAGTTGAGCCGCGTAAAGTCAGCCAATGCCGACAAATACGAACCGGCTAAAATATTGCCGAGCTCCTGAAGCGCCGAGCAGCCAAGCTCATGGGCTTCTCCTTGAAACGAAAATGAGTCATCGCCAATCATCCGGCGGACAAACCGCTCAGCCTGTTCCGGCGGCAGCACGAAAAACATGTTTCCCGGCGCTTCTCCTTCGATGCGCAAATAGACGCACGCCACTACTTGTTCCGGTCCACCGATTGATTCCATCATTTCGGCAAACGTCGCAATTTGAACGCGCGGCACCGCCATTTCAATTTTCTTGTTCAGCAACGTCGACAAAGCCGTCGCCGCGTTGCCGGCGCCAATGTTGCCGATTTCGCGCAAAATGTCAATATGCATCCCCGTCAAGTTGCGAATATCGTCCAATGTCAACGCTCCTCTCTACAGGTTATCGGTCGAGCACTTTCGCCAAATCGAGCAAAATGAGGAGCCGATTCTCCACTTTCGCCACGCCGTCGATGTAACTTGCCTCAACGGAGCCAATGGCCTCTGGCGGCGGTTCGATGCTTTCCGTCGGCAGATCAAGGACATCATTCGCAGCATCGACGATAAGCCCGACTTCCATATCTTCAAGAGCGGCGATAATGATCCGCGTCTGCTCCCCATATGGTTCGGGGGCAAATCCAAACCGCTCGCGCAAATCGATGATCGGCGTCACAACACCGCGCAAGTTGATGACCCCTTTTACATAATGGGCTGTCCCCGGCACGCGCGTGATCGGCTGCATTTTCTCGATGGAACGGACATGCTGCACCGGCAGAGCATATTCTTCATCTTTCAGGCGAAACGCAATCACTTTCCAGTCTGCTTGCACACTGGCCGTCATCCAATCCTCCCCTTTTTTTCGACATGCCACTGAAAACGGCAGATCAACACTATAGTCTCCCTCGCACCGACACGGCCGTCCCCTACTTCACGAGCGCGTTGCAGTCGATAATCAGCGCCACTCGGCCGTCTCCTAAAATCGTCGCCCCCGAGATGGCAAAAACGGAAGATAAATAGTTTCCAAGCGATTTCAACACGACTTCTTGCTGCCCGATAAACGAGTCGACCGCCAGCGCCGCCAGTTTTTCCCCTTTCCGGACGATCACGACCGCCACCGCATCTCCGTCATCGGCTGCTCCAGGAACAGCGAAGACGTCTTTCAGGCGGACGAGCGGCACGATTTTGCCGCGAAAATCGATGACCGGCTGGTTGTGGGCGGAAAAAATCTCTTCCTTTTTCACCAGCGCCGTCTCAATGATCGATGACAGCGGAATCGCGTACGTTTCCTCGGCGATTTGAACGAGCAACACAGAAATGATCGACAATGTGAGCGGCAGCTGAATCGAAAAGAGCGACCCTTTTCCAGGCTGCGAATCGACCGAAACGGTGCCGCCGAGCGACTCAATCGTGCTTTTGACGACATCCAAACCGACGCCGCGGCCGGAAATGTCAGAAACTTGCTCAGCGGTCGAAAAGCCGGGAGCGAAAATAAGCTCGTAAATTTGCTGATCGTTCAAATGCTCCGCCGCCTGCGGCGAGACAATGCCGCGGCTTTTCGCCTTTTGCAGCACCTTCTCCCGGGAAATGCCGGCGCCGTCATCCTCGATTTCAATAAAGACATGGTTGCCGCTATGGTACGCTCGCAATTGAACGGTCCCTTCTTCCGGCTTTCCGCGCGCCACCCGGACGTCCGGCGCTTCGATGCCGTGGTCGAGCGCATTGCGGATCAAATGGACAAGCGGGTCGCCGATTTCATCGATCACCGTCCGGTCAAGCTCGGTATCCGCGCCGATGATGTCAAGGCGCACCTTTTTGCCGAGCTCGCGGGCGAGCTGGCGCACCATGCGCGGGAAGCGGTTGAACACCGTTTCGACCGGCACCATGCGCATATTTAAAATGATCGTCTGCAAATCGCTCGAGATGCGAGACATCCGCTCGACCGTTTCCGTCAATTCGGCATGGTTCAGTTCGCGGGAAATTTGCTCAAGCCGACCGCGGTCGACAACCAATTCTTCAAATAAGTTCATCAACCGATCGAGCCGTTCAATGTTGACGCGGATCGTTTTCGTCGCCTGTTTCGCTGTTTGTTTTTCCGGCGCCTCCGCTTCGGCCTGAACGGCCGCCGCCTGCTCCATAGCGGCCGGTTGTTGGGGCGCAGCCGCTTTCTCGCTTTCTGCCGACGGTTCATTGCTCGATAGCATAGACACCTTGACGTCATCAATTTCCGAAATGCCCATCAGCCGCTTTTGCAACTCATCGGCTGGCGCTTTGGATACAACCGTAACGAGAAACTCCCGGTCAAACTGTTCTTCCTCCAGCATCTCGACCGGCGGCGTTGCTTTCACAATTTCTCCGACTTCATTCAGCTGTTCAAACACCATATAGACGCGCGCTGCTTTCAACAAGCAATCATCGCGAAGCCGAACGCGGATTTCGTAGACGGAAAATCCCTGCTCCTTCGCCTGCTCGAGCACATGGTATTCAAATTCCCCATACGCATGTTCAAGGGGCGGTTCTTCTCTTGCTGCCTGCTTGTTCGGCATCTCTCCTTGCTCGATTCGTTTCAGCTGTTCGACTGTTCTCCTTACATCGCGCGTTCCGTCGCCGCCTGCAGCGATGGAACTGATCATCGCCTCCAAATGGTCGACGGCCTCAAAAATGACGTCAAGCAATTCCGGGGTAACGGAAAGCCGCCGATTGCGGATGCCATCGAGCACGTTTTCCATTTGGTGCGTCAAATTGGCTAAATCTTCAAACCCCATCGTGGCGGACATGCCTTTCAACGTATGGGCCGAACGGAAAATATCATTCACCACAGACATGTCCTCCGGAGTTTTTTCAAGTTCCAACAGCCGCTCGTTGATCGCCTGCAAATGCTCTTTGCTTTCATCAATAAATAAATCCAAATATTGGCTCATGTCCATGCCGTTTCCCCCTCACTCCCCGATCAATTGGACGATGGCAGCGGCGATGCTGTCAAGCGGAACGATGACATCA
The DNA here is from genome assembly GCF_001026865.1 of Geobacillus sp. ZGt-1. Lineage (NCBI taxonomy): Bacteria > Bacillati > Bacillota > Bacilli > Caryophanales > Anoxybacillaceae > Geobacillus > Geobacillus sp. ZGt-1. The sequence goes on along the minus strand of NZ_LDPD01000013.1, from coordinate 225,138 downwards.
ACGACGCCAGCCTCGATCGCCGCTCTTGGCATCCCAAAGACAACGGCTGTCTCGCGCGCTTCCGCGATCGCTTTTGTGTTCCCGCTTTCCTTCAGCTTTTTCAACCCCGCTGTTCCGTCGCTTCCCATCCCGGTCATGATCACCGCGATTTTCCGACAGAGGCGAATGGCAGCGAGCGACTCGAACAACACGTCAACAGCCGGACGATGGCCGGCGCGCGGCGGCGATTCGTCGAAACGGGCTTTAAGCGCGCCGCCTTCTTCGCGAACGATGAGATGGACGCCGCCTGGCGCGATATAGGCGGTGCCATTTTGCAGCACTTCCCCGTCTTCCGCCTCCTTGACCGTGATCGCGGCAAGCGCATCAAGCCGGTTGGCGAGCGATGTCGTAAATCCTTTGGGCATATGCTGGACAGCGACGACCGGAGCGGCTAGATCGGGCGGAAGCTGCGTCAGCACCGTCTCGAGCGCGCGCGGGCCGCCGGTGGAAGTGCCGATCGCAACGATGGCCTGTTGCGGCCGCGCCGCCGCTTTGAACGATGGGCGCCAAGACGGATGTTGGCGGCGCGGGGCAGTCAAGGCAGCCACGTTCGCTTCGCTCGCGTGCAGCACTTTGCCAATCAGCTCGTCTTTCACTTTGTACAAATCGAGCGAAATCGGTCCGGACGGCTTAGCGACAAAGTCGACCGCCCCGTACTGCATGGCGGCGATCGTGTTTTCCGCCCCTTCGGTCGTCGTGCTTGACACCATGACGACCGGCACGGGATGGTCCCGCATGATGCGCTGCAACGTTTCGAGTCCGTTCATGACCGGCATTTCCACATCAAGCGTCACGACATCCGGCCTTAGGGCGGCGATTTTCTCGAGCGCCTCCCGGCCGTTGCGAGCTGTTCCGATGACTTCGAGGCGCGGATGTTCGGACAAAAAATCACTGATCCATTTGCGCATAAACGCCGAGTCATCGACGACAAGCACCTTGATCGTCTTCATGTTCCGTCTCTACCTTTCTAGCAAAAGTTGACGCAGCTTCGCAAAAAAGCGGGGAGCCCGCTCCGGCTCTTTTTCTCCTCCCGCCGCATAGCGGCATGCCATTTGACGCACTGCCCGGCTCGCCTTCGCCGCTGGATCAAAGAGAACAAACGGCGTTTGCCGGACGACACAGCGCGCGACCATCCGGTCTTCAGGAACGACGCCAAGCAAGGCGATGTCTTTATGGAAAAACCGACTGGCGGCATGCTGCAGGCGCGAAAAGACGCCATATCCTTCCCGCTCGCTGCCGGCGCGGTTGACGATGACGGAAAACGGAGCCTCGCTGCCGGCGGTGTGCATATATTTCATCATGGCGTACGCATCCGTCATCGCGGTCGGCTCCGGCGTCGTGACAATAAACACATCGTCGACGGACTTTAAAAAATACAATCGTTCTTCTGAGGCACCCGCCCCCATATCGAAAATGAGATAATCATATCGCGACGCCACCGTCTGCAGCTCGGCCAACAAATAGTCGATAGCGGATCGATCGACACTCAACCATTGCGCGGCGCCCGTCCCCCCAGCAATATACGATAGATGCTCCGGTCCGCTTTTTACCAGCTCGGAAAGCGGCAACCGCGCGGAAAACCAATCCGAAAGCGTCAATGGCGACGACTGGCCGAGCAAAATGTCGATGTTGCCCATGCCGATGTCCATATCAAGCAGCAAGACGCGAAACCCGAGCTTCGAGAGCGACAGCGAAAAATTGAGCGAAAGGTTTGACTTGCCGACTCCGCCTTTCCCGCTCGTCACCGCGATGGTCCGCGGCCCCGCCGCCGGCTGGCGCCGGCGGCCCAGCTCATAGCGCAGCCGTTCTGCTTGATCGCTCACCATCGCTCCGCCCCAAACAGCAGATGAACGAGCCGGTCTGCGGACGCTTCCACCATGTCGTCCGGCACATTTTGCCCGTTCGTGAAATAGGCGGCGGCAAGCCGGCTGTCAAGCAACACATTGACGATCGTTCCAAACGAGTCCGTCTCATCGAGCTTCGTCACGATCAGCCGATCGATCGGCAGGCGGGAAAAGTGGTTGTAAATCATTTTCATATCGTCATACTTTCCCGTGGCGGCGAATACAAGAAACGTTTCCGTTTCGCTGTCAAACTCGAGCGTTTGCTGCAGTTCATCCACGTATTGCGGATTGCGGAAGTTGCGGCCAGCCGTATCGACGAACACGAGATCGCAACCGGCCAATTTCCGCTTCGCCGTCCGAAAATCGTCGGCATTGTAGCATACTTCCAACGGAGCGTGCAAAATGTCGGCATACGTCTTCAGTTGGTCGATGGCGGCGATCCGGTACGTGTCGGCCGTGATGAACCCGACTTTTTTCCCTTGCTCGAGGACGGCGCGCCCTGCCATTTTGGCGAGCGTCGTCGTTTTTCCAACCCCGGTCGGACCAAGCAAAATCATATACTTTTTTTGCTCCGCCGTTTTGACAAACGGAAGCGTCGACAATAGATCGCGCACCGCTTCTTTCGTCCAGGCGGAGACCGCAGCGGGCGACCGGCTGTCTTTGTCGGCATACCACCGTTCAAGCAGGCGATCCATCACTTGGCGGACGTACACATCCGCCATCCCTTGCCGAACGAGGCGCCGTTCCGCTTCCGCAAGCGGCGGAGGATACAAAAGCGAAGACGAGCGGGCGTTGAACTGACGGATGAGCGCCTTGACTTCCTCGATCTCACGGGCAAGCGAGCCGTCTTCCTCCCGCTCGGCCGCCGGCAAAGGGGCAAAGGACGCAGCACTCGGCTGACGCGTCAA
>NZ_LDPD01000013.1:196616-222251 GCF_001026865.1 Geobacillus sp. ZGt-1 | reverse complement strand
GGCGGCATCCGGCTGACGCGGCGGCAGTGGATCCGGATCAACGCCGGCCAACACTTCGATCTTTTTTTTCGCAAACAGACCGAAAAATCCGCCGGTCTGCACGACTTTCGAGTGCAAAATGACGGCGTCGCGGCCAAGTTCGGCGCGAACCATTTTCATCGCTTCGTTCATGGACGGGGCGACAAATTTTTTCACTTTCATTCGATTTCCACCATCCCCACGCTTTGAACTTCGACATCCGCTTCAAGCTCGTTGTACGACAGCACCGGAACAGTCGGAAAATGGCGCTCGGTCAGCTGGCGGACGTACATGCGCACCGCCGGGGAGCAGAGCAAAATCGGCGTCTGGCCGGCGAACGGATAGCGTTCAAGCGCCGCGGCGACCGCTTCCACAAACGCCTGCGCCCGCGCCGGCTCGAGCGCCAAATAGCGGCCATGCTCTGTTTGCTGCACGGCGTCGGCGATCGTTTTTTCCGCTCTGCCCGACAGCGTAATGACGCGCAGCGGCTCGCCCGGCACGGCGTACTGCGAGGTGATTTGCCGCGCCAACGCTTGGCGGACGTATTCCGTCAACAAATCGGTGTCGCTGGTCAGGCGGGCAAAATCGGCAAGCGCCTCAAAAATGAGCGGCAAGTTGCGGATCGACACTTTCTCTTTCAATAGCTTGGCGAGCACTTTTTGCACGTCGCCGACAGACAACGGATTCGGCGTCACATCGTCGACAAGCACCGGATACGATTCTTTTAAATGATCGATCAGCTGTTTTGTTTCCTGGCGCCCCAGCAGTTCGTGGGCATGGGCTTTCAGCACCTCCGTTAAGTGTGTCGAGACGACCGATGGCGGGTCGACGACCGTATAGCCAAGCATTTCCGCCCGGTCTTTTACGGTCTCGGAAATCCATTTCGCTGGCAGACCAAACGCCGGCTCGATGGTGTCAATGCCATCAATCGAATCGTCGTCAACCCCGGGGCTCATCGCCAAATAATGGTCAAGCAGCAACTCGCCGCGCGCCACTTCCTCGCCTTTGACTTTGATCCGGTATTCATTCGGCTGCAACTGGATGTTGTCGCGAATGCGCACAACCGGGATGACAATGCCAAGCTCGAGCGCGAGCTGCCGACGGATCATGACGATCCGGTCAAGCAAATCCCCGCCTTGATTGGCATCAGCGAGCGGAATGAGCGCATAGCCGAACTCAAATTCAATAGGATCGATATGCAACAGTTGGATGACGCTTTCCGGGCTTTTCAATTCGTCGGCGGCCGCCGCCTCCTCTTCCGGAGCGGCCAATGCCGCTTCTTCTTGCTTTTGCCGCTCGATAAATCGGTAGCCGCCAAGCGCCAGCAACCCGGCAATCGGCATCGTCAACAAGTCGTTGATCGGCGTAAACAAGCCGAGCAGGAAAATCGTTCCTGCCGTCACGTACAACATTTTCGGAAACGCGAACAGCTGGCGCATAATATCGCCGCTCAAGTTGCTGTCCGACGCCGCCCGGGTGACGATGATGCCGGTCGCCGTGGAAATCAACAGCGCCGGAATTTGGCTGACGATTCCGTCGCCGACCGTCAAAAGCGTGTAGCGCTTCGCCGCCTCCGCCATCTCCATCCCTTGCTCAACGACGCCGATCACCATGCCAAACAACATGTTGATGACGACGATAATGATGCCGGCGATGGCGTCGCCTTTCACGAACTTGCTCGCCCCGTCCATTGCTCCGTAAAAGTCGGCTTCTTGCGCCACTTTTTCCCGCCGCTTTCGGGCTTCTTGCTCCGAAATCATGCCGGCATTTAAATCGGCGTCAATGCTCATCTGTTTGCCGGGCATCGCATCGAGCGTAAAGCGGGCCGCCACTTCAGAGACGCGCTCCGCCCCTTTGGTGATGACAACAAACTGGATGATGACCAAAATCAAAAACACGACAAACCCAACGACGACATCGCCGCCAACGACGAACGTTCCGAACGTTTCAACGACGCCGCCCGCCTCCCCTTTGCTTAAAATCGAGCGGGTGGTTGACACATTCAGCCCGAGCCGAAACAGCGTCAGCACTAAAAGCAATGACGGAAAAATGGAAAACTCAAGCGGCTCTTTCGTGTTCATCGCCGTCAGCAATACAAGCAAGGCAAGGGAAATATTGATGATGATCAATACGCTCAACAGCCATGTCGGCAGCGGGATGACGAGCATGGCGACGATGAGCACGACAAGAAACAATACGGATAAATCTTTGATTTGCGCTTGCATTGTTTTCTCTCCTTGTTGCTACACGTTTCCTTTGAGCCGATAGACGTACGCCAAAATTTCCGCCACTGCCTTAAAAAACGCCTCTGGAATCATATCGCCGACTTCCGTCTGGCGGTAGAGCGCCTGCGCAAGCGGGCGATTTTCGACAGTCACGACGCCATGGGTTTTCGCCACTTCCTTGATTTTCATCGCCATATAATCCGCCCCTTTCGCGACGACGACCGGCGCTTCCATCTTGCCGTCTTCATACTTGAGGGCAACGGCGTAATGCGTTGGGTTGGTAATGACGACATCCGCGTTCGGCACTTCCTGCATCATCCGCCTCATCGCCATCTCGCGCTGTTTTTGCTTGATGCGCGATTTGATGAGCGGATCGCCTTCCGTCTTTTTGTATTCATCTTTAATGTCCTGTTTGGACATGCGGATGCTTTTTTCAAATTCAAACCGCTGATACAAGTAATCAAACAGCGCTAAAAACAAGAGCGCCCCCGCGGCGTACAGCCCCATTTTCACCGTCAAGCCGCCGACGACAGTCAAAGCCTCACCCGGCGTCTTGGAAACGAGCGCCGCAAGCTCGCTTCGTTCGGCCAACAGCGCCGCGAACACGACCGCACCGATGATTCCAGCTTTTAACACGGATTTCAACAGCTCGACCAAGGCGCGCAACGAAAACAGCCGTTTCATTCCTTGCACGGGATTGAGGCGGTTCCAATCCATTTTTAACGGTTCAACGGTGAACAAGGCGCCGATTTGCAAAAAGTTGGCCAACCCAGCCGCCAGCACTGCGGCGGCGAACAGCGGCGCCAAAAGCAAGGATGCATGGGAAAGCCAGTCAAGAAACAGCCGGTGAAGCGAGTCAACCGTCAACGAAGCGGACGCATAATCGGACAAGGCGCGGGCGAACAACCGCAGCAGACCGTCCCGCTCGTACGCCCCGGCCAAGGACAAAGCAAGAAATGAAGCAAGCAGCACGGAAGCGGAGACGACATCACCGCTTTTGGCCACCTGTCCTTTTTCCCGCACTTCTTGCCGTTTGCGAGGCGTCGCCTTTTCCGTTTTTTCCCCAGCGAAAAATTGCAAATCGAGCCGCCACTCGCCCATCTTATCCGCCCCCCAACAGCCGCATCAACTCGCGCAACGAGGCAAACATGAAGTGAAATACGCCGCGCGCCGCGAGCAATATTCCCCCGACTGCCGCCAACAGGAGCAAAAACGCCGCCGCCGTTTTGGCGGAAAAGCCGACCGCGAAAATGTTCATTTGCGGCACCGCGCGGGCGATGATGCCAAGCGCCACGTCGACTAAAAAGAGCGATCCGACAAGCGGGGCGGCCATTTGCACAGCGGCGGCAAACATGGCAGCGAACACCCGCACGACGTACTCCACCGCCGGCCCATCGGCAATGTGCGGCAAGCGGTCAAGCGGCAGCCAATGATAGCTGTAAAACATGCCGTCAAGCAGCAAATGGTGCCCGTCAAGCATAAGCAAAAGCAAAAGCGCCAGCAAATGAAGATATTCGCCAAGCAGCGGGCTTTGCGCTCCAGTTTGCGGGTCGATGACGTTGGCGATGGCAAACCCGATTTGAAAATCGATCAAGCCGCCGGCGACTTGCACCGCCGCCATGAGGATCGCTGCCAGCAGCCCAAGCGCCAGTCCGACGAGCGCTTCTTTTACGACAAGCAATACATACACGCCGTCAAGCGCCAACACCGGTTTGGGCATCGCCCAAAACAACAGCCAGCTGAACAAAAACGCCAATCCGGCTTTATACGAAGCCGGCACGGTCCGGTAGGAAAACAACGGCATCGCCGCGAAAAACGAAGCAGCGCGGACAAAGACGAGCAAAAACGCCGGAAAATAAGTCCATACTTGTTCCATCGCCGATCAGCCTATAAACGAAGCAAGATTGTTGAAAATATCGTGCGCGTACGACACCATTTTCGAGAGCATCCACGGCCCAAAGAACACAAGTCCAAGCAAGACGGCGACGATTTTCGGCACAAACGCGAGCGTCTGCTCTTGAATTTGCGTCGCCGCCTGAAAAATGCTGACGACAAGCCCGACGGCAAGGGACAACAACAAGAGCGGCCCGCAGACGACAAGCACGATATACACGCCTTGTTCAGCAAGGCGGATGATGAAATCGGCACTCATAAACGCCACCTATCTTTATTGAAAACTTTGCAACAATGATTTGACGACCAAATGCCAGCCATCAACAAGGACAAACAATAAAATTTTAAACGGCAGCGAAATCATCACTGGCGGCAGCATCATCATCCCCATCGACATTAAGACGCTGGCGACGATCATGTCGATGACTAAAAACGGAATAAAAATCATAAAGCCCATTTGAAACGCCGTTTTCAACTCACTGATGGCAAACGCCGGCACGAGCGCGGTCATCGGGATGTCGTTGATCGTTTTCGGCTGTTTGGCGCCGCTGTATGATAAAAACAGCGCCAAATCTTCCTGCCTTGTGTATTGGCTCATAAACTGCTTCAGCGGAACAGCCGCCCGTTCATACGCCTCCTCCAAGTCAATTTTGTCGGCAAACAGCGGCTGCAATGCCTGATCGTTGATGTCTTTCCAAGTCGGCGCCATAATGAAAAACGTTAAAAACAAGGCGAGCCCGACGAGCACTTGGTTCGGCGGCATCTGCTGCGTGCCGAGCGCCGTGCGCACAAACGACAAAACGATGACGATGCGGGTAAAACATGTCATCATAATGAGAATGCCGGGTGCGATCGACAAAACGGTGAGCAGCAGAAGAAGCTTCACCGCTGTCGACACGTGCTCGGGAGCCATCGAATCAAACATATGGACAAATTCACTCATCGCCCGCCGTTCCTTTCCCTTTCAGCCGCTTCAGCCACTCGTTCCGTTTTTCAGTCATTTGCTTCATCTCCTCAGCCAACAGCGTCGAAAACGACGGCGGCAAACCGTTTTTCCGCTTTGATTTCCCCGTCCACTCGCCTCGAAGGAAGGAGCCAAGCCGGCCGAACTCCGCCATTCGTTCCAACCGCTCGCGATGCTGCGCTAACAGCTCATTCATTTCTTGTTCGTCTTCAATTTCCGTAAGCAGCTGAATCGAATCGCCGACACCGATGACGAGCAGCCGACGGCCGACTTTAATGAGCTGTACAGAACGGTTCGTCCCGACGCTCGTCCCGCCGAGATGTTCGATGACACCCTTTTGGCTTGAAACAAACGACTGACGGCGGGACATCCACCTTAACACCGCATAAAGGAGAATGAGGACAAAGGCGGTCGCGCCGATGAGCCGAAGCACATCGGAAGCGGAAACCGCATCAGCGGCTTGATTCGCTGTTTGGTTTGTCTGCTGCCCGGAAGGAGCTGACGGCCCGCATGAATCGGGATGCTGCAGACAGTCGGCGACCGTGGGGCTTTGGGCGGCCGATGCCGGCGTCGGCCCCAAAGCAATGGCTGCTGCCAGCAAAACGGCCGCCCAGCGCCAAATTGCCATCGTTTCCACCTCTGATCGCTCACCCGATCGTTTTGTTGATCGCTTCGATGACGCGGTCCGCTTGGAATGGCTTGACCACAAAATCTTTCGCTCCGGCTTGAATGGCATCAATCACCATTGCCTGCTGCCCCATCGCGGAGCACATAATGACTTTGGCGTTGCTGTCGATTTTTTTAATTTCCTTGAGCGCCGCAATCCCATCCATCTCCGGCATCGTAATATCCATTGTCACTACATCGGGCCGCGTTTCCTTGTATTTCTCGATCGCCTGCCGCCCATCGGCCGCTTCGGCGACGACTTCATGTCCGTTTTTCGTCAAAATGTCTTTAATCATCATGCGCATAAATGCCGCATCATCAACGACAAGCACTCTTGCCATGTCCCCTTACCTCCCAAACGCCTGTTTATTTTAGCCGTGTTAGCCGATCGCTTTGGCTGATGATGTCCGTGATGCGGACGCCGAAATTTTCATCGATGACGACAACCTCGCCTTTCGCGATCAGCTTGTTGTTGACAAACACATCGACCGGTTCGCCGGCCAGTTTATCGAGCTCAATGATCGATCCAGTCGACAGCTGCAAAATTTCCTGCACCGATCGCTTCGTCCGTCCGAGTTCAACCGTCACCTGCAGCGGCACATCAAACAGCAGCTCCAAATTGCGCGCCTCCGTTGCCGCAAGCGGCGGGGCATCGAACTCGACGAAATCGGCGGTTTGAATATGCCGAGCGGTTGCACCATCCCTCTCCTTGTCCGCGCGCCCAGCCGACGGTTCATCCGTCGAGCGGCTCGCCGCTTCTGAAACGGCCGCACCGCCGTTCGCCTGAGCGTAAGTCGGAACAGGCTGCGGCTCGCTAAACGGCCGCGCGTCCGCCGACGACTTGAGGTTAACTTCCGCAGCCCCCGGCTCCTCAAGCGGCGAGCCGAGCAATTGGGCAACCAATTCTTTCGCGAAATCGACCGGCAGCAGCTGCATAATGCTTGAGTCGATCAACTCGCCGATTTTCAGCCGAAATGACACTTTAATGAGAAAATCTTCGTCCGGCAAATATTCCATCCCTTTTCCTTCCGCCAAATCAAGCAGGTGGAGCGTCGGCGGGGAAATATCAACCCGCTTGCCAAAGACGGTCGACATCGACGTCGCCGCTGAGCCCATCATTTGGTTCATCGCTTCTTGAACAGCGCTCAGCTGAATCTCTCCGAGCGGACCATCGGCCGCCGTTCCGTCGCCGCCAAGCATTAAATCAGCGATAATCGCCGCGTCTTTCTGTTTAATGACCAACAAATTTGTCCCGAGCAGCCCTTCCGTATAGTTGACTTGGATGGCGACATATGGCTGCGGAAATTCATCAGCGACGCTTGTGCGCTCGATCATGGACACGCTTGGCGTCGTAATTTCCACCTTTTGGTTCAATAACATCGACAGTGCAGTGGCCGAACTGCCGAAAGAAATATTGCCGATTTCCCCAAGGGCGTCCTGCTCAAGTGGAGAGAGAATATCATGAAGCGCCGGAATATGTCCGTCGCTGTCCATTCCGCGCAACAAAGCATCAATTTCATCCTGCGACAACATTCCATCATTCATCATGGTCGTCTTTGTCCCCCTCGATCATCGCTAAAATTTGCACCGCCAGCTTTTTGTTCCGCTTCCCCGGCTGGCCGATAAACTTTGGAATATGGCCGATTTTGACCACGAGCGGCTCATGAATCGACTGCTCGAGCTGAATGACGTCGCCGGCCTCGAGTTGAAGAAATTCATTGACCGTGATGACCGCCGTTCCCAGTTCAGCGATAATCGGCAATTTTGCCGCGCGGATGCGCTGTTCGATCCGTTTCGCTTCCTCGGGGGAACGCTCCTTTTTTTGCGCCTGCATCCAGTAATGAACCGACAGCCGCGGCATAATCGGCTCCAAGACGACATGCGGAATGCACACATTCATCATGCCGCGCGCTTCGCCGATTTGCGTGTTGAGCGAAATGACGACGACGGTGTCGTTCGGCGCAATCATGCGCAAAAACTGCGGATTGACTTCAAAATCGACAAAGAGCGGGTCGACTTCCGCCACCGATTCCCAAGCGTCGCGCCAATGGACAAACGCCTTGTCAAACAAATTGGACATGATGCGTGTTTCAATCTCAGTCAAATGCTCCACTTTATCCATGCCGACGCCGCGCCCGCCCATCACCCGGTCAAGCATGGCGTAAGCGATGTTCGGGTTGACTTCCAAAAGGACATGCCCGCCAAGCGGCGGCACCTCAAAGACATTGATGATCGTCATTTTTGGGATGGAGCGGACAAATTCTTCGTATGGAATTTGGTCGGCCGATGCGACCGAAATTTGCACATATGTGCGCAACTGGGCGGAAAAAAAAAAAACGTTGTCAGCAAACGGGCGAAATTTTCATGAATGCGCGTCAGGCTGCGGATTTGATCTTTGGAAAACCGGAGCGCCCGCCGAAAATCATACGTTTTGACGCGTCGGCCTTCCTCCTCTTTTTTCAGCTCCTCCGCGCTCATCTCCCCTGCAGAAAGCGCCGCGAGCAACGCGTCAATTTCGCTTTGCGACAATACTTCCCCGGCCGTCATTTCATCTTCCCCCCTTCCAATGACAGGGCTACTGGAGGATAAAAGAGGTAATGTAGACGTTCTCCACTCTCCCTTCTTGCATCAATCCGTTGATCTCGCGCTTCAGCCTCTCTTTCAGCGCCGTCAGCCCTTCTTTTCCTTTAAAGTCGGCCGCTTTCATCTGCGAAAGTTGCTCGATGATCACGTCTTTCATCTGAAAATCGCGTTTCTCCGCCTCTTCTTTTCCTTGATCGCTGTCTGTTTCAATTTTAAATGAGATTTTAATATAACGTCCGTCTGCTAAATTGGTGGTCATTTCCGGAATATCGATCGATCGTTCCGCCAGTTCGTCAGCGCTTGGCGCCCCTTGTTTTTCCGCATGCCCCATCTTCATCACCGCGACAAGCGCCGCCGTTCCAGCCAAAGCGATGACCGCCAGCACAATGATCATCGTTTTGATTGCTTTATTCCCTTTCACGGTCCAATCCTCCTGCTTTCGGTAAGCGAAACACACCAAGCTGCTGGTAAAATTCGCTCGCTCGCGCCGCCACTTGCTCGACCGTTTCGCGAACGACGAATTTTTTTCCGTTCGTCAGCGTCACGGTCGTATCAGGAAACGCTTCAATTTGTTCGATGTACAACGCATTGAGCACAAACCGTTTGCCGTTGAGCTTCGTTAACGAAATCATCGGGCAACAGGCGCAAGACGCCGCTCACGCCCTACCTCCTATTCTATTTTTTCAAGTTGACAAGCTCTTGCAAAATTTCATCCGATGTCGTAATGATGCGCGTATTCGCCTGGAAGCCGCGCTGGGCGACGATCATCTCCGTGAATTCCTCAGCAAGGTCGACGTTGGACATCTCAAGCGCGCCGGAGACGATTGAGCCCGCTCCGCTTTCTTGAGGCGAGTAGGCAATCCATTCGTTTTGATTATTTGGATTGATGATTGTGCCTGAGTTGGCTGTTTCTCTAAATAAATTTCCTCCTACTTTTTCTAAACCATCATTGTTGGGGAACTTGGCCAGTCGAATTCTCCCTGCCACTTGCAAGTTTCCAACCGCATCTACATAGTTCACAACCCCATCAGCGCCGATGCTGACGCTTTTCGCATTAGTTGGAATTTGAATTCGAGCCCGTTTTCCCGTAAATGCCCCGTTCTCATATCCTTCACCAACTAAATATAAGCCATCGGTATTGACAATATATCCCTCTTTATCTAAATAAAAATTTCCTGCTCTCGTAAACAACGGATTTATAAGATTTCCATTATTCAACTCGCCGAGAATAAAGAATCCATCTCCTGAAATCGCCAAATCGAGCACGCGGCCGGTCGTTTGCAAGCTGCCTTGCGTATGGACGGTGTCGATCGCCGCCAGCTGCGAACCGAGCCCGACCTGCTTTGGATTCGTCCCGCCGCGGCCGGCACCGGCATTGGGTCCGCTTGCTCCCGAAATCGTCTGGCTCATCAAATCTTTGAAAATCGTTCGTCCTTTTTTAAACCCGTACGTATTGACATTGGCAATGTTGTTGCCGATGACATCCAACTTCGTTTGAAAGTTGCGCATGGCGCCGATTCCGGAATACATGGAACGAAGCATCGGTTTCCTCTCCCCTTTTTATCCTTTTTGTTCGACTTTCACGACCGCATCCGCGGCAATCGTTGTCCCGTTATCAAGCCCAAGAGTCACTTGGCCGTCTTTTTGCATGACCGATTGAACGACGGCGCTCATCGTCGTCTCGCCGTCTTGCCAGTGCACCGTTTTGCCGATCCATTCGCTGTAGCGCAAAAGCGCATCGCGGCTTGACGCTTGCATCCATTGCTGCATCAAATTGGCGATGTTCATCATTTGCTCAAGCGAAGAGAAGCTCGCCATTTGCGCGATAAAGTCTTTATCTTCCATCGGATTGAGCGGGTCTTGGTTTTCGAGCTGAGCGAGCAAAATTTTGAGAAAATCGTCTTTTCCTAAAATTTGATTGCCCGTTTTCCGTTCCGGCTGAACCGCGTTTGTCAGCCATAAGCTCCCGTCAATCGCATTCGTTGTCATCCTCGTTCTTTTCCCCCTTATGCGTCAGCTTCGATCCCGTCTAGCGCAAACGGGAAGGAAGATGATGGCTCCCGCTTTTGTTTTTGCCGCGATTCGCCCTGCTGCTGCCCTCCTTGGCGGTTTCCGGAATATGGCGGCATCGCGGGGCTGTCATAATCCGACCAAACGGTCCATTTTTCGACCGTGATGGAACTCGCATCAAGCTGCTGAGCAAGCTGCGGCAAATGAGCGTAGAGCAACTCTTTCACCGCGTCGTTCGCCACGAGCAGCTTGGCGGCGAGCTTTCCACCTTCCTCTGTCATTTTCACCGTCACCGTCCCGAGATGTTCCGGATGCAGACGGATGACAAGCTGCATGACACCGTTTGGAAGCTTCATCCACCGCGCCGACCTTAGCGCGTGGGCGACTTGATCAGCGACGCTTCCGCCAGCTGACGCCGGCATCTCGCCGACCAACCCGACAGATGAAAAGGAGGGTGATAAAAGCGCAGGAGGAGTAGTGAACGAAGGAGCGGCCTCGCCGCCCTGCCCCTTGTCCCCCCTTTTTGGCAGCGAAACGTCTTTTTCGCCAGCCGGTCGCACAGAAGAAACTCCGTTCGGCAGCGCGACAACCGCCCTGTTGCCTCCCTGCTCACGGAACGGGCGCTGGTCGCCGTCGCTCAGGAGCAGTGGAAACATCCCGGTTTTTCCGCTGGAAGGCGAACCCGATTCAGCATCGATATGACCACGTTTTTTGTCCGTCGGTTATGAACGCACGTTCCAATCCCGCTTCATCGGCCGCCGGCTGAGCGGCAATCGTTTCTTCACCATTCATCGCACCGACAAACGGAAATGTCCCATGATCACTCGTTTTCCCTTCCGCCTGCTGATCCGCCGCTAAAAGCGGCGCGCCTGCAGCTGCCGAAATTGGAGCGACAGCCCAAGCAGCCACGAGGGAAGGGGCAAGCCACAATGATTCGATTTGCGCCGGCTTCTTTTCCGCTGAAGATGGTTGTCCGGCTGCGCCCGTTTCCATTCCACCATTTTGCCAATCTGGCTCTTTGTTTTTGCTCGACTCCTCTTGAAGCAAGCTAGTCTCTGCCCCAGCGGGCAATAACTCTTGTTGCTTGTGCGCAAGCAACGCCGCAAACACGTTTGCGTTTTCCGCCTCTTTTTTCACCGCCATAGCGCCTGCCGATAGCGGCGCGTTTGCTGTGATCGTTACTTTCATTCGGCCGCCTCCTTCCCCATCGCCCTTTTGCTTAACGATGCCAACAGTTTCGCCGCCTGCCCAGCCGGCATTTGTTCCAAAATGGCTGCCGCTTTGTCGCCGTCAATCTGGCTCAGTACACGGAGCGCTTCGCTCTCAGGCAGTTCCGCTAAAATCGCCGCCGCCTGTTTTTCCGACATGGCGTCATACATGCCGACGACATCTTCTTCCGTCAAGGCCGGCTCGTCACCAGGCTCAGCCTGAGCGTCCGTTTTCCCGCTTGGCGCAGACAGCTGGGCGATTTCCTTTTCCTTTGCCGCCAATTCGTTTTTCAACTGCTTGATTTGCTTTTGTTGGTCGGCGATCGTTCGTTTTTGCTGGTTGATCGTCTGCTGCTGAGCTTCAATCGTTTTTTGCAAAGCTTTCTCCCTTTTGCTCCAGTTGATCCACTCGGAGACAAACGGCGCCTTTATGGTCCACTGCTTTGCCGCCTTGGCCACATCAACGCCGGCAATGTTTAAAATCAACAACAGAAAGGAGGCGGCAAACGCACTCGGAATGACAATGACAAACAACAGCCATTGCCACCAACTCGCCTGCATTTCCTGTTCAACTTTGCTCTCCGCCATCTATACCTCTCCTTGCCTTGCAAANCGTTGAACCGCCATTTCATCGAGCAGGCGGCGTTCCGCTTCCCTCTCAAGCTGCTCGGCCCACCGCTTCATGCGCTCGCGCATTTTTTCGTATTTTTTCACTTCGATATTCAATTCCATCAAACGCTGCTGCCGGCGCTGCATCTGCTCGCGCGCCTGCATGACGACGAGCTGATAATGGTCGATCATCCGCTCTAAATTCGCCATATATTGCAGCCTAAGGCGAATGTCTCCAACGGACAGGCCGGCTTGAAGCTGTTCATCCCGAGCCGCCGCGCATTCTTCTTTTTCCTTGAGCAGGCGGTAAAGCGTTTCGGCTGCCTGCTCAAACCGGCGGACCGCCTCCTCGTATTCGCCAAGCGCCTTTTCTTTTTCTTTTTCTTTCATCGCCAGCACTTTTTGCAGCCGAAACGTCGGCGTCACATTTGTTCACCCTTTCATCGTCTGAAAATGGCGCGCGATTTCTCACCGAACCGACAACAAGCGCAACAGGGCATCAATGCTTTCGGCGCGCGTCGTTTTTTCATCGATGTTTTGGCGGCAAAACGCCATCATTTGCGGATAAAATTCGATCGCCTCATCAATTTCTTGGGACGACCCCCGTTTGTACGCCCCGATTTGAATCAAATCCTCCGAATCGATATAAGTGGACAGAAGGCGGCGGAACCGGTTTGCCGCTTCGCGGTGCTCTGCGCTGATCATGTGGGGCATGACGCGGCTGACGCTTTTGAGCACGTTAATCGCCGGGTAATGCCCTTTGTTCGCCAGCTGGCGTTCCAACACAAAATGGCCATCCAAAATGCCGCGCACCGCATCAGCGATCGGCTCATTCATGTCATCGCCGTCAACAAGCACCGTATAAAACGCGGTGATCGTGCCGGAAGCGTTCGTTCCAGCCCGTTCAAGCAGCTTTGGCAGGAGGGCGAAGACCGATGGCGTATAGCCTTTCGTCGTCGGCGGCTCACCGACGGCAAGGCCAATCTCCCGTTGCGCCATAGCGACGCGGGTGACCGAGTCCATCATGAGCATAACATCCGCCCCTTGGTCGCGGAAATATTCGGCGATCGCCGTTGCCGTATAGGCGCCTTTGACGCGCATCAGCGCCGGCTGGTCGGACGTGGCGACGACGACGACCGAGCGGGCCAAGCCGTCCGGGCCAAGGTCGCGCTCTAAAAACTCGCGCACTTCGCGGCCACGCTCGCCGATTAAGGCGATGACGTTCACATCAGCCGACGTATGGCGGGCGATCATTCCCATGAGCGTGCTTTTGCCGACGCCCGAGCCGGCAAAAATGCCGACGCGTTGCCCCTTGCCGACGGCAAGCAGGCTGTCGATGACGCGGATGCCGACTTCAAGCGGTTCGACAATCGGCGGCCGAACGAGCGGATTGGGCGGATCGCGTTCGACCGACACCGGCTTCAGCCCGGGCGGCAACGGGCTCCCGTCAAGCGGTTGGCCGAGCGGATCAAGAACCATGCCAATGAGCGCATCGCCGACGTGCACTTCAAGCGGCCGGCCGGTCGCTTCGACAAAACAGCCGGGAGCGATATGAGACATGGCGGAAAACGGCATAAGCAAGACGTGCTGTTCATGAAAGCCGACGACTTCGGCGGGAATTTTCCGGCATCCGCTCTGTTCATGGATGTAACAAAGATCGCCAATCGAGCTTTTCGGTCCTTTCGATTCCATCATCAAGCCGATGACGCGCGACACTTTGCCAAACCGTTTATACAAGTCGATAGCGTCTATTTCATCAAGAAGCGCCTGCCAGTTCAGAAAACGCTCCCTCCTTCAATCGCCGGTAGAGCGCCTCGCGCAGCCGCTCAAGCTGTACATCGACGCTCGCCTCGATGCGCCCAAACGGCGTCTCCACGACACATCCATATTCAGGAAGCGCATCGTCCGGGTAGATGAATAGATCAACGCGATGCGGAAACAGAGATTTCAACAGCTCCTTTTGCTCTGCCACTATTTCGTAGCCGTGCGGATGCACATAAACGGCCACTTCCGTTTGCCGGCGCACTTCCTGCAACGCTTGGTGCACGAGCGGCAAAAAAGCGTTTCGATCGCCCTCAAGCGCGGCGCCGATAATGCGTTCGGCCGCTTTTAACGCCACCTCCAGCATCGCCTCAGCCGTCGATTCGATGCGAGCGTAAAATTCGGTGTTCGCTCGCTCCGCCAAGCGGCGGGCTTGCTCGATCAACGCGCGGTGCTCGCTCAAAGCCTCCTCGCGCCCAGCCGCATAGCCGTCTTCATACCCGCGGGCGCGCGCTTCCTGCATGAGACGCTCTTTCTCCCGCTGCCATTCCTCTTTTTCGCGGGCCAACTGCTCGCGCACCGATTCGTAATATTGCTCTGCCTGGCGGCGAAGCTTGGCTGCTTCTTCCTTGGCGGCGGCGACCGCTTCCATCTCCCGTTGCCGATCGTCGACGGACGATGGAAGATCGGAAACATGGCGCTGCACGACGATCGTCTTTTTCCCAGCGCGCGCCGCCAATTTCGGCGCTTTAATGACGTTAGACAATAATATCATCTCCTCCCCCGCGCGCGATGACGATTTCTCCGGCCTCTTCGAGACGACGGATCACGGCGACGATGCGCGATTGCGCCTCCTCGACATCACGCAGCCGAACCGGCCCCATATATTCCATTTCTTCTTTGAACGTCTCGGCCATTCTTGTCGACATGTTGCGGAAAATAATGTTTTTCACTTCGTCGCTCGCTACTTTCAGCGCCAACATGAGATCGTTGTTGTCCACCTCGCGGATGACGCGCTGAATGGCGCGGTGATCGAGCGTCACGATATCTTCAAAGACAAACATCCGTTTTTTAATTTCCTCAGCCAGTTCCGGGTCTTGAATTTCCAAGGCATCCAAAATCGTCCGCTCCGTGCTCCGGTCGACTTGGTTCAGCACTTCCACGACCGCCTCAATTCCGCCGGCTTGCGTGTAATCTTGCACGACGGTCGCGGACAGCCGCCGCTCCAAAATTTGCTCGACTTCGTTGATAATCTCCGGCGATGTGCTGTCCATCAGCGCGATGCGCCGGGCGACATCCGCCTGCATTTCCTGCGGCAGCGCCGATAAAATTTGCCCTGCCTGTGCCGGCTCCAAATACGAAAGAATCAGAGCGATCGTTTGTGGATGTTCATTTTGAATGAAGTTTAACAGCTGCATCGGGTCGGCTTTGCGGGCGAAATCAAACGGCCGCACCATCAGCGCTGATGTCAGGCGGTTGATGATCTGCATCGCCTTATCCGGGCCGAGCGCTTTTTCAAGCACTTCTTTCGCATAGGCGATGCCGCCTTGGGCAATGTAATCTTGCGCCAAGGCGAGCTGTCGAAACTCTTCAAGCACTTCCTCTTTTTGTTCCGTCGTCACTTGACGGACGTTGGAAATTTCTAGCGTCAGCTTCTCGATCTCTTCCTCGGATAAATGTTTATAGACAGAGGCCGACACATCCGGGCCGAGGGAAATAAGCAGGATGGCTGCTTTTTGCCTGCCCGACAGCCCGCCTTTTCGTTCGCGCTTTGCCATACGCCGTTCCCCCTACTCTTCCGATAGCCACGTTTTTAATAGTTTTGCAAACTCATCCGGCTTTTCTTTCGCCAGCCGCTCAAGCTGTCGACGGCGCAACGCTGCCTCCGTCTCCGGCGGCTCCGGCAAATCCGGCTCCGTCGAAAGCGGCGGAGTGAACAAGTGTTCTTCTTCCTCTTCCTCGTCTTCACGGCGGCGGCGCAGCCAGAGGAACAACAGCAAGGCAACGAGCAACAGCGCTCCTGCACCGGCCGCATACCACCACCACGCCGGCCGATCCGGCGTTGATTCGGTGAATGTCGGCTTGCCGTTGAATTTTTGCACCGAAACGACGATGCGGTTGTTGATGTCTTGATCAGTGAGCGTTTGCGCCTCGCTTTTGTCAATTGACGTCCGAACGATCGTTCCTAGCAGTTTTTGAATATCATTGACCGTCTCGGGCGGCAGCGAGTTCGGATCATTAGGGTCAGGCGGCTCGACCATCACTTGGATGCCTAGGTCGCGGATTTTATATGGACTTTCGACGATTTGCTTTTTGATTTTGTTTACCTCATTGTTGATCGTCTCTTCGGTTCGTTCATAGTTGCCGTTTGTTGCGCCGTTTGCGTTTTGGTAGCCCGGCACTTCGTTCGCGCCCGTTCCAGCGGCGCCTCCGGGCGGCGCACCGCTCCCGGAGTACGTCTCTTTAATGCGCTGAACGCTGACGGCAATGCCCTCATTATTTTTCTCATCAACCGGGGCGACTAAGTTTTCTTCCCGCTTTTCTTGCGTAAAGTCAATGTCGGCCGTCACGGAAACGACGACTTTATCCTGCCCCATCATCGTGCCGAGCAGTTGCTGCACTTGGCGTTGAATGTCGCGCTCGATCTGCTTTTTGATTTGCTGCTGCGAGGCGAATGTCGTTCCTGTCGAATTTTCGCCGTCGTTTTTTAAATCGTAATACTCAAAAAACTGATTCATAATGACGATATTATCTGTAGAGAGATTCGGAACACTTTTGGCGACGAGATGATAGAGCGCTTTGATTTGCTCGTCGCTGAATTGATAGCCCGGCTTCGTCTTCAGCACGATCGAAGCCGAGGCTTCCCCTTTCTCATCGGAAACGAATACGCTCGGCTGCGGAAGGTTGATCATGACTTTGGCGTCCTCGACGCCGTCGATCGTCTTGATCAAGTTGGCGAGCTCCGTTTGCATCGCCTTCAGCTTCACCATATTGAACTCGTTATCCGTCATGCCGAAGCTCGCGTTTTGGCCGAAAAATGAATAGTCAATGACTCCACTGTTCGGGATGCCTTCAGCAGCGAGCTCGACTTTCAGCGCGTCCACTTGCTCTTTCGGCACTTTAATCGTCGTCCCGCCGTCCGCCACTTCGGCCGGAACGCCGCGCTGGTCAAGCGTTGCTTTAATTTGCCCCGCTTCTTGCGGCGACAAATTGCTGTAGAGGGGCACCATTTCCGTCCTTGTGGCGAAAAAGACGCCGACGCCAACGGCCAAAAGCACGGCCGCTGCCGCAGTGAGCACGAGCCATTTCTGTTTTTTTGTCCGTTCCTGCCAAAACGCGCGAGCGCGGCTCCACCACTCTTTCC
Source organism: Geobacillus sp. ZGt-1 (assembly GCF_001026865.1). Taxonomy (NCBI): domain Bacteria; kingdom Bacillati; phylum Bacillota; class Bacilli; order Caryophanales; family Anoxybacillaceae; genus Geobacillus; species Geobacillus sp. ZGt-1. The sequence continues at coordinate 204,950 of NZ_LDPD01000013.1, read as the reverse complement.
ATTTCCTTCTCATACAATTCCCCCGATGATCCAATACCTGCCGCCATAGCGCAACAATGGCGGCGGCTTCCGTATGTATTGCGATTCATTGCTGCTACAATGGCATGCGCATCATTTCTTGATACGCCTCGATCGCTTTGTTGCGGATCTCCAGCGTCAGCTGCAGCGTGATGCTCGCTTTTTGCGCGGCGATCATCACATCATGCAACTGAACGTTCTCCCCGCGAACGAGCTTTTCCGTCAGCGCATCGGCTTGAATTTGCGCTTCGTTCACGCGGTTGAGCGCCTCTTTGAAAAATGCGGCGAATTGCTTTTGCGCCTCAGCCGGCTTCGCTGGGGGCGAAACGGCGGAAGACATCGTCAGCCCAATGCGGCTTGCTCCATCAATCATCGTTTATCCCCCTCGCATGCTATTTCCCGATCTCGAGCGCCTTCATGAGCATTCCTTTTGAAGCATTCAACACCGTAACGTTCGCCTCATACGAACGCGTCGCCCCGATCAAGTCCACCATTTCTTTCAGCGGGTCGACGTTTGGCAGACGCACATAGCCGTCGGCGCCCGCATCCGGGTGATTCGGGTCGTAGACGAGTTTAAACGGCGCCGGATCATCGACAATTTCGCGCACCCGCACTCCGCCGTCCACCGCGTCGGCACGGCCGAGCGCAGCCTGCAAATAGCCCGAAAACGACCCGCTGCGCGGTTCAATGATGACCATTTTGCGGCGGTACGGCTCCCATTCGCCGTTGACAAGGCGGGCGCGCGTCGTATCGACGTTAGCGATGTTGGAGGCGATCACGTCCATGCGCAACCGTTGGGCGGTCAACGCCGAAGCCGAAATGTTTAGACTTTGAAACAAAGACACCCGTTATTTCCCTCCTTTAATCACTGTTTTCAACGTTGTAAATTTGCCGTTGAGCCGCTCGATTAAGGCATTGTAATAAATTTGGTTTTCTGCTAGTTTTGACATTTCCTGATCGATATCGACACTGTTTCCATTATGATTGTAACTCACCGTTGTGTCCGTCGTCACGATGATTTTTCCATTTTGTTCGTTTGGAAACGAAAAATGCTTCGGATTCGTCCGTTTGGCCTCAAGCCGAAACGCCCGTTCCAATTCAGCCTGAAAGCGCACATCTTTCGCCTTATAGCCCGGCGTATCGGCGTTGGCGATGTTGTCGGCGATCGCCTGTTGGCGAAGCGCAGCGTAGCGAAGCCCTTGTTCAAGCCAACCGATCGTCGCTGAAAAGAGCGCCAATGGAATCCCCTCTTTTCTCCTATTTTTCGACAATTTCTGCTAGTTTTCATTTTACGGGAAAGAAAACCCAATGTATAGACGGAACTTGGTACTATTTTTCGACGATGCCATTACAGAAAAACGATGCCAAGGATGTTTGTCAAAACAAAAAACCCGCCGGGCCAAAATACCCAGCGGGCTTAGGCGGCTGCGCCGTTCAGCTCGATTTCAATTTTTCAAGTTCGCTTAAAAACTTGTCGTTCAATACTTTAATGTACGTTCCTTTCATGCCGAGTGAACGCGATTCGATCACGCCGGCGCTTTCTAGTTTGCGCAGAGCATTGACAATGACCGAGCGGGTGATGCCGACGCGGTCGGCGATTTTGCTCGCGACAAGCAGTCCTTCCGTTCCGTCAAGCTCCTCAAAAATGTGTTCGATCGCCTCAAGCTCGCTGTAAGAAAGGGAGCTGATCGCCATTTGCACGACCGCCTTGCTGCGCGCTTCCTCTTCAATTTCTTCCGCCTTTTCACGCAGAATTTCCATGCCGACGACCGTCGCACCGTATTCAGCCAAAATGAGATCGTCATTGTCAAACTCGCGGTCAAGGCGCGATAAAATGAGCGTGCCGAGCCGCTCGCCTCCGCCGTTGATCGGAACAATCGTCGTCAAGCCGGTTTTGAACAAGTCACGATTTTCCACTGGAAACGCCGTATATTCGCTATTAATATCAATATTAGGAGACGTTTCCGTAATGTTGAACAAGTTTTTCGTGTATTCTTCCGGAAACTGGCGCTCCTCCAGCATTCGCTTCATCCGTTCGTTTTCAATCGATTGTTTAATGGCGAATCCAAGCAGTTTGCCGCGGCGGCTGACGACAAACACATTGGCTTCAATCACTTCGCAAAGCGTTTCTGCCATTTCTTTAAAATTGACCGGCCGCCCGGCCGCCTTTTGCAACATGGCGTTGATTTTCCGCGTTTTCTCTAGCAAGTTCATTGATTTCATCTCCTCCTCATAAAATAAACTCGCTTAAATCTTTGTTTTTGACGATGCTGCCGAGTTTTTGCTCGACATATTGCGGTGTGATGACGACCTTGTCGATTCCGATGTCCGGCGCCTCAAACAGCAAGTCTTCCAGCAGTTTTTCCAAAATCGTGTGCAACCGGCGCGCACCGATGTTGTCGGTCGTCTGGTTTACTTCAAACGCCACCTCGGCAATCTTACGAATAGCATCGTCAGAAAATTCAAGACTTATACCTTCTGTTGCCAAAAGAGCTTGATATTGTTTAATGAGCGCGTTATTCGGCTCGACTAATATTCTTACGAAATCGTCGACCGAAAGTTTCGCAAGTTCGACGCGGATCGGGAAACGGCCTTGCAGCTCAGGGATCAAATCCGACGGTTTCGCCATATGGAACGCGCCGGCGGCGATGAATAAAATATGGTCTGTTTTCACCGGTCCGTACTTCGTCATGACGGTCGACCCTTCGACAATTGGCAAAATGTCGCGCTGCACCCCTTCGCGCGAGACGTCGGCCGAGCCGGACACCGCTCCGCTGCGGGCGATTTTGTCGATTTCATCGATAAAAATGATGCCGGACTGTTCAGCCAGGCGGACGGCCTCTTGCGTCACTTCATCCATGTCGATCAGCTTTTGCGCTTCCTCGTTGATGAGCACTTTGCGCGCTTCACTCACTTTGAGACGCCGCTTTTTGCGCCGCTTCGGCATGAGGCTGCTCAAGGCGTCCTGCATGTTCATCCCCATCTGCTCAATGCCTGCCCCTTGCAAAAAGTCAAACCATAACGGCGTCTGTTCCTCGATTTCAATCGTCACCATCTCGTTCTCCAACTGCCCGTTTGCCAACTGCCAAGCAACTTGGCGCCGCTTTTGTTCCACCTGTTCATCCTCATGGCTGTAGCTGTTGTCCGCTTGGGCTCCTTGGCCGCCAAACAGCAACTCAAGCGGATTTTTGATTGTCTGCTTTGGCTTGCCCGGAACAAGCAGTTCAACAAGCCGCTTGTTCGCCTGCTGTTCAGCCCTGTCTTTCACTTCGTTCATTTTTCGTTCTTTCACGAGCCTAACTGACGTTTCCACCAAATCGCGCACCATCGATTCGACGTCGCGCCCGACATAACCGACTTCGGTGAATTTCGTCGCTTCGACTTTGATGAACGGGGCGCCGACGAGTTTGGCGAGCCGGCGGGCGATCTCGGTCTTCCCGACCCCGGTCGGGCCGATCATTAAAATGTTTTTCGGCATCACTTCATCGCGCAATTTTTCATCGAGCAAACTGCGGCGGTACCGGTTGCGAAGCGCGATCGCCACCGCCTTTTTTGCCTCTTTTTGCCCGACGATGAACTGATCGAGCTTTTCGACAATCTGCCGTGGAGTCAACGTTTCCGCCATCATCGGCCTCCTCCTTTTTACAGCTCTTCGACAATAATATGGCCGTTCGTATAAACGCAAATGTCAGCAGCGATCTCGAGCGCCGCCTTGGCAATCTCTTTCGCGGTCATCGAGCCGCCGGCGTACTTCTTCAACGCACGCCCAGCAGCCAACGCATACTGACCGCCCGAGCCGATGGCAAGCATGCCATCATCCGGCTCAATCACTTCGCCCGTGCCGGAGACAAGCAACAAATGCTGTTTGTCCATAACAATGAGCATCGCCTCGAGGCGGCGCAACACTTTATCGCTCCGCCACTCTTTCGCCAGCTCAACCGCCGCGCGCGGCAAGTTGCCATTCCATTGTTCGAGCTTGCCTTCAAACATTTCAAACAGCGTAAACGCGTCAGCGACGGAGCCGGCAAAACCGGCGAGCACGTTTCCTTGGAACAGCCGCCGCACTTTTTTCGCTGTATGCTTCATGACGACCGCATTGCCGAACGTCACTTGGCCGTCTCCAGCCATGGCGGATGCGCCGTTATGGCGGATGGCAAAAATTGTCGTCGCATGAAAGGCTCCCATCATTTCCCCTCCTTGCCTGCGGGTTACGCCCGCGGATGCGCCTGCAAATAAATATGCCGCAGCCGGTCTTTCGTTACATGTGTATACACTTGCGTCGATGACAAATGCGCATGACCGAGCAGTTCCTGCACTGAACGGAGATCGGCCCCTTCGTTGAGCAAATGAGTCGCAAACGTATGCCGAAGCACGTGCGGGCTGATGTTTTGCGTCAGCGCAGCGGCTTCGACAATCCGATCCAAAATATGGCGCACTCCCCGAGGCGTGAGCGGATTGCCTCGGGCGTTGACAAATAAATAGCGGTGGTCCGCCGGCAGCTTTCTTGTCAGTTCGCGTCGGCCCCTATGGATATACCGTTCAAGCGCTTCGCGGGCCGGACGGCCGAACGGAACGTAGCGCTGCTTGTTTCCTTTGCCGTGAATGAGCACGGTTTCCGCAACAAAATCGACATCAGACAGCTGTATGTGACAACATTCACTAACCCGAGCGCCAGTCGCGTACAACAACTCAAGCAGCGCCGCATTGCGCTGGCCTAGGGCCGTATTTTCATCATTGACAAGAAACAATGCTTCTAATTCTTTTGGGTATAAAAAATTAGGAATTTTTTGCTCTTTTTTCGGCAGTGTCGCGAGCGCAAACGGGTTTTCGGCCGCCCGCCCTTCGCGCAACAAAAACTTGTAAAAGCTGCGCAGACTCGAAATTTTGCGGGCGACCGAACGGCTGGCCAACTGTTGCTCGTATAGTTTCGTCAAATATAAACGAACGTCGCTGTAGGACACTTCATTGAGCGCGCCGATTCCTTCCTCATCCATAAACCGGAAAAACTGCTCAATGTCACGCCGGTAACACACAATAGTATATTGTGAATAATTTTTCTCGATTTGTAAATATTCCATGAATAATTGTAACGCAAGTTTCGAATTCTCCATCGCCTCACCCCGCAACGGCTACTACATCGTACCATATTCATCCGCATGAATGCAACTGTTTTTTTATAAAATTCTGAATTGTATCCGATGCCTATTCAAGCTTCTAGCCGCTCTTCATAGTCGCACGCCGTGCATTGCACTTGCACACCTTTTTTCAGCACTTTCTCCACAAGCAGCCCCGCGCATTTCGGACACGGGCGGGCGAGCGGTTTATCCCACGAGACGAAGTCGCAATCCGGGAAACGGTCGCAGCCGTAAAACACCCGCTTTCTTTTCGTGCTGCGCTCGACGATGTTGCCCTCGCGGCATTTCGGGCACTTGACGCCGATTTCTTTGACAATCGGCTTCGTATGGCGGCATTCCGGAAAATTCGAGCAGGCGATAAACTTGCCGAAACGGCCCATTTTGTACACCATCGGACTGCCGCACACCTCGCAGTCAATGCCGGCCGGCTCATCCTTAATCTCAACTGCGCGCATTTCTTTTTCCGCCACTTTCAACCGTTTTTCAAATTCGCGGTAAAACTCGTCGACGACTTTGATCCATTCCACTTTCCCTTCTTCAATTTCGTCCAATTCTTTTTCCATTTTCGCCGTAAACTCGACATCGATAATTTCCGGGAAAAATTCGAGCATCAGCTCTACAACGATTTCGCCGAGCTCGGTCGGGACAAACCGCTTGTTCTCAAGGACGACATAGTTGCGTTTTTGGATCGTATCAAGCGTCGGGGCATACGTCGACGGGCGGCCGATGCCGAGCTCCTCCAACGTTTTGACAAGGCGCGCTTCCGTATAGCGCGGCGGCGGCTGAGTAAAGTGCTGCTTCGATTCGATCGTTTCGCTCTCAACCGTTTCCTCTTCTTCCAAATCCGGGAGGATACGGTCCTGCTCTTCCGTTTGATCGTCCGTTCCTTCAATATACACTTTCATAAACCCTGGAAATTTCACCTTCGAGCCGCTGGCGCGGAACACGACACCGTTGTTTTCCAACTCGACGCTCATGGTGTCAAGCACGGCGGCCGCCATTTGACTGGCGATGAACCGTTCCCAAATGAGTTTATACAACCGAAACTGGTCGCGCGTCAAATACGGTTTCACTTTGTCCGGATCGCGAAATGCCGATGTCGGGCGAATCGCTTCGTGGGCGTCTTGGGCGTTCGTGCTTTTCTTCTCTTTCCGCTTTTCCTGGTTGACATACATAGCGCCGAACGTCGCCTCGATATATGCCGCCGCCTCTTGCTGCGCCGTCTCGGCGACGCGCGTTGAATCGGTGCGCATATACGTGATCAAACCGACCGTCCCTTCGCTGCCAAGATCGATTCCTTCGTACAGCTGCTGGGCGATCATCATCGTCTTTTTCGTCCGGAAATTCAGTTTGCGCGCCGCTTCCTGCTGAAGCGACGACGTCGTAAACGGCGGCACGGGGCTGCGCTTGCGCTCTCGTTTTGTCACCGTTTTCACCGCAAATGCCGTTCCGTTTAAGCGGTCCAGCACGGCTTTCACATCCGCCTCCGTCTTTAAATCGCGCTTTTGTCCGTCAATACTGTAAAACGAGGCGGCAAACGTCTCTCCTTCTTTTTGAAACGTCGCTTGAATCGTCCAATATTCTTCCGGCTGAAACTCGCGAATTTCTCGTTCCCGATCGATGATGAGGCGCAGCGCCACCGATTGGACGCGGCCGGCGCTTAATCCTTTTTTCACCTTTTTCCATAAGAGCGGGCTGATGTTATAGCCGACGAGGCGGTCGAGCACGCGCCGCGCCTGCTGGGCGTCAACAAGATTCATATTGATCGCGCGCGGCTGCTGAAACGATTGCTGAATAGCATCCTTCGTGATCTCATGAAAGACAACGCGGCAATCAGAGTGAATGTCCAGATCGAGCATGTGGGCCAAATGCCAGGCGATCGCCTCTCCTTCGCGATCGGGGTCGGCGGCAAGAAACACTTTTTTCGCTTTTTTCGCCGCCGTTTTCAACTCTTTGATCACCTGGCCTTTGCCGCGGATCGTAATGTATTTCGGCTCGTAGCCGTGGTCTATATCAACGCCCATTTGGCTTTTTGGCAAATCGCGGACGTGGCCCATCGACGCTTTGACTGTATATTTTTTTCCCAAGTATCGTTCGATCGTCTTCGCTTTCGTTGGCGATTCGACGATAACTAAGTAGTCTGACATCCATCTTCCACCCCTAGGAGGTAAATTGAAATCTTCATTATTATTAATGATTATTGCCGCATTTGTCAAACATGTGCATTACACGTACGGGAATTCATCCAAAATGTCCGCCGCTTCTTGCACTAGTTTTGCCCCGTGCTGAATGAGCGTATTCGGCCCGGCGGATTCCGCCAAACCGATCGGGCCGGGGACGGCGAACACTTCCCGCCCTTGCTCAAGCGCATACGCGGCGGTAATGAGCGAACCGCTTTTTCGCTTCGCCTGCACGACAAGCGTGCCGAGCGACAGCCCGCTGATGATGCGATTGCGCGCGGGAAACTGCCATGCCTGTGGGCGCGTTGCCGGCGGATGCTCAGCGATGACCAACTGTTCGTTCATCAGCCGGGTGGCGAACGGTCGATGTTCTTTCGGATAAATGTGGTCCAGCCCACCGGCGATGACGGCGATCGTCGACCCGCCATGCTGGACGGCGAGTTGGTGGGCGCACACGTCAATCCCAAACGCGAGCCCGCTGACGATCGTAAAGCCGGCGGCAACAAGCGGCGGCACCAATTTGTTCAACGCTTCGATTCCTTCCTTCGTCGGCCGCCTCGTGCCAACGATGCTGATCAGTTTCCGCTCCTGAAGCAAAGCGGAGTCCCCCTTTGCATACAGCACCCACGGCGGGGCGTATATATATTTAAGCAGCGGTGGGTAGTCGGAATCAAATACAGTGATCACACGAATGCACCGGCCCTTATATGTTTTTATCACACGTTGCACATCGATGGAATGCAAATCATGAAAAAAAGCGGTCCATTGAGCGTCGGAAAGCGGAACGAGCGGGCGGAGATCATGAGGAGGCAGAGAAAATGGAGCGGTGAGCGTCGGATCAGCCTTAAGCAAGGAATGAATCGTCTTCCATCCCGCCCCGCGGCAATGATGGAGATGGATAAGTCGGTCGCGGACCGTATCGTACATACTGCTCCCCTTTCTTTTTTCACCTTCAACATGGATCTATAGGTGCAACGAAAACGTTTAACATATCCTTGACG
>NZ_LDPD01000013.1:192214-196434 GCF_001026865.1 Geobacillus sp. ZGt-1 | reverse complement strand
AGCTTCAAATTGCATCTATAGCATGATATGCAACACCCCGCACGAGGACGTGCGGGGCCAAACCATTAGTGCGTTTTGCATTTTTCGTACAAGCCGCGTTCTTTCAGCACAGAAATGAGCGTTTCGCCGATGACGGCCGGCGTTTCCGCCACTTTAATGCCGCATTCGGTCATTTTTTTGATTTTCTCTGCGGCCGTGCCTTTGCCGCCGGAAATGATCGCGCCGGCATGGCCCATCCGTTTGCCCGGAGGCGCCGTTTGCCCGCCGATAAAGCCGACGACCGGTTTCGTCATGTTCGCTTTCACCCATTCGGCCGCTTCTTCTTCCGCCGTGCCGCCGATTTCGCCGATCATAATGACCGCGTACGTTTCTTCGTCTTCATTAAACGCCTTCAACACATCGATGAAGTTTGTGCCGTTGACCGGGTCGCCGCCGATGCCGACCGCCGTCGACTGGCCGATGCCGGCTTGCGTCAGTTGGTGAACGGCTTCGTACGTCAGCGTGCCGGAACGGGAAACAATGCCGACATGTCCTTTTTTATGGATATAGCCCGGCATAATGCCGATTTTGCACTCTTCCGGCGTAATGACGCCCGGGCAGTTCGGGCCGATGAGGCGCGTCTTTTTGCCCTCCATGTACCGTTTCACTTTCACCATATCAAGCACCGGAATGCCTTCGGTGATGCAAACGACAAGGTCGAGTCCCGCGTCGACCGCTTCCATGATGGCATCCGCAGCGAAGGCCGGCGGAACGTAAATGACCGAGGCGTTCGCTCCCGTTCTTTCGACCGCTTCCGAAACAGTGTCAAACACCGGCACGCCTTCGACTTCCGTGCCGCCTTTGCCCGGCGTGACGCCGCCGACGATGTTCGTCCCGTACTCGATCATCTGCTTTGTATGGAACAGCCCTTGCGAACCGGTAATCCCTTGCACGATCACTTTCGTGTCTTTATTGACAAAAACGCTCACGTGTCTCCCTCGCTTTCTTAACGTACTAGCTCGACGATTTTTTGTGCTCCGTCCGCCATCGATTCGGCCGCAATAATGTTTAAGCCTGACTCTTGCAAAATCTTTTTCCCAAGCTCAACGTTCGTTCCTTCAAGCCGGACGACAAGCGGAAGCGTCAAACCGACTTGCTTCGTCGCCGCGACGATGCCGCTCGCGATGACATCGCATTTCATAATGCCGCCGAAAATGTTGACGAAAATGCCTTTGACGTTCGGGTCGGACAAAATGATTTTGAACGCTTCCCTTACTTTTTCCTCGCTGGCGCCGCCGCCGACATCGAGGAAGTTGGCCGGCTCGCCTCCGTAATATTTGATGATGTCCATTGTCGCCATCGCCAAGCCGGCGCCGTTGACCATGCAGCCGATGTTGCCGTCAAGAGCGATGTAGTTCAAGTCGTATTTCGACGCTTCGACTTCTTTCGGGTCTTCTTCATCCAAGTCGCGGTATTCAAGGATGTCCGGATGGCGGTATAAGGCGTTTGAATCGAAATTCAGCTTCGCATCAAGCGCCATCACTTTGCCGTCGCCGGTGACGACAAGCGGGTTGATTTCGGCGATCGAGCAGTCTTTATCGACAAACACTTGGTACAAGCCCATCATAAATTTGACCGCTTGGTTGACGAGATGCTTCGGAATGTTGATGTTGAAAGCCAATCGGCGCGCTTGGAACGCTTGGAGCCCGACGGCTGGATCGATGTATTCTTTAAAAATTTTCTCCGGCGTTTTCGCCGCCACTTCTTCGATTTCCGTTCCGCCTTCTTCCGACCCCATTAACACGACGCGCGAGGTGGCGCGGTCGACGACAAGGCCGATGTAGTATTCTTTTTGGATGTCGCACCCTTCTTCAATCAACAGCCGTTTCACTTCTTTTCCTTCCGGGCCGGTTTGATGGGTGACGAGCACTTTGCCGAGCAATTCGCTGGCGTATGTACGGACTTCCTCGAGGCTTTTTGCCACTTTCACCCCGCCCGCTTTGCCGCGCCCGCCGGCATGAATTTGCGCTTTGACGACACACACCGGCGCGCCGAGCTCTTTCGCCGCTTCGACCGCTTCATCCACCGTGAACGCGACGCGGCCGTTCGGCACGCTCACACCATAGCTTCGCAAAATTTCTTTTGCTTGGTATTCATGAATGTTCATGCGCCAACCTCCTATGTATAAAATCAAAAAAGTCTTAGCGCTTTCATTTTATACCTAACATTTCGCGCTTGTCCACCGTTTCGCCGCAAAATTAAGAAAGCGGGGAATAGGAAAATTATCCCTTCCCCGCTCTTTCTCCTTTCGCTTCCTGATCAAGCTGATACAAAAACACGAACAATTCAGCCACTAAGGCGTACAGCTCCTCCGGGATCATTTCGTTGATCTCCACTTTCCCCAGCAGCTCAACAAGCGTCGGATCTTGGCGAATCGGCACGCCGTGCTGCCGGGCGGCGGCGATGATCGCTTCGGCGACCTTGCCAACCCCTTTCGCCTTGACGATCGGAGCTGCGTCAAGTGCCGCATCGTAAGACAAGGCGACTGCTTTTTTCCGCTCCTCGTTCATGCTTGGCAATCCACCTCGCTGCAACTGTCGGCAAACAGAAAAACGGAAGGCGGAGGAGGGGCGGAACGCGTTGCCTTTACATCAATGCCTGAAAGCGCATAGCCGTGCGCCTGAAACCGCTCTTTGACAAGCGGAGCCATCCGAGCGGCAGCAACCGCCAACCGCGGATCATCGTGAAAAATGGAGATGTGGACGATCCGTCGTTGCACGCGCATATCAACGATCACCTCTCCCAGCTCTTCAAGCGTCAGGCAACAAACAATGCGGTTGTAATCGGCATCAAGCGGCCCGCCTTGTTTCCTCCTTCCTTGCCAGCACACAGCAAAATCGCTGCTGCGGCCGCCAAGCGGCAATGGAAACGAAATCCATACGTGCTCAATGAGCCCATCGCCGCCAGCAGCGATGGCCATGCCATCGAGCTGGTCGAGAATCGCTTCGGCCGCCCTCTTGGCCCCTTCGCTCCCCGATTCATGAAGAAAGCGAAGAAGCAGCCGTTTCAACGACGGGGCGGAAGGCAAATCCTCGATTTTCCCAACACGGACGAGCGCCGCCTCGTCCTCAAGCCCAAGCCGCACGGCCGCTCGCCTCAGCCAGCAAAACAGCGACAGCGCCGGATCTCTCGTCGCTCGAGCGGCCGCCCACAACTTCGCTTCCGCGGCGGGCAGCGCTCCGCTTTGATAGGCAGCATCAAGAGCTGCCCACCGTTCCAAAAACGCCTCCTCGTCCGTCAAGCCGAGCTGCCGAATGATATCGACAAACCGGCGGCATTGCACCGCCTCCCGAAGCGCCAAGCGGCGGTCCTCCGGCAACGGGGCGAGCCCAAGGCGGGCAAGAAGCGCGCGGGCCGTTTCGGCCTCTTCCTCCCCTGACAGCAACAAACGCACGGCCGCCTCGTAAGCGGACAGCGGCGGTGAAAGAAACTTCTCCATCGCCCGGCTGAGCTCAAGCGCCGCCGGATGGGCGGAAAGGGCGGCAATGGCCGCTTTCAGTTTCCCCAACCCCTCAGCGAGCGGCACCCCGGTTTTGGCTGCCCATAGCGCGCGAAACACGGCTGAAGAGAACGGCAGCCGGCGGCGAAACAAATGGGCGAGCACGTCTTCGGCCGCGTCCGGCTGGCCGGTCTCTTTCACCGCTTCAGTCAGTGCGGCAATTTCCTCTTTCGTTGCAGCCGCGCCAGCTTTCAGCGCTTGGCGGAGCACCGGCAGCGCCGCATCCGGCAGTTTCCACGCTTTTTGCCACCGGCGCACCGCCTCTTCACCTGACGGAGCAGACGCCGGTTCGGAAAGGGGAATGGCTTTCCAATAAATTGTTCCTTGTCGTTCGTGAATTTCAAACAAATACAAACGTCCGACGGCAAGCGGCGCCTCCAAACGGGCGCGCACAAGCTGTCCGCCAGCGCGGACGAGCGCCGCCCGCTCCCCGGTTTCCATCTCCTCGACCCGCTCCACTCGGCCGACGACGGCCTGCCCCGGCTGAAACCGCCGGCTGGATGTCGCGTCGCGGACAGCGGTCGTTGGCATTGTCCGCTCCATGCGCTCGACCATTTCGTCCCATCCCTTCTTCTAGAGCTGCTCGCTCGCCTTCAGCACCTCCCTCACCGGTGCGAACGAACGACGGTGCTCAGGCGTAACGCCGTAGCGGCGGATCGCCTCGAAATGTTCCGGCGTTCCG
>NZ_LDPD01000013.1:181962-192206 GCF_001026865.1 Geobacillus sp. ZGt-1 | reverse complement strand
ATGGCGCGCGAACCCGTATTGTGGATAGCGGCGATCCAGTTCTTTCATCCACCGGTCGCGCGTCACTTTGGCGATGACCGACGCAGCGGCGATTGAAGCGCTGTTGGCGTCTCCTTTTATGAGGCGCTGTTGCGGCAGTGGGCACGGCACCGCCATCGCATCAACAAGCAAATGTTCAGGCGGCGGGGAAAGGGCGTTCACCGCTTTCGCCATCGCTTGCCTTGTCGCTTCGTAAATATTCCTTTCATCGATCTCCGCCGCGCTGACGATGCCGATGCCGATGGCGACGGCGCACGCTTCAATTTGCGCAAACAATGCCTCGCGCTTTTCCGGCGTCAGCCGCTTCGAGTCGTCAAGCCCCGGCAAATAGGCGTCTTTCGGCAAGATGACCGCGGCGGCGACGACCGGGCCGGCCAGCGGGCCGCGCCCGGCCTCATCAATGCCGGCGATCCGTCTAACGCCAGCGGCGTATAGTTCCCTCTCATAACGCATTAGTTCTTCCCACCGCTGCTCGATGGCGTGCCGGCGCGCTTTCTGCCTTTCAAAACGGGCAAGAAGCGCCTGCACGCTTTTTCGCTCATCCTGCCGCAGCATCTCCCAGCGCGGGTCGTCCGCGCCAAGCTTCGGAAGCAGCGCTTCAATGTCTTTCACCGTATACCGCTTCATGCTCCTCTCCCTCTTCTACTTATTACTATCGGCTCTGTTTGGCCGACCGTAAAGCACCGCCGGCAAAAAACGCCCGCCGGACGCGCTACGTCCGTGAAGCGGGCGTTTCAAAGCTTAAGCGGCCTAATTTTTCCGTGCGGATGTCATACAAAACGATGTCAGCCACTTTATCGTAGTCAACAGCGCCGCCTGACGTCAAGCAGCCGCGCCGCCTTCCGATGGCGTCAAACAAGGCGACGATGTCATCAGGAATGTCATCAAGGCCGTAGCGCTCCGCAAGCCGGTTGGGATAGTGAGTCGACAAAAAGCGGAGCGCATAGACGGCGACATCCTGCAAGTTTAAAATTTCGTCCTTAATGGCGCCGGTCACCGCCAACTTGTAGCCCACGTCCTCATCCTCAAATTTCGGCCATAGGATGCCTGGGGTATCAAGCAGCTCCATTTCTTTGCCGACTTTGATCCATTGCTGCGCTTTTGTCACCCCCGGCTTGTCGCCGGTTTTCGCGATATGGCGGCCGGCGAGCCGGTTGATCAGCGTCGACTTGCCGACGTTCGGGATGCCGACGATGAGCGCCCGAACCGGGCGCGGGTTTTTAATCCCTTTCGCCCGCATTTTCTCGAATTTGTCTTTCACCATCTCTTTCGCTGCCGCCGCGATTTGCCGGACTCCTGTTCCGCTTTGAGCATCGATGGGCAAAGCCAGCCGCCCTTGATCGTGGAAATAGCGGATCCACTGTTCGGTCACCGCCTCATCGGCCATATCAGCCTTATTGAGCAAAATGAGGCGCGGCTTTTGTCCGAGAATCTCGTCGATCATCGGGTTGCGCGAGGACATCGGCACACGGGCGTCAAGCAGCTCAAACGCTACGTCGATCAACTTTAATTTTTCTTGCACTTCCCGCTTGGCCTTCGCCATATGGCCGGGGAACCATTGAATCACTGTCATTGGCATCACCTGCCTCGTTTATTTCACAATCCGGGCGTCAGCCAACGGCCAATACACAAGATTCGCCTTGCCAACGACTTTGGACATCGGAATGAAGCCGATATGGCGGCTGTCTTTGCTGAAACGGCGATTGTCGCCCATGACAAACAAATGCCCCGGCGGCACCGTGCTTCGCCCGGTCAGTTCCTCCAAAGTGAACGATTCCGTCAGTGGACCGCCGTCGGACAACTGCTTTTTATACTCGTCCAAATACGGCTCTTCATACGGCTTGCCATTGATATAGAGCGTATCATTTTTGTATTCAATTCGGTCGCCCGGCAGGCCGATGACTCGCTTAATATAGTCTCTCCCTTCTTCGGCGTGAAAAACAATGATATCGAAACGGTGCGGCATGCCGATTTTATACGCCAGTTTATTGACGATCATCCGCTCATGGTTATGTAATGTCGGCATCATCGAATAACCGTCGACGATGATCGGAGCGAAAATAAAGTAGCGGATGCCCCCGGCGAGCAAGACGGCAACGACGATCGCTTTCATCCATTCACGCCATTCGCTTTTTTTCTGTTCCATTGTCCACCCACCTAAATCAAAGTTTGCAGTCGTGGATCACTACCGTAATCATCATTGGCGGTAGTGAAAAAAGGAGCTTGAAAGCAAGCTCCTTTTCCGCTGTGATCCACCGTTGTCCATTATTGCGCTGCGTTCGTATTTTCCTTGATGCGCGCCGCTTTGCCGCGAAGTTCGCGCAAGTAGTACAATTTCGCGCGGCGGACTTTCCCGCGGCGGATGACTTCCAGCTTGGCGATTTTCGGCGTATGCACCGGGAATGTGCGCTCAACGCCGACGCCATAGGACACTTTGCGGACCGTGAACGTTTCGCTGATGCCCGCTCCGCGCCGTTTAATGACGACACCTTCAAACACTTGGATGCGTTCGCGGTTGCCTTCGACGACTTTCACATGAACGCGCACCGTGTCGCCCGGGCGGAAATCCGGCAAATCCGTCCGCAGTTGTTCTTTCGTAATCTCTTGGATTAAATGATGCATCATGATCCACTCCTTCCACAGATGTTCATGCCAATGATCTCTTCATTGCAGCGGAACATCGTTTTCCATCCTCAAGCCAATCGCTTAAGGTCACACAAAAGACATGATAGCATAAACTGTTGACTCAGGCAATAGCTATTCGCGCTCCTTTTCCCACTCTTTCAGCCATTGCTTTTGCTTGTCTGTAAGCGGATATTCATCGAGCAAGTCCGGACGGCGCAAAAACGTGCGCCGGAGCGATTCCTTCTCGCGCCACTCGGCGATGAGCTGATGGTTGCCAGAAAGCAGAATATCCGGCACTTTCATGCCACGGAAATCGGCCGGTCTTGTGTATTGCGGATACTCAAGCAGCCCGGAGCTGAACGAGTCATCGACCGGCGACGCCTCATTGCCGAGCACCCCGGGGAGAAGACGGACGACGCTGTCGACAATGACCATGGCGCCGAGTTCCCCGCCTGTTAAAATATAGTCGCCGATCGAAATTTCATCGGTTGCTAAATATTGGCGAATGCGTTCGTCATACCCTTCGTAATGGCCGCAAATGAGCACCAAATGCGTTTCTTTCGCCAGCTCTTCCGCCTTTTTTTGCGTGTAGCGCTCGCCTTGCGGGCAAAGCAAAATGATGCGGGCGCCAGGCGATCCAGCCGTCACGTGTTCCACCGCGTCAAAAATCGGCTGCGGCTTGAGCACCATGCCGGCGCCGCCGCCATACGGATAATCGTCGACCGTTTTATGCTTGTTGTCGGCAAACTCGCGAAAATCAATAAGGCGGATGTCGACGGCCCCTTTTTCTTGCGCCTTCTTTAAAATCGACTCGCTCAACACCCCGGAAAACATGCCGGGAAACAACGTTAAAATATCGATCCGCATCACTCGAGCAGCCCTTCCATCGGCCGGATGATGATCGTTTTCCGCTCCGGATCGACGTGCAAAACGACCTCGTCAATGTACGGAATGAGCGCTTCCGATCCGTCTTCGCGCCGGACGACCCAGACGTCGTTCGCCCCTGGAGTCAAAATTTCCTTTACCGCGCCAATGGTCTCCCCGCCTTCTGTCACGACAGTGCAGCCGATGATCTCATGGAAATAATATTCCCCTTCCGCGAGTTCGCCGAGCTGGCTTTCCGGCACCTTCAGCATCGCTCCCTTAAACCGTTCCACATCGTTGATGCTGTCATAGCCTTCAAACGACAACAAGTCAAACGATTTATGGACGCGGTGGCTTTTCACCGTGACTTCAATCGGTTCCGTGTCCCGTTCGCGGAAAATGTACAGCTTGTTTCCTTTTTTATACCGTTCTTCAGGAAAGTCGGTGCGCGAAATGACGCGCACTTCGCCGCGAATGCCGTGCGTATTGACAATTTTTCCGACATTAAACCATCGTTCCATCGCTTTCATCCCTTCTTAGCGAATCTCTTTGACGACGCCGTCTTCAATGATGATGGCGCGCGTTTTTGTCACCTCTTCCCAACGGTCGCCGACGTTCACCTCAACGAGCGCCTCGACTTCCCGCTCTTTCAATTCGCTCCCTAACGGTAGCATATGTAATTGTTCGAGCTGAAACTCAAGCAGTTTCATTTTCTCCATCCGCTCGTCGATCTCTTTGGCAAAATATTGTTTCACTAAAGCGGGCGGATAGTTTCCGCTTTTCTCCATTCGTTTCTGTTCAAAACGAAGCTGGTCGCACTCGCGCTCGAGCTGCTGCTTGCGCGCCAAAAACGCGGCGGCAAGCTCTTGTTTGCTCCGTTCGGTGACGATTTGCCGCACCTCAACCGTTTGAATGAGCTTCATCCTCTTCCCCCTTTTGACACGGAATGAACGGCACCCGGGCCATTTTTGCGCCCTTTGGCATCATATCAAAAAAGGGAGAGGAACATCCTCACCCTTTGTCTTTCACTTGCACAACAACCCGCTTTGGCGATCCGGCCGCGGCGGCGGCAACGACCGTGCGAATCGCCTGGATCGTCCGCCCTTGTTTGCCGATCACTTTGCCAGTGTCGTCTTCATGCACGGACAGCTCATAGATGACGGCCGTCTCTTCTTCGCGGCGTTCAACCGCCACCGCCTCCGGATGATCGACAAGCGCCTTGACGATCGTTTCAATGAGCGGCTTCATGTGCATCTCGCTTATTTGCCGTATTTCAAGTTATGGAACTTCTCTAAAATGCCTTGCTTCGACAGCAAGCTGCGCACCGTATCCGATGGTTTGGCGCCGTTTTGCAGCCATTTGAGCGCCAATTCCTCATCGATTTTCACTTGCGCCGGCTCAGCGACCGGATCGTACGTGCCGATCGTTTCGATAAAACGACCGTCGCGCGGCGAGCGCGAATCAGCTACCACGATGCGATAGAATGGTTTTTTCTTTGTCCCCATGCGTTTTAAACGAATTTTTACTGCCATAGTCAGTACGCACCTCCGTATAGAGTTCACACAAGATAGTATATTAACAATTCTTTTTCCGTTTGTAAAGGTTTTTCGCTTAACAGATCTTCATTTACATAAATGGAAAACGGAATCCTTTCTTTTTCCCTTTTGGCATATTCGTCATCATTTTCATCATTTTTTTCATCTCGTCAAATTGCTTCAAAAGCCGGTTTACTTCCTGCACCGTCGTGCCGCTTCCTTTGGCGATCCGCTTTTTGCGGCTAGCGTTGATGATTTCCGGATGCGTTTTCTCTTCTTTCGTCATCGAGCGGATGATCGCCTCAACGCGGGCGATTTGCTTTTCATCGACTTGGATGTTGGCGAGCCCTTTGATTTTGTTGGCGCCCGGCAGCATTTTAATCAGTTCGTCAAGCGGTCCGAGCTTGCGCACTTGGCCGAGCTGCTCCAAAAAGTCGTCAAGCGTGAAGGTGGCCGTGCGCATTTTTTGTTCGAGCTCCTTCGCCTTCTCTTCGTCGACGGCCGCCTGCGCTTTTTCGATGAGCGTCAGGACATCGCCCATGCCTAAAATGCGCGACGCCATTCGCTCCGGATGGAACGGCTCCAAAGCGTCAAGTTTTTCGCCCATCCCAGCAAACTTGATCGGCGCTCCGGTGACGGCGCGAATCGACAGCGCCGCCCCGCCGCGCGTGTCGCCGTCCAGCTTCGTCAAAATCACCCCGGTGATGCCGAGCTGCTCATGGAAGCTTTGTGCGACATTGACGGCATCTTGCCCGGTCATGGCGTCAACGACGAGGAAAATTTCATCCGGCTTGACCGCTTC
Source organism: Geobacillus sp. ZGt-1 (assembly GCF_001026865.1). Taxonomy (NCBI): domain Bacteria; kingdom Bacillati; phylum Bacillota; class Bacilli; order Caryophanales; family Anoxybacillaceae; genus Geobacillus; species Geobacillus sp. ZGt-1. Next base: position 186,341 of record NZ_LDPD01000013.1, on the reverse strand, counting down.
TTTCATTTGCTTCAGTTCATCCATGAGCGCTTCATCAATGTGGAGGCGGCCGGCTGTGTCGATGAGCACGTAATCATAATGCTCTTCTTTCGCCCGCTCGAGCGCCTGTTTCGCGATTTCAACCGGATTGGCGTGCTCGCCTAACGAAAAGACAGGCATGTCGAGCTGCTTGCCAAGCGTCTCAAGCTGTTTGATCGCCGCCGGGCGGTAAACGTCGGCAGCCACCAGAAGCGGCTTCCGGTTATGCCGTTTGCGCAGCAAGTTGGCCAGCTTCCCGGTGGTCGTCGTTTTCCCGGCCCCTTGCAACCCGACCATCATCACAACGGTCGGCGGTTTCTTCGCGACAGCGATTTGGCTTTGCTCACCGCCCATTAACGCCGTCAGCTCTTCCTTGACGATTTTGATCACTTGCTGGCCCGGCGTTAAGCTTTTCATCACTTCCTGCCCGACAGCCCGCTCGCTCACCTGTCTGATGAAATCTTTGACGACTTTAAAGTTGACGTCAGCTTCCAAAAGCGCAAGGCGCACTTCGCGCATCATCTCTTTGACATCCGCTTCGGTGACTTTCCCTTTGCCGCGGATGCGGTTCATCACCTGCTGCAAACGTTCAGACAGTCCTTCAAACGCCATGGCGGCCACCCCCTTTTTTAATCAAGTTCGTCAAGCTCGCGGACTAGCGCCGCCAATTCGGCGTCAGCACCGTAGTGCCGGCTGATGTAGTCTTTCAGCCGCTCGATGATCTGCCGCCGCCGTTCATATTTTCGCAGCAGCCCGAGCTTCTCTTCATACTGCTCCAGCATCGCTTCTGTACGCCGGATGTTATCGTACACCGCCTGGCGGCTCACCTCATATTGTTCGGCAATTTCCCCGAGGGAGTAGTCGTCCAAGTAGTAAAGCGCCATATAGTTGCGCTGTTTCGGCGTCAACAGCGCTTGGTAAAAATCGTATAAATAGTTCATGCGCATCGTTTTTTCCAGCACCGGACTCTCCCTCCCTCATTGTTAAGTAAAATACCTTTACAAAAATGTAGTGTACCGTCTTTTCGGCAAGGTGTCAAGGGATGGAACGAACAAAGGGCTTATCGGTTACACTCCCGTGGACGTAACAACAAAGGGCGCTCCATTGTTTTGGGAGCACCCTCTGTTGGCTTGTTTATGATTCCAGCAAATCAGCAAACAATCCGTAGACGTACTGTTCTGGATCGAACACTTGCAAATCGTCCATCTTCTCGCCGAGGCCGACGAGTTTCACCGGGATGGCCATCTCGTTGCGAATGGCAAGCACGATGCCGCCTTTCGCCGTGCCGTCAAGCTTCGTCAACACGATGCCGGTCACATCGGTCGCTTCTTTAAACAGCTTGGCTTGGCTCATCGCGTTTTGCCCGGTCGTCGCATCCAACACAAGCAGTACTTCATGCGGAGCGCCCGGAATTTCGCGGCTGATGACGCGTTTCACTTTTTCGAGCTCTTTCATTAAATTCACTTTGTTTTGCAGCCGCCCGGCCGTGTCGCATAACAATACGTCAACGCCGCGCGCTTTCGCCGCTTGAATCGCATCATACATGACCGCCGCTGGATCGGAGCCGGCCGCCTGCTTAATGACGTCGACCCCAACGCGCTCGCCCCACGCTTCGAGCTGCTCGATCGCCCCGGCGCGGAACGTGTCGCCAGCTGCCAACAAGACGGATTTCCCTTCCGATTTCAGCTTATGGGCGAGCTTGCCGATCGTTGTCGTTTTACCGACGCCGTTGACACCGACGAACAAAATGACCGTCAGCCCGCCTTCTTGTATATTCAAAGCGGAAAGTTCTTTGTCATCGGCGCCGGCGCGGTAAATGTCAACGAGCTTTTCGGCGATGACGTCGCGCATTTGCGCCGGGTCTTGAATGTTGCGGCGCTTCACTTCCATTTTCAGCTCATCGACAAGTTCCATGACGGTCGTGACGCCCACATCCGCGGCGATCAAAATTTCCTCAAGCTCTTCAAAAAACTCTTCATCCACTTTCCGATAACGGGCGATGAGGTCGTTCACTTTCCCGGCGAGCGAATTTCGCGTTTTTGACAGCCCTTCTTTAAACTTTTCGGTTACGGCATCCGCTTGCTTTGTCCATTTTTCTTTCCATTTTTGAAAAAAACCCATCCAAAGCGCCTCCTTTCCATTATGACCGCACGAGCTCCTTCGAATCTTCCAAACGGACGGAAACAAGCTTTGAGACGCCCGATTCTTGCATCGTGACGCCGTACAGCACGTCCGCTTCTTCCATCGTCCCTTTTCGATGGGTGATGACGATAAACTGCGTGTCGCGGCTGAACCGTTTTAAATATTGGGCATACCGCTGCACGTTCGCTTCATCAAGCGCCGCTTCGACTTCATCAAGGACGCAAAACGGCACCGGACGCACCTTTAAAATCGAAAACAAGAGGGCGATCGCCGTCAGCGCCCGTTCGCCGCCGGAAAGCAAGCTTAAATGTTGCAGCTTTTTCCCCGGAGGCTGAGCGACGATGTCGATCCCAGTCTCAAGCAAGTCGTTCGGATCGGTCAGCCGCAAATCGGCGCGCCCGCCGCCGAACAGCTCGCCAAATACCTCGCCAAAATGGGCGCGGATTTGTTCAAACGTCGCGAAAAATCGTTTTTTCATTTCATCGTCCATTTCATCAATGACTTGGTGGAGCGTCGCCTTCGCCTCTTCCAAATCGGTTTTTTGCTCGCTTAAAAAGCGGTGCCGTTCGGAAACTCGTTCGTATTCATCGATCGCCCCCAAGTTGACGGTGCCGAGCTCCTCCATGGCGCGCTTGATCAGCTTCACCCGCTTGCGCGCCTCATCGGCGCCGATCTCAAGCGGGTACGCGGAGCGAGCCGCTTCAAACGACAGCCCATACTCTTCGCGCAGACGGACAAGCAAATTCTCAAGCTCCACATCAAGCCGGTTCAACTTTACTTCTTCGTCTTTCACGACATCGGCGAGCTGTTTATGCTGCCGCTTCGTCTCTTTCCATTCCTGTTCCAAATGTTCAAGACGGCGTTGGAAATCGAGCCGCTGTTCGCGACGGCTCGCGATCAGCTCCAATGTCTTTTGCTTGTCCTCAAGCTTTTGCTCTCGCAGCTGCTCAATCTCTTCCTCGTTCCATTCCGGCGCCTCCATTTCCGCATCCAAAGCGGCTCGTTCGCGCTCTGCTTCTTTGAGCCCACGGATCGTTTCGGCAAGCTCCGCTTCCCATTCTTCCACTTTCCGGCGTGCATGTTTCACGCGCTCTTTCGTTTCCGCCAAGGCGATTTTTTGCTCCGTGATCGCTGCCTGGAGCGCCTCTTTCGTCGTTTGCTCCGTCTGTTTTTGCGCCTGCAGCCGGCTGATGTCGTCATCGATCGCCTGCAGTTTCTCGGCAAGCTGCTCAAGCTGCCTGTCAATGGCGCCGAGGCGGCGGTTGAGCTCTGCCATTTCGCGCTCGTCGTTCGCCTTTTCTTCATCATACAGTGCAAGCCGCTCGTCGATCCGTTTTTTCTGCCATTCGAGCTCGCGTTGCTCGTCCTTTTGTCTTTGCAGGGCCTCCCGAAGCGCCGCAACCTCTTCTTGCAGCGCGTCCGCCTGCGCTTCCTGCTCCGCCAGCTCGTGTCGTTTTGCGGCAACAGCCCGCTCAAGCCGAGCGATCGTTTCATCCATTTCCTGCAGTTTGGCCGAAAGCGTCTCAAGCTCGCGGTTTCGACTTAGCAACGACGCGGTCTTTTTCGCCGCCCCGCCGCCGGTCATCGCCCCGCCAGGGCTGACGACATCACCGTCCAATGTCACGAGGCGATAGCGATAGTGAAGAAGCTTGGCCAGCTCATTCGCGCCTTTTAAATCGGCTGTCACGATGACATGGCCGAGCAAATGGGCGATCGCCGCCCTATAGGCGCGGTCGTATTCGACGAGCTCGCTTGCGATGCCGACAAACGCCGGATGGCGGTCAATCGCCGCCCGCTCCCGTTCGGAAAGCGCGCGCGCTTGGATGACGTCAAGCGGCAAAAACGTCGCGCGCCCGTAGCCGTTCGTTTTCAAATAGTGAATCGCTTGCCGCGCCGCCTGTTCGCTGTCAACGACGATATGCTGCATCGCCCCGCCGAGCGCCGTTTCAATCGCCGTCTCATAGCGGTCCGGCACGCGAATGAGCTCAACAATGGCGCCATGAATGCCGGGCAGAAGGTCGCGCGCCTTTAATACTTCTTTTACTCCTTGGACAAAACCGGAATAATCATGTTGCATCTCTTCCAACCATTGCTGGCGCGCTTTGGTTTGCTGCCGGTATTGGCGCGCCTGATGCAGCAACGCTTCATGCTGCTCGAGCTCCGTTTTTTGCGCTGCGAGCGCCGCGGCGAGAGCGGCTTGTCTGTTATGCGCTTCCGTC
>NZ_LDPD01000013.1:163475-181916 GCF_001026865.1 Geobacillus sp. ZGt-1 | reverse complement strand
TCTGCTCGAGCTGTTCACGTTCGGCGAGATGGCGGCGGTTCGCTTCATCGAGCGCCGTCCGTTTGGCATGCAGCTTGCCAAGCGCCTGCTCCACATGTGCGCGTTCGTTTTTCAACGCCGCCTGTTCATGAACAAGGTCGATGTAATCACCTTTTCGCCGCTCGATTTCTTCTTCAATGTCGGCTTCATGCGCCGAAAACAAAGCCTGTTTTTCTTTCAGCTCCCGCTCGAGCGCTGCGGCGCCCGCCTCAAGCCGGGCGAGTTCCTCCCGCTCGGCATGCAGCTGCTCCGTCAAGCGGCGCCGTTTCGCAGCCAGTGCAGCCGTTATGTCGTCCAGCTGCGCTTTTCGCCTCGCGGCATGCTTTTTTCTCTCTTTCAATACTTCTTTCCGCCCTTCGAGCTTCTCAAGCTCTTCGCTGGCTAAAAGAAGCACTTGCTGCAAACCGTCGATCGATTCGTCAATGGCGGTCATTTGATCGCGGAGCTGTTCGATTTGGGCTTCCATTTTCTGCAACGCCGCCGCCAGCGCCACTTCGTCCCGCTGGTGCCCATCAAGCGCTTCCTTCAACTCATTCCATTGCCCGCGCAGCTGCTCGATGTCGTGAACCATCAGCACCACTTCAAATCGCTCGAGCTCTTCGCGTTTTTCCAAAAACTCTTTGGCGAGCGACGCCTGCATGCGGAGCGGCTCAAGCTGCTGTTCGAGCTCGTGCAAAATATCGTTGACGCGGTGCAAGTTGTCTTGCGTCTCCGCTAGCTTCGCCTCCGCCTTTTTTTTCCGCAGCTTGTACTTCAACACGCCGGCCGCTTCTTCAAAAATCGTGCGCCGCTCTTCCGGTTTGCTGCTTAAAATCTCTTCGACCCGGCCTTGGCCGATGATGGAAAACGCCTCCTTGCCGAGCCCGGAATCGAGAAACAAATCGACGATGTCTTTCAAACGGCACGGCTGGCGGTTGATGAAAAACTCGCTCTCCCCCGAGCGATAGACGCGCCGGGTCACGCTCACTTCCTGGTACTCAAGCGGCAAAAAGCCGTCTTCATTGTCGAGTGTGATCGTCACTTCAGCCACATTGAGCGGCTTGCGCGATTCGCTGCCGGCGAAGATGACGTCTTCCATTTTCGCCCCGCGCAACGATTTTGCTGATTGCTCACCGAGCACCCAACGGATCGCATCGGTAATGTTGCTTTTGCCGCTCCCGTTCGGACCGACGACCGCCGTCACACCAGGGACAAACTCGATCGATACACGGTCGGCGAACGATTTAAAGCCGATCACATCCAATCGTTTCAGGAACATGGTATGACGCCTCACCATCTTTCCACTGTGATCCACCACAAACACCCCGGAGCCCTTTTTGGAAACCGAGACGTTCGATCTTTTCATCCTACCATATGAGCTATCGAAAAAAACGCCTTTCTTCCCCCGCTCAAGGCGCGCATGTTCATCGAAACACCCATGAGCAGCGTTTGCTCTCCATCCCTTCGCACGTTCACAGAAAAAAGACTGACGTAACAGCGCCAGCCTTCACTGCTGATCGGCAGCCCGCAACGTTTCGAGCGCCATTTGCGCCGCATGTTGTTCGGCTTCCTTTTTCGAGCGGCCGACGCCGATGCCAAGCTCTTGGCCGTTTAACGCTACGCGGGCGACAAACTCCTTGTTGTGGGCCGGACCTTTTTCCTCCAAAATGGCGTATTCAAGCGTTCCGCTGCCGTCCCGCTGCACCAATTCCTGCAGCTGGCTTTTAAAATCCATCACATGAGAAAAAGCACCTTCATCAATTTTCGGAAACATCGTTTTCTCCAAAAAGCGGATGACCGCGTCCATTCCTTGATCCAAATACAAAGCGCCGATGAACGCCTCAAAGACGTCTGCCAAGAGCGCCGGACGCGTCCGCCCGCCGGTCAGCTCCTCGCCTTTGCCGAGCAAGACGAGCTCGCCGAACGACAGGGCGTTGGCAAATTTCACAAGCGACGGCTCGCAGACGATGGCCGCCCTCAGCTTCGTCAATTGCCCCTCGCTCATATGCGGGAACTTTTGAAATAAATATTGAGAAACGGTCAGCTCCAGCACGGCATCGCCTAAAAACTCAAGCCGTTCATTGTCTTCGTGAAGCCGCCGCCGATGCTCATTCACATACGATGAATGGGTGAACGCTTGAATCAACAGCTTTTCGTTTCGAAAGGTGATGCCGATTTTGTTTTGCAGCTCTTGAAACTTCGCCCGCCTCTTTTCATGGATGCGCTCTTTATCTTTTTGTTTTGACATAAAAATGCCCTCCGACTTCGTTCCAGAACAAAATGGCCGTGTCTTCTTCTATTATATCCGTTCTCCGGTCCGCTACGCGAGCGGGAATCGTGCGCTTTTTTCCGCAAGGCCCGCCGAGCATCCCTGAAAAAGCAGAGAAAGCCCCGTTCGAAGCAACGGGACTTTGCAAAAAAGCAGCATTACAGACGACTTTTTATGTAGTTCACAGCGTCTCCGACTGTGACGATTTTTTCCGCCTCTTCATCGGAAATTTCCATGTTGAATTCATCTTCAAGTTCCATGACGAGTTCGACGATGTCGAGCGAGTCAGCGCCCAGGTCGTCCTTAAACGACGCTTCGAGCGTCACTTGCGATTCGTCAACCCCCAGCCGGTCAACGATGATTTTCGTTACACGTTCCAATACATCGGCCATTGCGTTCACCTCCCTTCATGATTATAGTCGATTGGCAGAAAAAATACTAGCGCTGTTTTTCTTACGGCATCACCATGCCGCCGTCAACATGAAGCGTCTGTCCAGTCATGTAGCTCGCGGCGTCGGAAGCGAGGAAAGCGACGACGCGGGCGACATCATCCGGCTCGCCAAAGCGGGCGAGCGGAATTTGCTTTAACATTTCCGCCTTCAGCTCCGGGCTGAGCGCTTCGGTCATATCGGTCGTAATGAATCCTGGTGCGACGGCGTTAACGGTGATGTTGCGGCTGGCGAGTTCGCGCGCCGCCGTCTTCGTCAGCCCGATGACGCCGGCCTTGGCGGCGACATAGTTCGCCTGCCCCGGATTGCCGATCACGCCGACGACCGAAGCAATGTTGACGATCCGCCCATAGCGCTGCTTCATCATCGGGCGCGTTGCCGCCTTCGTACAAAGAAATACTCCTTTTAAGTTCGTGTTAATCACGGCATCCCATTCTTCTTCTTTCATCCGCATCAATAAATTGTCGCGTGTAATGCCGGCGTTGTTGACCAAAATATCGAGGCGGCCAAAATGGTCAATCGTCGTTTTCACCATGCGCTCAACATCTTCAGCGCGGGCGACGTCCGCCTGCACGGCGATCGCTTCGCGGCCGAGCGAGCGGATGGCCTCGACAACTTCATTCGCTTTCGCCTCGCTGCCGGCGTAATTGACGGCAACGTTCGCCCCTTGGCGGGCAAGCTCCAGAGCGACCGCCCGGCCAATGCCGCGCGACGCCCCGGTCACAAGAGCAATTTTTCCTTCGAGCATCGCTTTATTCCCCTTTCAGCACCGCAACGGTCGCTTCGAAGGAAGCAAGATCGTTCACCGCATAAACGCGGGCGTTGCGGTCGATTTTTTTCACAAGGCCGGACAACACTTTTCCCGGACCGATTTCGACAAACGTGTCGACGCCAAGCGAAAGAAGCGTGCGCACCGACTGCTCCCAACGCACCGGCGAATACAGTTGTTCAATGAGAAGGCGGGCGATGTCCTCTTTTTTCGTCACCGGCTCAGCAGTCACATTGGCGACGACCGGAATGACGGCGTCACGAATCACCAAACTGTCAAGAACCGCTTTCAGTTTTTCTGCCGCCGGCTTCATGAGAGCGGAGTGGAACGGACCGCTCACCTCAAGCGGAATGACGCGTTTGGCGCCGCGTTCTTTCAAAAGCTGAGCCGCTTTTTCCACTCCGGCTTTCGAGCCGGAGATGACAATTTGCCCCGGGCAGTTGAAGTTGGCCGGCTCGACCGGATCGCCTTGGGCGGCGATTTCATTTGTCACTGCTTCAAGCGCATCAGCGTCCATCCCAAGCACCGCCGCCATCGTCCCTTCACCGGCCGGCACCGCTTCATCCATCAGCTCACCGCGGCGGCGCACCGCGTAGACGGCATCGGCAAACGACATGGCGCCGGCGGCGACAAGCGCCGTATATTCGCCTAAGCTGTGGCCGGCAACATAGTCCGCTTTCAGCCCAGCGCCGTCGACAAGCTGGAGCAAGGCGATGCTGGCGGTCAAGAGCGCCGGCTGGGCGTTATATGTCAACGTCAGCTCTTCTTGCGGTCCGTTGAACATGAGCTTGGAAAGCGCGAATCCAAGCCGCTCGTCAGCCTCCGCGATGACGGCACGGGCGCGGTCGTCATGCTCGGCAGCGTCTTTCGCCATGCCGACCGTCTGCGATCCTTGGCCAGGAAATAAAAAGGCGATTTTCCCCATTTTTGATTCCTCCTTTACCGATTATGCCCGTTCCAGCTCCGCTCTGATCGTGCCGATGACATCATGAACCACCATCTCTCGCGCCTGGCGGATGGCGTGGAAGATGGCGTTCGCATCGGACGACCCGTGCGCTTTAATGACCGGAGCATTTAAGCCAAACAGCGCCGCGCCGCCATACTCCGAGTAGTCCATCATTTTTTTCAGCCCGGCGAGCTTTGGCTTGAGGACGGCGGCGGCCAGCTTCGCCGCGACGCCGCTTGTCAGCGTCTGCTTGAGCAAGGAAAAGAGCGCCAGCGCCGTCCCTTCAATCGTTTTTAACGCAACATTGCCGGCAAAGCCGTCGGCGACGACAACATCAGCCACTCCTTGCAGCAGATCGCGCGCTTCGACATTGCCGATGAAATGAAGGTTCGTTTCCTTGAGCAAGGCAAACGCCCGTTTCGTTGTTTCGTTTCCTTTTTGGTCTTCCGTTCCGACGTTCAGCAAGCCGATGCGCGGTTTTTCGACGCCGCGCACGTTCTTTGCGTACACATGTCCCATCAAAGCGTATTGCTGCAAATGTTCCGGCTTTGCATCGACGTTGGCGCCGACATCCAGAAAGACAAAGCCGCGCCCATCCAACGTCGGCAGCGTCGGGGCGAGCGCCGGGCGGTCGATGCCGGCTGCCCGCCCGACGACAAACAGTCCGGCTGCCATGAGCGCCCCGGTATTGCCGGCGGAAATGCAGGCAGCGGCGCGCCCTTCTTTCACTTCTTCCGCCATGCGCACCATCGACGAGTTCTTTTTGCGCCGCACTGCCCGCACCGGCTCATCATCTGCTTCGATCACTTCGTCGGTGTGGATGACCGAAATGCGCTCTTCACCCGTCACATGCGGGCGAATTTTCTCTTCATCGCCAATCAGCGTAATCTCGATGTCAGGGAAATGGGCGGCGGCCATAAGCGCCCCGCGCACGATTTCGCCCGGGGCATGGTCTCCACCCATGGCATCAACCGCGATATTCATTGCTGTCCCCATCCTTTTTCTCTATGTTTGAACGATACATTTCAAACGTACCAGAAAAGACGAGCTCCTGGCCGACGTAGCTGTTCACCTCGACGATTGTGCGCCCGTGCGCCGTTTTTCCGGTCACTTTCGCTTTGGCTACGACCCGCTCCCCTTCTTTCACTTGGCGCACAAAACGAATGGTCGCTTTCGCTGTCAGCGCCAGTTCATCATGGATGACAGCGACGGCAAGCGAGTTGGCCTGAGCGAACAAATGATGGCCGCGGGCGATGCGGGTGCGCCGAAAGACGTGCTCCTCTTTCACATCGAAAATCGAAATGGCGCTCGCATCCGGCTCGATGTCAATAATGTCGCCGATCACTTCTTCAAGCGGCAACGCCCGCACTTTATCAGCGAACGACTGGCGGGCGACATTCTTGATGCGCTCACGCAGTTCGGGAATCGACAGCTCAAGCCGATCAAGGCGGATCGTCTGCACGCTGACCGAAAATTTTTCGGCGAGCTCTTCATCGGTGATAAACGGGTTTTCCCGGATCGTCTCCTGCAACAACCGTTGCCGTTCGCGTTTGCTTTTTCTCATCGATTCGTGACACCGTCCGATTTTATGACTAGGTACTAAAAGTAATATATAATATCAAAAAACGAAATGCAAGCACAAAAAATGAACAGCGCCACATGCTGTCGGCCGCTGTGGATCCGACGCCCCCCTCGCCAAACGGCTTTCTGCTCCATCCTCGAGGCTCACAAACGAAATAGTGGGACAGGCATCTCCTGCCTCCTCCGTCCGAACAATAAAAATATAGGCTTTCACTGGCCAAAAAATCAATTACCATAAAAAACAGCGGGGCGCGAATGCGCCGGCGCCTCCTCCCCTGTCTATTAATCTAGCTTTTCCCCATCGAGTATGCCGGACGTTTCCAGCTCGGCGCGCAGCCCGGCGTACGCCTCATCGCGCCAAAACGCGGCCGAGGAAACGAGCTTGGCGGCATCGCGGCGGGCGACTTCCAAAATGCGGTAATCATGCACTGGATCGCCGTAGCGGAATTCCGGGAGCCCGCTTTGTTTTGTACCGAAAAAATCGCCCGGACCGCGCAGCTCCAAATCTTTTTCGGCCAACACAAACCCATCGGCCGTTTCCGTCATGATGCGCATTCGTTCTTTGCCGACTTCCGATTTCGGGTCGGCGATCAAAATGCAGTACGACTGGGCGTCGCCGCGCCCGACCCGCCCGCGCAGCTGATGGAGCTGGGCGAGGCCAAACCGTTCGGCGTCGTAAATGACCATCACCGTCGCATTCGGTACATTCACGCCGACTTCAACGACCGTCGTCGAGACGAGCACATGGATGCGGTTTTCGCTGAACGCCCTCATGACGCGTTCTTTTTCGTCGGCCGACAGCCGGCCGTGCATCAAGCCGATCTCATATTTCCCGCGATAATAATGGACAAGCTGGCTATGGACATCGATGGCGTTTTGCACATCCAATTTGTCCGACTCCTCAATGAGCGGACAGATGACATACGCCTGATGACCACGGCGCAATTCCTTTTCGATAAAATCGAGCACGCGGGAGAACTGATGATGCTTCACCCAATACGTCTCGACTTTTTTTCGTCCGGCCGGCATTTCATCGAGCACCGATACGTCCATGTCGCCGAACGCCGTAATGGCGAGTGTGCGCGGAATCGGCGTCGCCGTCATCATCAATACATCCGGTGCATGCCCTTTCTCACGCAAAACGCGGCGCTGTTCGACACCAAACCGGTGCTGCTCGTCCGTAATAACGAGGCCGAGCCGGCGAAACTGCACTCCTTCTTGAATCAAGGCGTGCGTGCCTACGACGATATCAATTGTTCCTTCTTCCAGTTCGGCAAGCACCGCTTTGCGCTGCTTTCCCTTCACTGAGCTTGTCAAGAGCGCGATCGTCACATCCGTATCGGCAAACAGCTCGGCGAGCGAGCGGGCGTGCTGTTCAGCCAGAATTTCCGTCGGCACCATCAGCGCTCCTTGAAATCCGGACAAAGCGGCGGCGTAAAGAGCGACAGCGGCAACGACCGTCTTGCCAGAACCGACGTCGCCTTGCAAAAGCCGGTTCATTTGCCGCGGCGAGCGCATGTCCGCCAAAATTTCGCCGATGACACGGCGCTGGGCGTTCGTCAAGACAAACGGCAATCCGGAAAGAAAGGACGAAAGCCGCTCTTCAGAAAACGAATGAACGACGCCGCGCCGCTCATCGCGCATCAATCGACGGAGCGCCTGCATTTTCAGCTGGTACAACAAAAACTCCTCATAGATGAGCCGGCGCCGCGCCTGATGCAATTCTTCGCGCGTGCGCGGAAAATGAAGGGCGCGGAGCGCTTCTTGTTTGTCGACAAGGCGATAAGCGCGGCGCAAAGCGGGCGGCAACGGGTCGGGAATGTGCTCGCCAAACTGTTCGAACGCCGCTTTCATCAACCGGCGCATCGTTTTCACCGTCAGTGGGCTGCGCACGGAGTAAACCGGCTCGATGCCGGTGGTCTCCGGAGCCGGTCCGAACCGAAGCTCGTAGGCGTTGATCGTTTGCCGATGCCGGTCCCATTTGCCGATCACCGTCACCGTCTCGTTCAGGGCGATTTTTTCCTTCAAATAGGGACGGTTGAAACAAACGACGGTGATCAAGTAGCGATCGGCCAGCATGCGGAAGGAAAGGCGCGATTTTTTCTTTCCGTAATACGTCAACAGCGGGGCGCTGTATACTTTTCCTTCCACTGTCACTTTTTCTTCATGGCGGACGGCGGCCAAATCTTTTTGTTCGTAATCATCATAGCGGTACGGGGCGTACGCAAGCAGCTCACCGACCGTCGCGATGCCGATGTCGGCAAGCGCCGCCGCCGTCTCTTCACCGATGCCTTTGACCGCCGTCACCGGCTGCTGCATCGCTTCGTTCACTTCGATGCCGCAGAAGCGCCGAAAATGCGGGCCGCAATGGCGCGGCCAGTCGGCGTCGCGGCCAACCCCCCTTGCGCCGTTTCTTTGAGCGCCACCGGCATGGCTGCACCGATGCGATACATCGCTTCAATCACTTCATCGCACGGGATGCGGCTTTTAATGCCGGCTAGCGCCATATCCGCAGCGATCATGGCGTTCGCCGCCCCCATCGCGTTCCGCTTGACGCACGGCACTTCGACCAGGCCAGCAACCGGGTCGCATACTAATCCCAACATATTTTTTAAGGCGATGGCCATCGCTTCGGCCGCTTGAGCAGGCGTCCCACCGGCCAGCTCAACCAGCGCCGCGGCGGCCATGCCGGCCGCCGACCCAACTTCGGCTTGACAGCCGCCGGCGGCGCCGGAAATCGAGGCGTTGTTGGCGACAATGTAGCCAAACGCCCCGGCTGTAAACAAAAACTCAATCATTTCCATTCTTGTCGGCCGCAGCTTCTCTTTCACGGCAAACAGCGTCCCCGGGACGACGCCGGCCGCCCCAGCCGTCGGCGTGGCGCAAATGACGCCCATCGCTGCGTTCACTTCGTTGGTCGCCATGGCTTTGCTGACGGCGTCTAAAATCGTCTCTCCGGACAAAAAACGGCCGCCCTCAATATAACGCTGCATCCGCACCGCATCTCCGCCCGTCAATCCGGAGCGGGACACAACCCCTTCGAGTCCCCTCTCGACGGCGCGCTCCATGACGGCTAGATGGTGATCCATTTGCGCGATCACCTCTTCCCGGCTTCGCCCGCTCACTTCCACTTCCTGACGAATCATCACTTCAGCGATTTTGATGCTGTCCTTTTCGGCCAACGCCACAAGTTCAGCCACATTGCGAAACATTTGATTCCCACCTGTCCTCTCTCCATCATGGCTTATCTTCTTTGATGCACATCAACATGAAACCGATTTCTTTTCAATCCGCAAGCTTCGCCACTTGAATGATGTTCGGCAGCTGCTCCAATTCTTGAATCAGATCATCGGTCAACGGCTGGTCAACTTCGATCGCCATGAGCGCCTCTTTCCCTTTCTCCTTGCGCGACACTTCCATATGGCCGATGTTGATTTTCTGTTTCGCCAACACCGAAGCCACCGCCCCAATCGTCCCATACCGGTCATTATGCATAATGAGCAGCGCCGGATGGTGGCCAGACAGCTTCAAGGCAAACCCATTCAATTCGACGATTTCGATTTTGCCGCCGCCGATCGAAATGCCGACGAGCTCAAGCTCGCCTTCATCATCGCCAATCCGCAGGCGCGCCGTATTCGGATGATGCGGAATCGCCTCCTCGGCGAAAAACGACACATCTACACCTTCCGCTCGGGCGATCTCAAGCGCATTCGGAAGACGTTCATCGAACGTGTCAAACCCAAGCAGCCCGGCGACAATGGCAACGTCGGTGCCATGCCCCCGATACGTTTCGGCAAATGAGCCGTAAAACGAAATACGCGCCCACGTCGGCTTTCGGCCAAACAACTTGCGCGCAACCAAACCGATGCGCACCGCCCCGGCCGTATGTGAACTTGACGGCCCGACCATCACCGGGCCAATGATATCAAAGACGCTTTTGTATTTCATCTCCGCTATTCCTCCACAAAACAGAAAAATAAGAAAAATAGAAGGGAATGCTCCCTTCTATTATTCTAACATATTATTCGACGGAAATGATAAATGGATACAGCGGCTGCTTTCCGTTATGCACTTCCACTTCGACCCCGTCATGTTTTGTTTCCAAATAGGCAACGACTGTTTCCACATCGATCTCCGTTGCGTCTTCGCCGTACAAAATGGTCACGATTTCGCTTTCTTCATCAATGAGCGCATCAAGCAGCCGCTTCGTTACGGCGAGTTTGTCTTTGTCAGCGGCAATAATGCGGTCATCCCATAACCCCATGTAATCGCCCTTTTGAATCTCGATGCCGTCAATCGTCGTATCGCGCACGGAAAATGTCACTTGCCCCGTTTTCACTCGCGACAGCGCCGCCGTCATCGCCCGCTCATTTTGCTCGGCCGATTGCGCCGGATTGAACGCCAAGAGCGCCGCCAGACCTTGCGGAACCGTTTTCGACGGGATGACGATCACCCGCTGTTCGGAAAGCTCCGCCGCTTGTTTTGCCGCCATCACAATGTTTTTGTTGTTTGGCAGCACAAACACCGTTTCCGCGTTGGCGAGGCGGATGGCGTCAGCGATTTCTTCCGTGCTCGGGTTCATCGTTTGCCCACCTTCAATGATGGCGTGTGCACCGATGCTCCGAAACAGTTCAGCCACGCCAGCGCCCATGGCGACGGCGACGATGCCGTACGGCTTTGCTTCCTCTTTGGCAACGCCAGGAAGCGTTTTTGCCTCCTTGCCGACGATGTTGGCATGTTGTTCGCGCATGTTTTCAATTTTAATATTGATCAAGCTGCCGTAGCGTTGACCGTATGTCAGCACCTCACCCGGCGTTTCCGAATGGATGTGCACCTTAACAAGCTCTTCATCCGCGACAACGAGCAAGGAGTCGCCGAACTGGCTTAACTCGCGGCGGAACGTTTCTTCGGAAAACGGGTGCTCGGCCAGCTTTTCCGGCTCAAAACGGACCATAAATTCCGTACAGTAGCCAAACTCGATCTCATCGGCATGAATATGGCTTTGCGCGCTTTGATGGTGCACCATTTTCACTAGATCGTCCATCCGCGCCTCAGCGCGTGCGGCGCTCACGATTTCTCCTTTCAAAGCAGCAAGAAACCCTTCATAGATGTATACGAGCCCTTGACCGCCGCTGTCGACGACACCGACTTCCTTTAAGATCGGGAGCAATTCGGGTGTGCGCTGCAGCGCCGCTTTCGCCTCGGCGAGCGCCGCTTCCATCACGGCGATCACGTCGCGTTCTTTTTTTGCCACCTCCACCGCCTTGCGCGCCGCTTCTTTGGCAACGGTGAGGATCGTCCCCTCAACCGGCTTCATCCCCGCCTTATAGGCTGTGTCCACCCCCGCCTGCAAAGCGGCGGCGAATTCGAAGCTGTTCACCGCTTGTTTGCCTTCGACTGCCTTGGCAAATCCGCGGAACAGCTGCGACAAAATGACGCCGGAATTGCCGCGCGCCCCCATCAACAGCCCTTTTGCCAGCGCCGCGGCGACGTTGCCGATATGGTCGGAGGCATTCGCCTTCACTTCTTTCGCCCCGGACGTCATCGACAAGTTCATGTTTGTTCCTGTATCGCCATCTGGAACCGGAAAGACGTTCAGCGCATCGACCGTCTTGGCGTTGTTCGCCAAATGTGCGGCCCCTTGCTGCACCATATCGGCAAATCGTCTTCCGTCAAGCGTCCTCATTGTCACCGGCTAACTCCTCCTTACTACGGGTTTGACACCCGAACCCCTTGAACGTAAATATTGATCGACTGAACCGCCAGCCCGAGCGTCTGATCGAGCGTGTACTTCACTTTCGACTGCACGTTATGAGCGACTTCGGAAATTTTCGTTCCGTAGCTGACGATGATGTACATATCGATATGTACCTCGCCGTTTTCTTCGCGGACAATAACCCCTTTGGAAAAATTCTCCCGGCGCAAAATTTCCGACAGCCCATCGCGAATTTGGTTTTTCGACGCCATTCCGACAATGCCGTAGCAATCGACGGCAGCTCCCCCCGCGATCATCGCAATGACTTCATTGGCGACTTCGATGCGCCCGTATTTCGTTTGCCATTCGATCGACATGCTCGTTCCCCCTTTGCGTATCTCGCACAGCTACCCCTATTGTACTATAACGCTTTCTGTTTTCAAAGCGCTTCCCGTCCGCCCACTAGTATTATTTAGCCGAAAACTGAAATATATGTCAAGAACAGTTTCTTGAAAGAAAACCGCACGTCTATTGCAATCCCTACAGTTGTATGGTAAATTATAATAGTGTTTTTAGAGGGATGTGAAAGCAAGGAGGGAAAAACGATGGCGAAGTGCTTCATTACCGGCAAGAAGAAATCGTTCGGCAACTCGCGTTCGCATGCCATGAACGCCAGCCGCCGCACATGGAAAGCCAACTTGCAAAAAGTGCGCATTTTAGTTGACGGCAAACCGAAACGCGTTTGGGTTTCGGCGCGCGCGCTGAAATCTGGAAAAGTGAAACGCGTCTAACGGCCTAACGAAAAGAAGCCGCCCAAAAGGTTGCAACCCTCCTTTTGTTCGGCGGCAACAAAAAAGCACCAAAAATGGTGCTTTTTTCTTATCCTTTTTTAAATGCGTTCAACACCGCCCGCACGATTCCGCCTAAAAATCTCGGCAGCTTGATCGTATAAAACTTCATCCCGATTCCCTCCTCACACCGATCATAACGAGCTTCCCGCCATTTCCTTATCCATTATATTCCGTCATAAGCCAAGCGCGACTACGGGCAGCCGGCAAAATCGCTGCTCCTTATCATCATTAATATGCCTTCTGAAAACGAAAAAGTACCGGAAGATTGGATAAGTTCGTTACTAATACATAATGTCGAACCGCGGGAAATATGACAGTTTGTTAGCGGATATTTAAATCCGGTAAGCGTAAGCTCCGCCACCGTTTCGGAAATCGGGATGTATGACACATAGCGGTATCGATCGTCGCGCGCAACCGTATGCACGCCGGGCAGATGGACGGTGAGCACGTTTTGCCGGTCGATGAGTTCAATGGGCCGCCCGGCGTACTTTAACAGCAGCTCAACGTTGCCAAACAAATGGTCAAGCCGCCCGCCGGTCGCCCCAAACAGACGGATGGCCCCATCTGTCTGCCTAACCGCCCAGTCAAGAGCGATCTCCATATCCGTTTTATCTTTTTCCGCCGGCCAAATGTCAAGCTCCGGCAGCATCTCCCTTAGCCGCTTGACCTCCTCTGCCGGCAGCGAATCAAAATCGCCAAACGCCCGCACCGGACGGAGTCCGAAATCCAGCAGCGCTTTCGTACCGCGGTCGACGCCGACCCACTGCACATCGTTCCCATCATACGAGCGCAAATCGGGAAGAAGGTGGCGCGGACCGCCGCCGACAATATGGATCAACACATGCGTTTCCCCCTTTCAGCAAGGGCCGAGGCGGCCATCTTCCGTCCTTTTCTTTGCTCTCATCACCCTGCGGCTCGATAAGATGGCAAAAGCGGCGCTGCCTTTTTGGCTAGTTGGCGCACACTTCGCGAAGCGTGCGAATGGCGGCGGCTCGATCCCGTTCATTGTAGATGGCCGAGCCGGCGACAAGCACGTTCGCCCCGGCTTCCACGCAAAGCGGCGCCGTTTCCGCATTGATGCCGCCGTCGACCTCAATATCGACCTCTTTATTTTGTTCGCTGGCCATCCGGGCGACCTCACGGATTTTTGGCACGACCGCCGGAATGAACGCCTGTCCGCCAAACCCTGGATTGACCGTCATCAACAAGACGAGATCGACATCACCGATCACATGGCGGATCATCTCGACCGGTGTATGCGGATTGAGCACCACCCCGGCTTTGACGCCTTGTTCTTTGATAAAATGAATCGTCCGATGCAAATGCACGCACGCCTCAACATGGACGGAAATCACATCCGCACCCGCTTTCGCAAACGCCGGAATGTATCGGTCCGGGTCGGCGATCATCAAATGGACGTCAAGCGGCAGCTTCGTCACCGGTCGAATGGCGGCCACGACCGGCGGCCCGAACGTTAAATTCGGCACGAAATGCCCGTCCATGATATCGACGTGAATCCAATCCGCCCCGCCTTCCTCGACCGAACGAATCTCCTCAGCCAGGCGGGCGAAATCGGCTGATAAAATCGATGGCGCAATTCGAATCATGTTCAATACCTCGGCTTTCGTTCTTTCATTTCGGCAACAAAACTAACGTAGTGGTCATAGCGGTACGACGGAATCTCCCCGGCCTCGACCGCCTCACGCACAGCGCATTTCGGCTCGGCGATATGAAGGCAGCCGCGGAACTTGCACCCTTCCCCGTACGTTCGGAATTCAGGAAAATAATGCGGCAATTCGTCAAGCTCGATCTGGTCGAACTCAAGTGCACTAAACCCTGGGGTGTCGGCGACAAGCCCACCGGCGACCTCAAGCAGTTCGACATGGCGGGTCGTATGCTTGCCGCGCCCTAAATGGGTGGAAATGTCGCCCGTTTTCAACCGCAAATCCGGACGGAGCGCGTTTAATAGGGACGATTTGCCGACGCCGGACTGCCCGGCGACGACTGAGACGCGGCCGCGAAGGCGCAACGCCAGTTCATCGAGGCCGCCCTTGGTCACTGCTGACGTTTCAATCACGTCGTAGCCGATGCGCCGGTAATCATGCACGTAGCGGGCAATCTCTTCTTTTGATTCGCCATCCAACAAATCGATTTTGCTGATGACAATGATCGGCGTGATGCGTTTCGATTCAACCAAGACAAGAAAGCGGTCGAGCAGCTTGGCGCTGAAGTCCGGGCTTACAGCCGAAAAGACTAAAATCGCCTGTTCGACGTTGGCAATCGGCGGCCGCACAAGCTCATTTTGCCGCTCGCCAATCTCCAAAATATAGCCTTCCGTTTCGCTCGTCGCCTGAAAAACGACGCGGTCGCCGACGAGCGGCGTCACTTTTTTCTTGCGGAACACACCGCGCCCGCGGCATTGGAACACGCGGCCTTCGGACAGGACGTAATAAAATCCGCTTAACGCCTTAATGATTTGCCCTTCCGCCATAGCCTCACCCCTTTTTTCCGTTATTTTCTGGGTACGGGATCGATCCTTCCTCTTTGACGACATTGTTGACAATGACGCGGTAATAAGCGGTCTCCCCATATGGAATTTCAAACTCGACCATCTCGGTCGCTGGCGCCGTCAGCCGGTATGTTTTGTATGGCGTTGACATATTGTGGGTGGCATCTTGGATGTAAAGCTGGGCTTCAACCATTTGCCCCGGCATCGCCGGTTCATATGGGATCATAATCTCTTTCACTACCGTTTTGGACGGCTTCGGCTCCGGCCCGCGGGAAATGACGACTGTGATGGTTTCCCCTTTTTTTACCCGCTCGTTCGCCGCTGGAGTTTGCGAAATGACAAGCCCTTCTGGCACCTCGTCCGAATACTCGTACTTCACGTCAATGCGCAGCCCTTGATCCGCGCCGTAGTCGCGCACGCTTTTTTCCGTATAGCCAGTCAAATCTTTAACGGTGACCTTCTCCGGCCCGAGGCTGACGGTGAACATCACTTCCGTTTCATCAGGCACGACTTCATCACCGGCGTACGGGTATTGATCCAAAATCGTCCCTTCCGGCTTGTCGCTGTAGCGGCCGCTGCGTGTGATGCGGGTAAATCCTTCGGCGCGCAGCTCCTCCTCCGCCGCAGCAATATCATCGCCAATGAAGCTTGGAAATTCGATTTTCTTTTTTCCAATGCTTTTATAAATAATGACGCCGGCACCTTTCTTCACCGTCATGCCGGCTTCTGGATCGGTGCGCACGACTTTTCCTTCTTCGATTTGATCATCTTCTACATCGATCGTATCTTTGATTTCCAAACCGAGCGACGACAGCTGTTCAACAGCGTCATCATAGTTTTTGTTGACCACGTTCGGCATCGTCACTTCTTTTGGAAAAATGAGGTCCGGAATCCATGTGACCGCGCTGATGCCGGCAGCTCCAATGAACAGCAAGGCAGCCACAAGCCAGGCAATCCATACCCGTTTCCGCTTCGGTTTCGGTTCGCCCGTCGTATGAACCGGTTCGCTCGTTTTTTCCTCGTACACAAGCGTCTCTTGCTCCAACGCCGCGCTTTCCGCATGTTTGATCATCGGAATGGCTTTCGTCGCTTCCTCATCGTCATCGGGTATGGTAAATTTCGGCTCATTGCGCCGCCTTGGATCCAGCGCTGTCCGAATGTCCTCGTTCATTTCGCGCGCGGATTGGTAGCGGTAAAACGGGTCTTTCGCCGTCGCTTTTAAAATAATGTTTTCCACACTTTGCGGGATGTCCGGATTCCACGCCTTCGGCGACGGCGTTTCCGCCTGCAAGTGCTTCAACACGATCGAAACGGCTGATTCGCCGGAAAACGGCAGCCGACCGGTGACGAGTTCAAACATGACAATGCCGAGTGAATAAATGTCCGATTTTTCAGTAGCGATGCCCCCGCGCGCCTGCTCCGGCGACAAATAATGAACCGAACCGAGCACAGAGTTGGTCTGCGTGATCGTCGTGCCGCTCATCGCCACAGCGATGCCGAAGTCGGTCACTTTCACATTGCCGTGCTCATCAAGCAAAATGTTTTGCGGTTTAATGTCGCGATGGATGATGCCGTTCTCATGGGCATGGGCGATCGCTGATGTCAGCTGGTCCATGATGCCAAGCGCCCGTTCGACCGGAAGCGGAGCGTGCTGCTGGATGTATTGCTTCAGCGTCGCGCCGCGCACATATTCCATGACGATGTAATAGACGCCTTCCTCTTCGCCGACGTCATAAATGGAGACGATATGTTCATGGTTTAAGCTCGTCGCCGCTTGCGCCTCGCGGCGGAACCGTTTGATGAACTGATCATCATTGGCAAAATCAAGGCGGAGCACTTTGACAGCAACATCGCGTTCCAAAATCATATCGCGGGCCAAATACACGTTGGCCATGCCGCCGCCGCCGATGAGGCTGATGATTTTATAGCGGTCATTCAATCGCTTTCCAATGAGCACGCCGATCACCCACCTTCACGTTCCGCTGAAACATCGATGACCGCCAGCGAAATGTTGTCTTCTCCGCCCCGCCCGTTGGCGAGCTGGATAAGCGCCTCCGCCTTCTCTTCCAGCGTGCCGGCACCCGTCAAAATATGTATCATGTCCGCTTCCGGCACTTTATTGGACAACCCGTCCGAACATAACAACAACATGTCGCCCTCGTCGAGCGCCACTGTTTTCACGTCGATTTTCACCGCCGGTTCCGTGCCAAGCGCCCGCAACAGCACGTTTTTGCGCGGATGATGCTCAGCCGCTTCTTTCGAAAGTTGCCCGCTTTTGACGAGCTCATTGACCAACGAATGGTCGTCGGTCAGCTGCTGAATTCCGCTTTTGTTGAGCACGTAGCAGCGGCTGTCGCCGATATGGGCAACCGTCGCAAACGAATTAGCGCAAACGGCGGCGACGACCGTCGTCCCCATTCCTTGACATTCCGGGTGGGAACAGGCATGGCGAAACAGTTGTTCGTTCGCCGCCGCAATTTGCGTCTTGAGCCATTGCTCCGCCTCAGCCGGTGAAGCAAGGCTACTCTCTTTCTCCCATCGCTCCTGCAAATACGCCACCGCCATGGAACTGGCCACATCACCGGCGCGATGGCCGCCCATCCCGTCAGCGACGACCGCTAAATATTGGCCGCTTTGATTGACAAATACGCCGCCGCTGTCTTCGTTATGTTCGCGAATTTGGCCGATGTCAGTTCGGAAAACGGCTCGCATCCGATTCACCTCGTCTCCTCTTTTCGCTCCTTCGCGCGAAGCTGTCCGCAGGCGGCATCGATGTCGTGTCCATGTTCGCGGCGAATGGTGACATTGATTCCATGTTTTTTCAACGCCCGTTCAAAGGCGAAAATTTGGCTGCGCGGCGTGCGCACATAGTTGCGCTCCGGCACGTAGTTAACCGGAATCAAATTCACATGGCATTTCAGCCCTTTAATCAGCTCGGCCAACTGCTCGGCGTGCTCAAGCTGGTCGTTCACCCCGCCGAACAATCCGTATTCAAACGTCACGCGCCGGCCGGTTTTTTCAATGTAATACCGAACCGCCTCCATCAACTTGGGCAGCGGGTACGCTTTATTGATCGGCATGAGTTTCGTCCGCAGCTCATTCGTCGGTGCATGCAACGAAATGGCGAAGTTGATTTGCATTCCTTCATCGGCAAATTGGTAAATTTTTGGGATGATGCCGCTGGTGGAAACGGTGATATGGCGGGCGCCAATGTTCAACCCTTTTGGGTGATTGACGATGCGCAAAAACTTGATGAGCGCATCGTAGTTGTCGAACGGCTCGCCGATGCCCATGACGACGATGCTGCTGACGCGTTCATTCGTGTCATCGAGCGCCTTTTGCACTTGCACGACT
>NZ_LDPD01000013.1:158315-163462 GCF_001026865.1 Geobacillus sp. ZGt-1 | reverse complement strand
CGCCCGCCTCTAAATGACGCTTCAGTCCGCCGAGCGTCGAAGCGCAAAACGTGCAGCCGATGCGGCAGCCGACTTGCGTCGTGACGCACACCGAATTGCCGTAGTTATGACGCATGAGCACCGTCTCGATCGAATAGCCGTCATGGAGCTCAAACAAAAATTTGATCGTTCCGTCTTTAGACGTTTGTTTGACCACGGTTTTCAACGTCGTGATCGAAAACGATGACGCTAGCTGTTCGCGCAGCCGCTTCGGCAAATTCGTCATGTCGGCAAAATCGGTGACACGGTTTTGATACAGCCACTCGTAAATTTGCGTGGCCCGAAACGGCTTTTCGCCTTGAGCGACAAGCCATTCCTTCAATTCGTCTAGCGTGAGCGAATAAATCGATGGCAACGGAGGCTGCGTTTCGCCGACAGAGCGGCGGGCAGCCGGACGAACCATTTCCATGCTTTTACACCTTCTTTCGCAGTCGGGCGATAAAAAACCCGTCAGAGTCAAAATGATGCGGCAAAAGCTGCAACATGCCGCCTTTCACATGCGGCCGCACCGGTTCCGGCATCCGTTCGGCAAGGCTGGCGTCGAGGAAAAAGTCCGGATGATCCGCTAAAAAGCGGGCGATGGCTTCTTCATTTTCCTCGCGCTCCACCGTGCATGTGCTGTAGACAAGCGTACCGCCTTTTTTCAAAAGCGGGGCGGCCGCCCGCAAAATGGCTTGCTGAATCTCGACAAGCGCGGCGATGGCGTCTTTCCCTTTCGTATATTTGATCTCCGGTTTGCGGCGAATGACGCCGAATCCAGTGCACGGCGCATCGACCAAAACGCGGTCAAACGATTCCGGGGCAAACCGCTCGCCGAGCCGGCGGCTGTCAAGGGCGAGCGTCGCAACGTTGTCAAGCCCGAGCCGCTTGGCCTGCTGTTCGATCATCATTACCTTACGTTCGTGGATATCAACAGCAACGACCTCGCCGCGCCCGTCCATCCGCTCGGCGATATGGGTCGTTTTCCCGCCCGGCGCCGCGCAGCAGTCAAGCACCCGCTCGCCGGGGGCTGGGTCGAGCGCTCGAGCGACAAGCATTGAGCTTTCATCTTGAATCGTCAGCCAACCGGCGCGAAACGTCTCCGTATGAGCCAAATTCCCTTTTTCCGCCCGGATGGCCTCCGGAGCGACATGGCCAGGGATTGCCTGCATCCCTTCAGCGCGCAGCCGCTCAAGCGCTTCTTCGACAGTCGCACGCAGCCGGTTGACGCGGGCCGTTGATTGCGGCGGGCGCAAATTCGTCTCGCACATGCGCGCCGCTTCTTCATAACCATATTGCTGGATCCAGCGCCGAACGAGCCACTCGGGATGGCTGGTGGCAAGGGCGAGCCGCTTGCCCGCGTCATCAACCGCCTCGATCGACGGCAGCCCCTCGCGGCCGATGGCCCGCAATACGCCGTTGACAAGTGAAGCAATGCCGCGATGGCCGCGCCGTTTGGCGATTTCAACCGCTTCAAAGACGGCGGCGCGGTCGGGAACACGATCCAAATACACCATTTGATACAGCGTCAACCGAAGAAGCACGCGCACCCACGGCTCAAGCCGGCGCGCCTTGCGCAAAAACGGCGCCAAATAATAATCGAGCGTGTCGCGCCGTTGCACCGTGCCGTAGACAATCTCGGTCAACAGCGCCGCATCGCGCCCGTCAAGGCGTCCTTTTTGAATGGCTTCGTTTAATTGCAAATGACTGTACGCTCCTTTTTGTTCAATGGCTAACAGCGTATCTAAAGCAAGTTCACGTACGTTCATGATCCTCTCCTAGCTTCATGCCGACCGCCAGCCGGCTGCCGGCGCCGCGCAAAAATTCGCCCGCCGCCATCCGTTTTTTTCCGGCCGGCTGCAATTCGGTGATGCGAATGGCTGTCTCATTGCCGGTGGCCACGACAATGCCGTTTTCCTCGAGCGCCAAAATCGTGCCCGGCGGCGCCGAACGGGGCGCCGGCACTTTTTCACCCCACCAAACCTTCCAAATGTGCCCATCCTGCGTTGTATACGTGACCGGCCACGGATGGAAGGCGCGAATATGGTTGTAAATGGCTTCGCCGGGCTGCGTCCAATCGATCCGCTCCTGCTCGCGGCGAATGTTCGGCGCATACGTCGCTTTCTCCTCATCTTGCGGAACGGGCGCAATGTTTCCTTCCAATAAAAGTGGAAGCGTTTCTGATAGTAGTTTAGCCCCGGCGGCGCTCAATTTATCATGGAGCGTGCCGACCGTATCCGTTTCGGCAATCGGCACTTCGACTTGCGCTAACATGTCGCCGGCGTCCAACCGCTCCACCATATACATGATCGTGACGCCCGTTTTCGTTTTCCCTTGCCAAATGGCGTAATGGATCGGCGCCCCGCCGCGCAGCTCGGGCAGAAGCGAGGCATGGACGTTGATGCAGCCGTATTTTGGTGCATCAAGCAGCGCTTTCGGCAAAATTTGCCCGAACGCAGCCGTGACAATCAAATCGGGCGCAAACGCCAGCACTTGTTCGTATTGCTCCGGCTCGCGAATTTTTGTCGGCTGCAGCACCGGGATGCCGCGGCGCTCCGCTTCCACTTTCACCGGGGGCGGAACGGGCTCGCGCTTCCGCCCTTTTGGCTTATCCGGCTGGGTGACGACCGCTGCAACATGATAACCGTCATCAAGCAGCTGGCGCAAAATCGGCACGGCAAAGTCAGGTGTTCCCATAAACACAATGTTCGTCATTGGCATCTATCCTTCCAATTCTTCAAGATCGCAATATCGAATCACTTTCGACGTAAACAGCACGCCGTGCAAATGGTCGATTTCATGCTGCAGGGCGCGCGCCAAAAAACCGGTCGCGGAAAGCGTAAACGGGCGGCCGCGCCGGTTTTGCGCCCGCACTTTCACAAATTTCGCGCGCGGCACTTCGCCAAACAAACCAGGAAAGCTCAAACAGCCTTCAACATCCACTTGTTCGCCGCGCGCCTCGATCACGACCGGGTTGATGAGCTCAATGCGTCCGTGCTCATCTCCGACATCAACGACCGCAACCTGTTCCGCGACGCCGATTTGCGGGGCAGCTAGGCCCACCCCGTCAGCGGCAAGCATCGTTTCATACATATCGTCAAGCAGCCGCCCGAGCCGACGGTCAAATATCGTCACCGGCGCGCACGGCTGTTCCAAAATTGGATTTGGATGCATCACAATCGACAAAACGGCCAATGTCATTCCTCCATCTTCACATCATCATATACGGATTCGTGTCGACCGTAATCGTCACTCCGCCATGGGCGGCATCGGCTTGGTAGCGGTCGATGACCGCCTTGAGCGCCGCGGTCAAATTCGGCTCCCGTTTGTATTTTATCATGCATTGGTAGCGATATCTATCGTGAAGACGGGCGATTGGCGAGGCAACCGGGCCGAGAACGACCGCTTCGTGCGACAGATGCTTGCGCAAATAGGCGGCGATCTTTTCCGCCGCTTTGGCCGCAGCCGGCGCCTCTTCGTGGGCGGCGGTAATGAGCGTCAAATAATAGTACGGCGGATAGCCGTGCGCTTTGCGCAGCGCCATCTCCCGCTGGTAAAAGGCGCGGTAGTCGTGGCGGGCGGCCAGTTCAATGCTGTAGTGGTCAGGCGTATACGTCTGAATGATGACTTCGCCGGGCAGCTCGTGCCGCCCGGCGCGCCCGCTCACTTGCGTCAACAGCTGGAACGTTTTTTCCGCGGCGCGGAAATCGGGCAAATGAAGCATCGTGTCGGCCGCCAGCACACCAACAAGCGTGACGTTCGGAAAATCAAGTCCTTTGGCGATCATTTGCGTGCCGAGCAAAATATCGGCTTCCTTGGCGGCAAAACGGGAAAGCAGCTCTTCATGCGCCCCTTTGCGGCCGGTCGTGTCGACATCCATGCGGATGACGCGCGCTTTCGGCAGCAACCTCGTCAGTTCTTCTTCCACTTTTTGCGTGCCGGTCCCGAAAAAGCGGATGTGTTCGCTTCCGCACGATGGACAGCGAGGGACAAGCGGCTCTTCATGCCCGCAATAATGGCATTTCATCCGCTCGCCGGCGCGATGGTACGTCAACGAAATGTCGCAGTGCGGACAGCGGATGACATAGCCGCAGCTGCGGCACATGACAAACGTCGAATAACCGCGTCGATTCAACAGCAACACTGCCTGCTCGCCGCGCTCAAGCCGGCGGCGCAATTCGTCAAGCAACCGGCGTGAAAACATCGAACGGTTGCCGCTTCGCAGCTCCTCGCGCATATCGACGACATGAACGTCCGGCAGGCCGCGGTCGCTGATGCGCTCCGGCAGCTCGAGCAGCTCGTACACCCCTTTGGCGGCGCGGGCGAACGTCTCAAGCGAGGGGGTGGCGCTGCCAAGCACGACCGGGCAGCTGTGGCGGCGAGCGCGGTAAATGGCGACATCGCGCGCATGATAGCGCGGCATTTCTTCTTGCTTGTAGCTCGTCTCATGCTCCTCATCGATGATGATCATCCCTAAGTTTTCAAATGGGGCAAACACAGCCGAACGCGCACCGACGACAAGCTGCACTTCTTTCCGGTGAATTTTCCGCCATTCGTCATATTTTTCGCCGACCGACAGCCCGCTGTGAAGCACCGCTACTTTCGAGCCGAACCGGCTTTTGAAGCGCTCGACCATTTGCGGCGTCAGCGAAATTTCCGGCACGAGAACGATCGCTTCCTTTCCTTGGCGCAACGCTTCATCAATCGCCTGCATATACACTTCCGTCTTCCCGCTGCCGGTGACGCCATACAGCAAAAACGTGCGATGCTCCCCAGCGCGCACCGAAGCGGCGATCTTCGCCAACGCCGCCTCTTGCGCCTGGGTGAGCGCCGGCGGCTCGCTCGGCTGAAACGTGCGATGCTCGTACGGGTCGCGGTACACCTCGACATCGTTCAGCACCACAAATCCTTTGTCGACGAGCGCTTTCAGCGGCGCTGAGGAGACGCCAAGCACCGCTTGCAGTTCGGCAACCGACGCCGCCTTCCCTTTTTCAAGCAAAAATGAAAGCACCTCTTTTTGTCTTGCCGGCAGCGACCCGAGCTCCTGTTTCGCCTGTTCCGATGGAATGGCAAGAGCGGCGTGCTTCACCGTTTTCTTGCCCGCTTTTTCTTTCACCTTGTAGACCGCC
>NZ_LDPD01000013.1:148203-158308 GCF_001026865.1 Geobacillus sp. ZGt-1 | reverse complement strand
CGCCCTGCTGCACCGCTTTTTGCGCCGCCCGCCATAAACCGGCCGCCTCAACCTCTTTCCAAGCGGCTTCCGTCCGCCCGGCAAACAGCGGCTTTACCTCATCCGGCAACCTCTCTCTCTTCTCTTCATCTGTCAAACGGAGCGTTTTTTCATATTTCGCCCGCATCGCTGCCGGCAGCATCGCCTGGTACGCCGAAATGGCAAAACAAAGCGTCGTTTCCGTTAAATAGCGGCCAAGATCAAGCAGCTCTTCGTTTAACACCGGCACGACATCAAGCACATGCTCAATCGGTTTCAGTTGTTTGATGTCGGAATGGTCTTTCACATCAACGACAAACCCTTGCAAACGCCGCGCCCCAAACGGCACCGTCACCCGCATGCCCGGCTGGATGATGCCTTGCCAGCGTTCCGGAATCAAATAATCAAACGGGCGGTCCGTCTGCCGGGACGGGACATCGACAATCACGGATGCTACTTTCATCGAATCGCCTCGATATACGCGTGAATTTCTTTTAAAATTTCCTCGGCCGCCTCGCGTTTCGTCATGAGCGGCAGCGGCCGAACGACGCCGTCGCGGCGGAAGATGGTGACGATGTTCGTATCGCCGGCAAACCCTGCCCCTTCTTCGGTGACATTGTTGGCGACGACCATATCAAGCCGCTTTTCTTCAAGCTTTTTTAACGCATACTGTTCAAGGTTGTCCGTCTCAGCGGCAAATCCAACTAAAATCTGTCCCGTTTTCCGCTCACCAAGCGCTTTCAAGATGTCCACCGTCCGCTCCATCTCCACCACATAATCACCCGGTTGCTTTTTGATTTTGGACGCCGCCACATATTTCGGCCGATAATCGGCGACCGCCGCCGCCTTGATCACGATGTCCGTTTCCGCAAACCGAGCCATCACCGCTTCATACATCTCTTCCGCCGATTCAACCGCCACCGTCTCGACGCCATCGGGCGAAGAAAGCGCCGTCGGTCCGGAGACAAGCGTCACCGAAGCGCCGAAGCGGGCCGCCGCTTCGGCGATGGCGTAGCCCATTTTGCCGCTCGAATAGTTGGAGAAATAGCGGACTGGATCAAGCCTCTCCCGCGTCGGCCCAGCGGTGACAAGCACACGCTTCCCGCGAAACAGCGGCGGATCACCGGCAAAAAAGCGCTCGATATGGGCGATGATGTTCTCCGGCTCCTCCAGCCGCCCTTTGCCGATGTAGCCGCACGCCAAATAGCCTTCCGACGGCTCGATGAACCGGTAGCCGAATTGGCAGAGCCGCTCAATGTTCGCCTGGACGGCCGGATGCTCGTACATATGGACGTTCATCGCCGGAGCAATCCAGACGGGCGCTTTCGTCGCCAAAATCGTCGTCGTCACCATATTGTCGGCGATGCCGGCGGCCAGCTTCGCCATCGTATTGGCCGTCGCCGGTGCGACCAAAACGAGATCAGCCCAGTCCGCCAAATCGATATGGGCGATGACGGCCGGGTTGTTTTCGGCAAACGTATCGACATACACTTCCTGGCGCGACAAAGCTTGAAACGTGAGCGGTGTAATGAACTGGCACGCCCCTTCTGTCATGATCACTTTTACTTCAGCGCCGCGCTGGGTCAACTGGCTGGTGAGCGCCGCCGCCTTGTACGCCGCCACCCCCCCGGTCACACAAAGCAAAATATGTTTTCCCTTGATCATGTTGGCCACCCCCCGACATTGAAAAAAATAACAACCTAAAGCTAGGTTGTTATTTTTCCTCCTCCACTAATTCGACCTTGTCACCAGCGATTTCCTCGAGCGCCTGGCCGACAAATTTTTTCGACACCGGCTTTTTCACCATCAACTCCGCACCGTCCTGCAGCTCGCGCGCCCGTTTGGCCACCACCGTGACGAGCTTGTATTTCGAATCGACTTTTTGCATCAGCAAATCGATGGAAGGATACAGCATCGTCATTCCACCCCCAACATCCGTTTATATCGCTCAGCGACGCGTTCGCGCCGGCAATGTTCGGCGATGACGATCGCCTTGATCCGCTCGCAGGCGAGCTCCACTTCATCATTTTCCACGACATAGTCGTACTCGTCCATCATTTCAAGCTCCTCTTTCGCCGCCCGCAGCCGATTTTCAATCAGCTCTTTCGACTCGGTGCCGCGTCCCATGATCCGCTTTTCAAGCTCCGTGAGGCTTGGCGGAGCAAGGAAAATGAAGAGCGCCTCTGGAAACGCCCGCCGTACTTTCATCGCTCCCTGCACTTCGATCTCTAAAAACACATCTTTCCCTTCGGCAAGCGTCTTCTCCACGTAGTCGATCGGCGTGCCATAGTAGTTGCCGACGTATTCCGCCCACTCGAGCAGCTTGTTTTCCCGAATCATTTGTTCAAACTGCTCGCGCGTGCGGAAGAAGTAGTCGACGCCTTCCACTTCGCCTTCGCGCGGCTTGCGCGTCGTGACCGACACCGAATAATGAAGATTGATGTCCGGCTGTGAAAACAGCGCCTTGCGCACCGTTCCTTTGCCAACGCCAGACGGACCCGACATGACGATCAACAACCCACGTTCGTTCTTCAACGCCCAAAACCCTACCCTTCCTCGGAGAAATCGTCGCTTCCATATAAGCGGTTCGCCACCGTTTCCGGCTGCACGGACGACAAAATGACGTGATCGCTGTCCATAATGATGACGGCGCGCGTCCTCCGCCCGTGCGTCGCGTCAACAAGCTTGCCGCTTTCGCGCGCATCTTGAATGATTCGTTTGATCGGCGCCGAATCAGGGCTGACAATCGTAATGATGCGGGCGGCTGACACCATGTTTCCGTACCCGATATTGATAAATTTCATCATCATGACACGCCCACCTGCCATATCCGATATTGTTGCCGCCAATAAGTCGTTTTAAACAGTTATTCCACGTTTTGCACTTGCTCGCGCATTTTCTCAAGCACGCTTTTCATCTCAACGACTTGCGCGGCAATCAGGCTGTCGTTTGCCTTGGCGCCGATCGTGTTGACTTCCCGGTTCAACTCTTGCACCAAAAAGTCCAGCTTCCTCCCGATCGGTTCGTCCATTTCTAAGGCGTCTGCCATTTGCGCCAAATGGCTGCGGATGCGTTTCAATTCCTCATGAATGTCCGCCTTTTCGGCAAACACCGCCACTTCTGTGAGCAGGCGCGCCTCATCGACCGGAGCGGGCGCCCATTCGCGCAGGCGGCGCGCAAGCCGCTCGCGGTATTGTTCAATAACAAGCGGCGCCCGCTGTTCAATGGCTTCCACCCCGGCTTCGACTTCATGAAGACGGGCGCGCAAATCCGCGGCAAGCGCCTCCCCTTCGCGCCGGCGCATGGCAACAAGTGCCTTTGCCGCTTCATCGACAGCGGTCAAAAGCAGCGGCTCGACCTCCTCGTTCGCTCCTTCCTCTTCCACCACTTCGACCGCCCCATCAAGCCGAAGCAGCTCGGCCGCCGTCACGCTGCCGTCAACAGCAAATCGCTTTGCAGCCTCCTGCAACCCGGCCCAATATTGGCCGAGCAAATCCCAATCAATATGTACGTTCCGCTTTACAAGTCCTTCGCCGGCGATCGTGACGAACACTTCCACTTTTCCGCGCCGCACGTACGGCAAAATTGCTTTCTTTATTTTATCCTCAAACACGAGCCATTGTCTAGGGAGGCGAATGGAAATTTCGCAAAACCGGTGGTTGACCGATTTCATTTCCACCGCCACCATCAAACGATCCGTTTTTTTTGTGCTTGCGCCGAAGCCGGTCATGCTGTAAACCATATCATCACATCCGTCGTTGCCTTGATGAAAAAGAAAAGGTCATAGAGCGTTCCTCTATCACCCTTTTTATTATAACATATCCATCCTTTTATTTTCTCGTAAAAAGCGAGCCAGCAAACAAAAATGTCGGCAAGGCGGACAAGCCAATGATGAGCAGCCAATCGACTGTTGCGAGCGGCTTCGTATGGAACACTGCGGCAAGCGGTGGGTAATAGATGACGACAATGAGCAAAAGCAGCGACACGATCACCGCCGCGACAAGGTATATGTTCCCGAACGGACTGCGGTCAAAAACCGAATGGTCGCAACGGCAGTCGAACACATGGATCAATTGGGCCAACACAAGCGTCGCAAACGCCGCCGTCTGGGCGTAAACGAGATCCTCGCCGCTCCGTTCATAGGCGGTCAGAAACGCAGCCAGCGTAACAACGCCGATCAAAAAGCCGCGGCTTACGATTTTCCAGCCGAGCCCGCGGGCGAACACCCCTTCATCGGGACGGCGCGGCGGCCGCTTCATCACGTTTTCTTCTGGTTGGTCGAGCCCGAGCGCCATGGCTGGCAAACCATCGGTGACAAGATTGACCCATAAAATTTGAATCGGCACGAGCGGCAGCGGCAAGGCAAGCAGCATCGCAAACAACATGACGAGAATTTCCCCGACGTTCGAGGCAAGCAAGTAGCGGATAAACTTGCGAATGTTTTCGTAAATGTTGCGCCCCTCTTCGATCGCGGCCTCAATCGTCGCAAAGTTGTCATCCAACAAAACGAGCGACGCCGCCTCTTTCGCCACCTCTGTCCCCGACCGGCCCATGGCGACGCCAATATCGGCTGCTTTCAGAGCGGGCGCATCGTTCACCCCGTCGCCGGTCATGGCAACAATATGGCCGCGACGCTTGAGGGCGTTGACAATTTTTAACTTATGCTCCGGAGCGACGCGGGCAAACACGTAAATCTCATCAACTACGCGTTCGAGCTCATCGACCGACAGCTTCGACAACGCCGCACCATCCATCACTTTTCCGCCAGGCGGCAGCACGCCAAGCTGTTTGGCGATGGCGGTGGCTGTCAACACATGATCGCCGGTGATCATCACCGTTTTCATGCCTGCCTCTTTGCATCGCGCCACTGCTTGCTTCACCTCAGGGCGCGGCGGATCGATCATGCCGGCGACGCCGAGGAACCGAAGCTTTGTCTCCGCATCCTTCTCCGACTCGATCCGTTCCGTTTCCGCAAGCAGCCGATACGCGACGGCGATCGTGCGCAAGGCGGAAGACGCCATCTGGCGAATCGCCTTCTCGATCGTTTCTTTCCACGCCGGGGTCAGCATCTGCTCGCGGCCGTTCCATTCAAGGCGGTCCGCCCGCTCAAGCAGCACATCGGGCGCCCCTTTCGTCACGACAAACCGACGGCCGTTTCGGTCGCGGACGATCACCGTCATCATTTTCCGCTCGGAATCAAACGGAAACTCCTGTTCGATCGTGTACTCACGCAAAAGCATTCCTTTCGCCAATCCAGCTTTGGCCGCCGCGACCAGCAGCGCTCCTTCCGTCGGATCGCCGTCGACGTAACGCCGGCCGTTTTCCTCTTTCAACTCCGAACTATTGCAAAGCACCCCCATTGTCAACAGGCGAGCGAGCTGGGGAACGCGGTTCGGATCAACCGTCCGGCCGCGTTCAGAAAACTCGCCATCCGTTTCAAGACCAACGCCGCTTACCGCAAATGTCCGCCCGCCTGCCCATACTTGCGTGACGGTCATCATGTTTTCCGTCATCGTCCCCGTTTTGTCGGAACAAATGACCGAAGCGCAGCCGAGCGTTTCCACCGCCGGAAGCTTGCGGACGATGGCGTTTCGTTTGATCATCCGCTGCACGCCAAGCGCCAAGACGACCGTCACAATGGCCGGCAACCCCTCCGGAATGGCGGCGACCGCGAGCGACACACCAGCCAAAAACATTTCATACAGGTCGTGCCCTTGAATGACACCTACGGCCACGACCGCTGCCGTCAGCGCCAATGCGACGACAAGCAAAATTTTCCCAAGCTGCTCGAGCCGGCGCTGGAGCGGGGTTGCCCCCGCATCCGCCTCTTCGAGCATCGTTGCGATTTGTCCCATCGCTGTTTTCATCCCAGTGGCGATGACAATCCCGACCCCATTCCCTCTTGTCACGAGCGTCCCCATAAACGCCATATTGTGCAAATCGCCCAACGACGCCTGTGCTGTATGAAGCGGGGCGGCGGATTTGGCCACCGGCACTGATTCGCCCGTCAGCGCCGACTCCTCGATTTCCAGGCCGGCCGCCTCAATCAAGCGGATGTCGGCCCCGACCCGGTCGCCGCTTGCAAGTCTCACCACATCGCCGACAACAAGCTCGCGCGTGGGGACTTTCACCCACTCCCCGCCGCGCAACACAACCGCTTGCGGAGCGGACAACCGTTTTAAGGCGGCAAGCGANTTTTCCGCCCGCCGCTCCTGGATAAACCCCAGGATGGCGTTCATGATCACGATGACGACAATCGCCACCGCATCCACATACTCGCCTAAAAACGCGGAAATCACCGTCGCCAAAAGCAACACAAGCACCATAAAATCTTGAAACTGGCGAAAAAAGACAACGATGGCCGACTCCTTCTTCCCTTCCGCCAGCTCGTTGTACCCGAACTGCCGCAGCCGTTTTTCCGCCTCCGCCGCAGTAAGCCCGGTCTTGACATTCGTCTTCGTCTCGTGCGCGACATCGCTTGCCGCGAGCGTATGCCATTGCATCTGTCTCCCTCCGTCCTTCCATTTTTTTCGCACGCCGTTCCCGCTTCTCTATGCTTATTCATACATGTCCCAAAAAATGATAGTCCCCGCCATGATGTTTAGCGACACAAACATAAGGAGTCGTGGGGCCCTTTGCCACGCCATCTCCCCCATAAGGGAAAAAATCGTGTCAAAAAAGCGGGCCTCCCCATTTTATGCAACATGTTCGTCGGGCATCTTCGTCCGTCTTCAGGTAATATTCAAAGAAATGTTCAAAACGGCGGGTCGTATGGTAAGATCGAAATAGCAAACAAACGAAATAGAAAGGTGTTTTCCATGTCCTTTGACGGAGTGTTTACGTACGCCATTGTCGGTGAACTCGAAGAGGCGCTTGCGGGCGGGCGGATCACGAAAATCCACCAGCCGTCGGCGTATGAGATCGTGCTGCTTGTGCGCGCCCGGGGCCATAACCATAAAGTGATGCTGTCGGCGCATCCGACGTACGCCCGCGTCCATTTGACAAACGAAACGTACAACAACCCATCCGAGCCGCCGATGTTTTGCATGCGGCTGCGCAAACAGTTGGAAGGAAGCGTCATCGAAGCGGTCCGCCAAGTCGATTTTGACCGCATCATCGTCATGGACACAAAAGGCCGCGACGAACTCGGCGACGTGCAGACAAAGCGGCTCATCATTGAAGTGATGGGCCGCCATAGCAACATCATCCTCGTTGATGCATCGACCGACACGATCATCGACAGCTTGAAACATTTGCCGCCGTCGGTCAACCGCTACCGGACGGTGCTTCCCGGGCATCCGTACGTCGCCCCACCGACGCACGGCAAGCTGAACCCGCTTGAGGCGACGGAAGAAATGGTGCTGAAAAAAATCGACTTTCACGCCGGCAAGCTCGCCCATCAGCTTGTTTCCGCCTTCAGCGGCATTTCGCCGCTATTTGCCAATGAGGCGGTGTTCCGCGCTGGACTCGCCAACCGGACGACGCTGCCGAAAAGCTTCCTCGCGCTCATCGATGACGTTCGGCACCGCCGCTTTGCCCCGATGATGTACACGAACGGGGAAAAAGAATGGTTTTACGTTTTGCCGCTTAAGCACTTAAAAATCGAAGGCCAACCGTTTGCGAGTGCAAGCGAGCTATTGGACCGCTTTTATTTCGGCAAGGCCGAGCGCGACCGCGTCAAGCAGCAAGCTCATGACATCGAGCGTCTCATGGCGAACGAAAAGGCGAAAAACGAGAAAAAGCTCCTAAAGCTCGAACAGACGCTCGAAGAAGCAAAGAAAGCCGACGTTTATCGACTGTACGGCGAACTGCTCACCGCCCATTTGTACGCCATAAAGCGCGGCATGACGGAAATCGAGGTCGCAAACTACTACGACGAAAACGGAGGCACCATCACCATTCCGCTCGACCCGCAAAAATCGCCGTCCGAGAACGCGCAACAGTACTTTCAAAAATACCAAAAAGCGAAAAACTCGTTCGCCGTCGTTCAAGAACAAATCGAGCGGACGAAAGAAGACATCGCCTATTGCGACACGATTTTAAGCCAGCTTGAAACCGCCTCGCCGAAAGATGTCGAGGAAATCCGCGACGAGCTCATTGAACAAGGCTATTTGCGCCCGCGCGCGGCGAAAGGAGCAAAAAAGCGCAAACCAACCGCGCCCGAGCTTGACCGCTACGTCGCAAGCGACGGCACGGAAATACTCGTTGGCAAAAACAACAAACAAAACGATTATCTCACAACAAAGCTGGCCCATAAGGACGATGTTTGGCTGCATGTGAAAAACATTCCCGGCTCGCACGTCGTCATCCGGAACAAGCAGCCGTCTGACGAGACGCTCTTGGAAGCGGCGAATCTTGCCGCCTACTTCAGCAAAGCGCGCCATTCCGGCTCCGTGCCTGTCGACTACACGCGCATCCGCTATGTAAAAAAACCGAGCGGCGCCAAGCCGGGATTTGTCATTTACGAAAACGAGCAAACGCTCTACGTCACACCGGATGAAGAACTCGTCCGCACCATGAAACAGAGGCAAAAAGAACAAGCGGCGAAACCATCGTAAACGCGCCCCAATGGCCGCCCAACACGGCATCGGGCGATCCGCGCGAACTCCCGCAAACCGAAACGGTCTAGTGCCGCATAAAAGACAGCGGGCTGTCTGTAAGACCAGCTGCATTGGCCTTACGGACAGCCCGCTTTGCAAACTTGTCGAGTCAACCACAAGCCGCCATCACGAATGCAACTCCATGCACGTCTGCCATCCGTCTCAACGAAACATATCCTCAAGAGCCACTTGAAGCCCAGGAAAGCATGCCGACTGCACCACACCCGTTCCCGCTTTCACATCCGCCTGCTCATACAGTCCTTCCTCGTTCAGCGTATAGACGGTAATCGCCTCTTTCATCGGATTGACGATCCAATACTCTTTCACATCGTACGCCATATACAAATTGAATTTGGTCACTAAATCGTGCGCCTGGTTGGAAGGGCTCAAGATCTCAACGATAAGAGTAGGCACGCCGACATACTTCGTTTCCGTAAACCCTTTTGAATCGCAAATAACGCTTAAATCCGGAATGACGACTTTGCGATCGGGAAACTTGTCGCTAGCCAGTTCAATATCGGTCGGCGCCGCAAACACGTTGCACGGCTTCCCACGAAAATAAAGGCCCAATTCGGTATGAAGGTTGCTCGAAACAAGCTGATGCTTGATGCTTGGCGACGGAGCCATATACACAGCGCCATCAATATATTCAAGCCACTCATCGCTTTGTTCCCGCAACGCCCAATATTGCTCGTACGACACATTGGAAAACCGAGGCAAGGACATCGGCATCTTCTCCTTTGTCGCTTACATATTCCCCAAAAGAAGAACGCAACAGCCGTAATGGCCGGCTATTCCTCAAGCATCTTATCCAGCTTCTTATCAAAAGTATACACTTGATATCCCTTCACTTTGTTATAGGCGTATAAAAGGGTATCGACAAAGTCCAAGCGCCTTTTGCCAAACAGAGCAAGCGCCTCCTCTACGACCTCGATATCATCCACCTCGATATTATCGTATTTGAGCAATTCTAAAAGAATATCGCTGATCTCGTCATTTTTTACGTTGTACACTTTTTCAAGAACATTACTTCTCTTAGCAACAATACTTTGTTATCTTCAATAATCGTTGCGGCTTTGCCCGACAACTCATCATGGTCATTAAGCAGATATCTTAAAATAATATTCGCATCAATGATTTTCATATTGATCCACCACAGCTTTAGACCAAGCATCGCTTTCTCGGGCTTGCAAAGTCTCATTTTTATATTTGGACAGAGCCCCTCTTAGATTCCTTTTTTTTGGCTGTTCCAAATCTTCTTTATCCGCATAAGGAAGAATAATGACTTCCACTTTTCTATTTTTTAATGATTGAGGCAAATCGATGATCTTTTCTAAGTCATTGCTGTTTTTGATTACTCTTACAAAATCCATAACGTTTTCACTCCTTTCAAGGAAGATGGATCCTTTTAAACATATTATACCCGTTCATTGTACATCATGAGATGAAAATTCACTTTACGATCTATATAGACTCCCATGACAAAA
>NZ_LDPD01000013.1:146789-146970 GCF_001026865.1 Geobacillus sp. ZGt-1 | reverse complement strand
ATAGACTCCCATGACAAAAAGATTTCGTCACCATCGAAGGGATGAAAATGCCGCTATGTCGAACTCTGAAACCTTGCACATTTTGAAGTTCGGGTATTTTCAGGATAGAAAAACTTTTTTAACGTCAGATATCCCTTCTTCAATCATACGTGTACTCTTTCTTGTTTCCTTTCTTATCGTA
>NZ_LDPD01000013.1:145009-145987 GCF_001026865.1 Geobacillus sp. ZGt-1 | reverse complement strand
GGTGTGAGTAAAATATTTGTAGGTGAAATGGAGAATGCGAATGGTTGCTTGTGATGATGATCGTGACCACTAAGCGAAATGCTGTAAATGATCATTTTATTTGAATGCCAAGCCACCCGTTTTTTCTGTGAACATAACCATCCACGAATGGTTATGTTCATGCTTGGTGGTGAGCGAAACTTGCTCATGTTCAGAAAACCCACGAAATATTGACGACATTAGACGCTGTCGCACTCCGTTTTTCCCCATGGAATGACGCCGATGGCGAGTGAGTCATCTCCCCGCTTCGTCCATGACAAAAGCGCGAACCATCCTTTGGTCCGCGCTCCTCTTTTCCTCTTTTAGCTCCCCCACTCCTCCGGATTCTCCCGCCATTGCCGCAATGTCGCCAGATCGTGTTCGCTGACGGCGCCAAGGCGGACGGCCGTTTCGATGAGGGTGTTGTAGTCCGTAAGCGTGTAGGCAGGCAAATTCTCTGCGGCAAACGCCTGTTTCGCTTTTTCGAGCCCGTATGTGAAAATGGCGGCGACGCCCAGCACCTCGCAGCCTGCCTCTTTCAAGGCGCGGACGGCCGCAAGCGAGCTGCCGCCCGTCGAGATCAAGTCTTCGATGACGACGACGCGCTGGCCCGGTTCGGCTTGGCCTTCGATTTGTTTTCCTTTGCCGTGTGCTTTCGCCTGGCTGCGGACGTAGCACATCGGCAGCTCAAGCCGCTCGCTCACCCAGGCGGCGTGCGGGATGCCGGCGGTCGCCGTGCCGGCGATGAGGTCCGCTTTAGGGAAATGGGTGCGGATGAGTTCGGCGAGGCCGTCGGCGATCAGGCGGCGCACGCCGGGGTAAGCGAGCGTCAGGCGGTTGTCGCAATAAATCGGCGATTTCAAGCCCGAGGACCAGGTAAACGGTTCATTCGGCTGCAGGGCGACCGCCCCGATTTGAAGCAGTTTGGCGGCGATGTCGTGTTTCATCCTATTTCGCGCA
>NZ_LDPD01000013.1:144827-144902 GCF_001026865.1 Geobacillus sp. ZGt-1 | reverse complement strand
AAGGCACTCCAATCACGGCTACTCGATGTATGGAGTTGGTTACAGGAAACGTTGTAACCGTAAAACATCGAGCGT
>NZ_LDPD01000013.1:137483-144636 GCF_001026865.1 Geobacillus sp. ZGt-1 | reverse complement strand
TAAGTGGGGGTAGTTGACTCTCTCTCTCCTCCGTTCCATTCGTGTTGCAGGCGGGCATACGCCCCGAGCGGATCGGCGGCGCGGGTGAGGCTGCGGCCGACGACGATGTAGTCAGAACCAAGCGCACGCGCTTTCCTTGGGGTGACGACGCGCACTTGGTCGTGCGCCGCATCATCAGCAAAGCGGATACCCGGGGTGACGGCAAGGAACGAGGCGCCGCACCGTTCTTTGATGAACGCCGCTTCGTTCGCTGAACAGACGACGCCGTCAAGGCCGCTCTCTTTCGCCAAGGCGGCGTAATGGGCGACTGTTTCCGCAAGCGGGCGGGAAATCCACAGCTCCTCATGAAGCATTCGCTCGTCCGTGCTTGTCAGCTGGGTGACAGCGATGCAGCGCGGCCGCATTCTTCCGCTTGGCGTGCCGGCGTCAAGCCCCTCGATCGCCGCTTCCATCATGCGCCGGCCGCCGGCGGCGTGGACGTTCACCAAATCGGCGCCGACACGGGCGAGCCCTTTCATCGCCTGTTTCACCGTATTTGGGATGTCATGCAGTTTTAAGTCTAAAAAGACGGCATGTCCTTGTTCTTTGAGAAACGCGACGATGGCTGGACCTTCCTGATAGTACAGCTCCATGCCGACTTTGACGAACAGCGGCGTTCCGGCAAACGGCCGCAAAAACCGCTCCACCTCTTGTTTTGATGGGAAATCAAGCGCGACAATGAACGGCGTGTGCACCGGTCTTCCAGCTCCTTCCTATGCATTCGGAAATGTGGCCGATCCCGAGGTCGTCCAACAGCGCCGGCAGGTCGGCGATGATCGTCGGGCAGACGAACGGATCGACGAAGTTGGCCGTGCCGACCGCAACCGCGCTCGCGCCGGCGTAGAAAAACTCGAGCACGTCTTCCGCCGTTTGAATGCCGCCCATGCCGATGATCGGAATCGACACCGCCTGGCTCACTTCATAAATCATGCGGATGGCGATCGGTTTCACCGCCGGGCCGGATAAGCCCCCGGTGCCGTTGGCCAAAATCGGCCGGCCTGTTTTCACGTCGATGCGCATGCCAACGAGCGTGTTGATCATCGTCAGGCCGTCAGCACCCGCTTGTTCAATGGCTTTCGCCATCGCGACGATGTCCGTAACGTTAGGCGACAGCTTCACATACACGGGGACAGCCGCCACTTCTTTGACAAGCCGCGTCAGTTCCGCGGCCACGTCCGGCACGGTGCCGAACGCAATCCCGCCTTTTTTCACGTTTGGGCAGGAAATGTTGAGCTCTAACGCATGGACATTGGGCGCTTTGGAAATCGCTTCGGCTACCTCGACGTACTCTTCCACCGTCGAGCCAGCGATGTTGGCGATGATCGGTACGTCAAACTGTTCAAGCCACGGCAGTTCTTCTTCGAGCACTTTGTCAAGGCCGGGGTTTTGCAGGCCGATGGCGTTTAACATCCCGCCCGGCGTTTCTGCCACCCTTGGTGTCGGGTTGCCAAAGCGCGGCTCTTTTGTCGTCGCCTTGATCATAATGGCGCCTAACACGCTTAAATCGTAAAACCGGGCGTACTCGCGGCCAAATCCAAAACAGCCGGACGCCGGCATGATCGGGTTTTTGAGCGAAAGACCCGGCAGTTCGACCGCAAGCCGGTTCATAGCACCACCTCCCCGGCCCGAAACACCGGGCCGTCGCTGCATACTTTTTTATACGCCGTCTCGCTCCCTGGCACATGGCAGACGCAGGCGAAACACGCCCCGACGCCGCAGCCCATCCGCTCCTCGAGCGACAAGTACACCGGCCGGTTCGGAAACCGTTCCGCAAGCGCCCGAAGCATCGGCTTCGGACCGCAGGCGTACAAGACGTCAAACTCGAGCGAGCGCGCTTCGATCACATCGGTGACGCGCCCGGCCGTTCCGTGCGAGCCGTCATCGGTCGCGACATGCGTCTCGCCGAACGCGGCAAATTCCTCTTCGTAAAAGACCGCCGCTTTCGTTTGAAACCCGAGCACGCTCACCACTTTGACGCCGCGCTTTGTGAGCTGTTTCGCCAGTTCATAGAGCGGCGGGACGCCGATGCCGCCGCCGACTAGCAGCGCCCGGCTGCCCGCCGGCGCGGCCTCGAGCGGAAAGCCGTTGCCGAGCGGGCCGAGCACATCGACCGTGTCGCCCGGCTGTTTTTGCGCCAACAGCGCCGTGCCTTTCCCTTCCTGGCGGTAAATGATCGTGCATTGGCCCTGCTTGCGGTCGATGCGGCAAAGGCTGAGCGGGCGGCGCAGGAGCGGATCGGCGGATGCGGCCACTTTCACATGAACGAACTGGCCCGGCTGCTTCATCTCTTGCACAAGGCGGCCGGAAAGCGTCAATTCATACGTCCGCTCGGCGATCAACCGCTGGCTTGCGACCGTCATTCGTTCGCGGCCGATCATGACTGCACCAGCCCTTCCGTCATCGCTGTTGTCGAGAACGTCATCGATTCGAGCACTTGCAGCATCGCCCTTGCCGTATCAAGCGACGTCAAGCATGGGATGCCGTTTTCGACCGCTTCGCGGCGGATGCGAAAGCCGTCGCTTTCCGGCTGCTTCCCTTTCGTCAGCGTATTGATGACGACTTGCGCCTTCCCTTGGCGGATGACATCTAAAATGTTCGGCGACGCCGAGTGGATTTTATTGACGACCGTCACCGGAATGCCGGCCGCGTTCAACGTTTCCGCCGTGCCGTTCGTCGCCAGCAGCTGATAGCCGATGTCGGCAAAGCGGCGCGCCAGCTCGACCGCTTCTTCTTTGTCTTTGTCGGCCACCGTCAACAGCACCGCCCCGTGCGGCTGGATCTGGATGCCCGAGGCGACGAGCCCCTTATAGAGCGCTTTTTCAAACGTCATGTCTTTGCCGATCACTTCGCCGGTCGATTTCATTTCCGGGCCGAGCGAAATGTCGACGTTACGCAATTTCGCAAACGAGAACACCGGCACTTTCACGTACACACCGGGGCGCACCGGACAGACGCCCGTCTCATAGCCC
The DNA here is from genome assembly GCF_001026865.1 of Geobacillus sp. ZGt-1. Classification (NCBI taxonomy): domain Bacteria; kingdom Bacillati; phylum Bacillota; class Bacilli; order Caryophanales; family Anoxybacillaceae; genus Geobacillus; species Geobacillus sp. ZGt-1. The sequence continues at coordinate 141,628 of NZ_LDPD01000013.1, read as the reverse complement.
ATGTCGGCGAGCTTCGCCCCTAAAATGGCTTTCGTGGCGAGATTCGCCATCGGCACGCCGGTGATTTTGCTTAAAAACGGCACCGTGCGGCTTGAGCGCGGGTTCACTTCCAAGACGTAGACGTCGCTTCCCGAGACGACAAACTGAATGTTCAACAGCCCGACAATATGCAGCCCGCGCGCCAGTCGGATCGTGTAATCCGCGATCTTGTCGATCACTTCCGCGCTTAATGTCTGGGGCGGGTAGACGGCAATCGAATCGCCGGAATGGACGCCGGCCCGCTCGATATGTTCCATGATCCCGGGGATGACGACCGTCTCGCCGTCGGCGATGGCATCGACTTCGACTTCCTTGCCGGTGATGTACCGGTCAACGAGCACCGGGTGCTGCGGATTGACGCGCACGGCGTGTTCCATGTAATGAAGCAGCTCCTCGCGGTTATAGACAATTTCCATCGCCCGGCCGCCGAGCACGTACGAAGGACGGACGAGCACCGGGTAGCCGATTTCTTCGGCGATGGCGACCGCTTCTTCGACCGAAACGGCCGTTTTGCCGGCCGGTTTGGGAATGCCGAGTTCCGAGAGCGCCTGTTCAAATTTGTCGCGATCTTCGGCGCGGTCCAAATCCTCAAGCGTTGTCCCAAGCAAGCGGACGCCGCGCGCCTCGAGTTCCGCCGCCAAGTTGATGGCCGTCTGACCGCCGAATTGGACGATGACGCCGATCGGCTGCTCGAGGTCGATGACATGCATCACGTCTTCGGCCGTCAGCGGCTCGAAATACAGTTTGTCCGACGTGCTGAAGTCGGTCGAGACCGTTTCCGGGTTGTTATTGATGATGATCGCCTCATAGCCGGCCTGCTTAATGGCCCAGACGCAATGGACGGTCGCATAGTCAAATTCGATCCCTTGGCCGATGCGGATCGGGCCGGAGCCAAGCACGATGACGCTCGGTTTTTCCGTCACGATCGATTCGTTTTCTTCCTCGTACGTGCTGTAGTAGTACGGCGTTTCCGACGTGAATTCGGCTGCGCACGTATCGACCATTTTGTACACCGGCATGATGCCTCGTTGGCGGCGCAGCGCGTAAATGTCGCGCTCCGTTTTGTTCCATAACGCCGCTATCGCCGCATCGGAGAAGCCGAGCCCCTTCGCTTTTTTTAACACGTCAAGGTCGCCCGGGTGGTTTTTCAAGACCGTTTCCATCTCGATGATGTTTTGAATCTTATGCAGGAAAAAGCGGTCGATTTGGCTCCATTCATGCAGCGTCTCCACCGTCACCCCGCGGCGGAGCGCCTCGGCGATGTAAAAGAGCCGTTCATCGCCCGCCTTACGGATCCGTTTTTCGATCACGTCATCCGCCGCGTTTTTTACTTCGTTCAATTCGAGATGGTGCACGCCGATCTCGAGCGAACGAACCGCTTTTAACAGCGATTCTTCAAACGTCCGGCCGATCGCCATCACTTCGCCGGTCGCTTTCATTTGCGTGCCAAGGCGGCGGTTCGCCGATTCAAATTTGTCAAACGGAAAGCGCGGAATTTTCGTGACGACATAATCGAGCGCCGGCTCGAAGCAGGCGTACGTTTTCCCGGTGACCGGGTTGATCATTTCGTCAAGCGTCAGCCCGACGGCGATTTTCGCCGCCAGTTTCGCGATCGGATACCCCGTTGCTTTGGACGCCAACGCCGACGAGCGGCTGACGCGCGGGTTCACTTCAATGACGTAATAGCGGAAGCTGTCCGGGTCAAGCGCCAGCTGGACGTTGCAGCCGCCTTCGATGCCAAGGGCGCGGATGATCTTAAGCGACGCGTTGCGGAGCAGCTGGTACTCGCGGTCGCTTAACGTCTGGCTCGGGGCGACGACGATCGAGTCACCCGTATGAATGCCGACCGGATCGATGTTTTCCATGTTGCAGACGACAATCGCGTTGTCGTTGGCGTCGCGCATCACTTCGTATTCAATCTCCTTGTAGCCGGCGATGCTCCGTTCAAGCAAGCATTGGTGCACCGGACTCAGCTTCAGGCCGGTTGACACAATCTCGACAAGCTCTTCTTCGTTCGTGCAAATGCCGCCGCCCGTGCCGCCGAGCGTGAACGCCGGACGGACGATGACCGGATAGCCGATCTGTTCGACAAAGGCGTACGCTTCTTCCAAGCTGTGAATAATCGCGCTTTCCGGCACCGGCTCGCCAAGCTCGTTCATGAGAGCGCGGAACTGTTCGCGGTCTTCCGCTTTTTCGATCGCTTCAAGCTTCGTGCCGAGAATTTCGACGCCGCACTCCTCGAGCACCCCGGCTTTGGCGAGCTCGACCGCCAAGTTAAGGCCCGTCTGGCCGCCAAGCGTCGGCAAAATCGCGTCCGGCCGCTCCTTGCGGATGATGCGGGCGACAAACTCAAGCGTCAGCGGCTCCATATACACTTTATCGGCGATTTCCGTATCGGTCATGATCGTCGCCGGGTTTGAGTTCACCAGAATGACTTTGTATCCTTCTTCTTTTAGGGCTAAGCACGCTTGCGTCCCTGCGTAGTCGAACTCGGCCGCCTGGCCGATGACGATCGGCCCCGAGCCGATGACTAAAATCGTTTCAATGTCGCGGCGCTTAGGCATGGATGACTTCCCCTTTCTTGTTGAACTGGCGGATGAGCGCCAAAAACTCGTCAAACAGCGGATTGGCATCTTCTGGCCCCGGCGACGCTTCCGGATGATACTGCACCGTAAACGCCGGGAAATCGAGATGGCGGAGCCCTTCGACCGTGCCGTCGTTTAAGGCGACATGCGTCACTTCAAGACGCGTGCCAGAAAGCGACTCGTGCGTGACCGTATACCCATGGTTTTGCGCCGTGATGGCGACTTTGCCGGTGCGCAAGTCTTTGACCGGATGGTTCGAGCCGCGATGGCCGAATTTCATTTTCTCCGTATTCGCCCCGCACGCCAACGCGAACAGCTGATGGCCGAGGCAGATGCCAAAGAGCGGCGCTTTGCCGAGAATCCCGCGGATCATCTCGATCGCTTCCGGCACGTCTTTCGGGTCGCCCGGTCCATTTGACAGCATCACTCCGTCCGGATGCCAGCTGAGCACGTCTTCCGCCGTCGCATTGTACGGCAACACGATGACATCGCAGTTTCGCTTGTTCAGTTCGCGCAAAATGCCGTGCTTCATCCCAAAGTCGATCAAGACGACGCGCTCGCCGCGCCCCGGGCTTGGGTAGGCGCTTTTTGTTGAGACGCGCCGCACTTGGTCGCGCGGCCACTCCATCGCCCGCAGCTTGGCTGCTGCTTCCACCGGATCGACATCTAGCCCACAGATCATCCCTTTTAACGTTCCGTATTGGCGGATAAGGCGCGTCAGTTTGCGCGTGTCAATGCCCGCGAGTCCCGGAATGTCTTTTTCTTTTAAATACTCATCCAGCGTCAGTTCTCCGCGCCAGTTGGACGGCATGAGGCACGCTTCTTTGACGATGAATCCGTGCACGTACGGGCGGATCGCTTCAAAGTCATCGCGGTTGATGCCGTAGTTGCCGATCAATGGATACGTCATCGTCACAATTTGCCCGCAATACGACGGGTCGGTCAAAATTTCTTGATACCCGGTCATGCCGGTGTTAAACACGACTTCGCCGGTCGTCTCTTTCAAGCTGCCAAACGCTTCGCCGACAAAAAACGAACCATCTTCTAAAATCAGCTGCCGTTTCATCTTTACGCCCTTCCTTTCTCCCATACGAGTGTACCGCCGACAAACGTCATCACCGGCCAGCCTTGGCACACCCAGCCGGCAAACGGCGTATTTTTCCCTTTTGAGGCAAACGTCTCGGGATCAATCGCTTCTTCCGTTTCCAAATCGATGACCGCAATGTCCGCCGGCGCCCCGACGGCAAGCCGCCCGGCCTTAAGGCCAAAACATTGCGCCGGCTTGATCGTCAGCCAATCGACAAGCTGCTTTAATGTAAACACGCCTGTTTTGACGAAATGGGTATATAAGAGCGGAAACGCCGTTTCGAGCCCAACGATGCCAAACGGCGCCGCCTCGATGCCTTTCGCTTTTTCCGCAGCCGTATGCGGCGCGTGGTCCGTAGCGATAAAATCGATCGTGCCATCGAGCAGGCCCTCAATGAGCGCCTCGCGGTCCGCGCGGCTGCGCAGCGGCGGGTT
>NZ_LDPD01000013.1:135055-137450 GCF_001026865.1 Geobacillus sp. ZGt-1 | reverse complement strand
CTCATCGCACAAGAGCAGATGGTGCGGCGTCACTTCGGCCGTGACGCGGATGCCGGCCCGCTTCGCGTCGCGGACGGCGCGCACCGATTCTTTCGTGCTGATATGGCAGACGTGATAATGGCATCCCGCTGCTTCCGCGAGCAGGACGTCGCGGGCGATGTGCACCGCTTCGCAGACGGATGGAATGCCGGCGAGCCCATGCCGGCGGGCGAACTCGCCGTCATGCACCGCGCCGCCGTTTTTTAATGTATCGTCCTCGCAATGGGCGACGATCGGCATATCGAGCGCCGCCGCCTGTTTCATCGCTTCAAACATCATCCCAGCCGACTGGACGCCGACGCCGTCATCGGTGAACGCGAACGCCCCTGCTTCTTTTAGCGCCGCAAAGTCAGCCAGCTCTTCCCCTTTTTGCCCGATCGTGATCGCCGCGTACGGAAGCACGTTGACGCGCGCCGTTTCGCGGATGCGGGCTTGCAGCCGTTCCATCTGTTCTTTCCGGTCCGGCACCGGATTTGTGTTCGGCATGGCGGCAACCGTCGTAAAACCGCCTTTCGCCGCGGCGAGCGTGCCCGTTTCAATCGTTTCTTTCGCCTCGCCGCCTGGTTCGCGCAAATGAACGTGCAAGTCGATCAAGCCGGGAGCGATGAGACGACCGCCGACGTCGATCACGTCCTCCCCATCCGCTTCGAGCGGCTGTTCATACAGGATCGCCGCAATGGTTCCGTGTTCCATTTTGAGATGTGTCCGCACCAATTTCCCATCTTCATTGAACGACATGCCATTTTTCAGCCATACGTCCATGCTCCATTCTCCCTTCCATTGCCCGTTTTAAGACGGCCATCCGTACGTAGACGCCGTTTTCCATTTGTTTAAAGATGCGCGATGCCTTCGCTTCGACCAGTTCGCTTGCGATTTCGACCCCGCGGTTGACCGGCGCTGGATGCAAAATGACAGCCCCTGGTTTCATCCGCCGCGCCCGCTCAAGCGTCAACCCGTACCGCACATGGTACTCTTCTTTTGTCAAGCCCATCGTTTCTGCATGCCGCTCGTGCTGGATGCGAAGCAGCATCACGACATCGGCGCAGGCGATGGCCTCATCGAGTTCGACGTACGTCCCGTGCGGATTCGTTTCGTCTTTCCACTCTTCCGGTCCGGAAAACAGGACGTTCGCGCCCAATCGTGTCAACACTTCCGCATTGGAGCGAGCGACGCGGCTGTGGCGGATGTCGCCGATAATCGCCACCGTCAAGCCAGTGAAAGCGCCAAACTCTTGGCGAATCGTCAATAAGTCCAAGAGCGACTGGGTCGGATGATGCCCGCAGCCGTCGCCGGCGTTGATGACCGGGATGCCGACCGCATGACGGAGCGCTTCGAAATACGCATCTTCGTGGTGGCGGATGACAACCGCGTCAACGCCGATCGCTTCAAGCGTCTTGACCGTATCGTACAGCGTCTCCCCTTTTTGCACGCTTGACCGTTCCGGGTCAAACGGGATGACATGAAGCCCAAGCTTCCGTTCCGCCATCTCGAAGCTGCATTTCGTGCGCGTGCTCGGTTCGAAAAACAAATTGGCGACATACATCGGCGCGGCCGGGCGCCAAGCGCGGCCGCGGCGGAACGCTTCCGCTTCATCAAGCAGCCGGGTGATGTCGGAAAGCGGCAGTTCGCTCAATGTAAAAAGATGGGTCATTGGCCTCTCTCCCTTTCTTTTTTTGCAAAAAAACACCTTGCCGGCTGGGCAAGGTGTGACGATCAGCGCATGGCAGAACCGGAGAAGGTGCACTCCGGCCCTGGATGCGCCTGTTTTCACACCTTTTTAAGCCTCACGGGACTTAATTAAAAGGTGTTTTGTATTCGATTTAGGCAACATGGCCGCTGTCGTTTTCAGCTTCAAATAAGTTTTCCGCTTCTTGCGGACGCCCCGGCAGCACTAAGTTGAGCAGGACGCCGACAATCGCCGAGAGCGCCATGCCGGTGATTTGGAAGCTGTCGCTGATTTTCAGCACCGCACCGCCGATGCCGATCACCAAGATAACCGAGGCGATGACCAAGTTGCGCGTCGCGCCGAAGTCGATGCGGCTGTCAACGAGCATCCGCAATCCGGACGAGGCGATGATGCCAAACAGCAAGATCGACACGCCGCCCATGACCGGCGTCGGAATCGAGCTGATCAGCGCCGTGATTTTGCCGACGAAGCCAAAGGCGATCGCGATGACCGCCGCGCCGGCGAGCACATAGACGCTGTAAACCCGGGTGATCGCGAGCACGCCGATGTTTTCCCCGTACGTCGTTTTCGGCGGGCCGCCGAGCAAGGCGGAAATCATCGTCGCTGTTCCGTCCCCTAAAATCGAGCGGTGCAGCCCCGGTTTTTGAATGAGGTCGCGGCCGATGACTT
>NZ_LDPD01000013.1:131637-134931 GCF_001026865.1 Geobacillus sp. ZGt-1 | reverse complement strand
CCATTCGAACCATTTGGCCGCCGCCACTTTCGACAAGTCAACCAGTCCGACAGCGAGGGCGTAAACGTAGCCGACAACGATGCCGACAAGCACTGGAATCAAGCTCAACATGCCGCGCGCAAGCACCGAGCAGACGATCGTGGCCGCGAGCGTCACAAGCGCCACCGAGAAATGAAGCAGGCTGTATTTGCCGTCCGGGCCGTTCATCGCCATCCCGACCGCCGTGCCGGCTAAGCCGAGACCGATGACGATGATGACCGGACCGACGACAACCGGCGGCAATAGCTTCATCACCCAGCGGTAGCCGGCTTTTTTAATGATGAGGGCGACAACCCCGTACACCAATCCGGCGAGGAAGCTGCCAATCATCGCCGCTCCCGGGCCGCCGGCCGTTTTCGCCGCGATGATCGGCGCGATGTAGGCGAACGAGGAGCCAAGATACGCCGGCACCTGCCATTTCGTAATGAGCAAAAACGCCAATGTCCCGAGCCCGCTTGTGAGCAAGGCGATCGACGGATCCAACCCGACTAAGTACGGCACTAAAATCGTCGCCCCAAACATGGCGAACAAATGCTGCAAGCTTAACGTCACCCATTGCCCCACAGTCGGGCGGTCTTGAATATCCAACACCGGTTTGTTCATCTTTCGCCTCTCCTTTCGCCAAATGAGCGAAGTTCGTTTTTTAGTGTGCACAAAAACACCCTCTTTGCCCATGAAGGCGCAAAGAGGGTGCAGAAACGCCCGAAACGATTCCGCCCCTTTTGCAGCCTCACGGGACTGCGCTTAAAAGGGAGCTGTTTTATTTCTCATGAATCGACACTTGGTCAACGCCGTCCACTTCGGAAAGCTCGACGACAATCAGCTCCGAACGGGAGGTCGGCACGTTTTTGCCGACGAAATCAGCGCGGATCGGGAGTTCCCGATGGCCGCGGTCGACAAGCACGGCGAGCTGGATGCGCGACGGGCGGCCCAAATCCATGACCGCATCCATCGCCGCCCGCACCGTCCGGCCGGTAAACAGCACATCATCGACTAAAATGACATTCCGCTCGCTCACCGGAAACGGCACGTTCGTTCCTTTCACAAGCGGTTCATGGTCGTCCGTCTTCACCGTCAAATCGTCGCGGTACAACGTAATGTCCAACTCGCCGACGGGAACGGACGCCCCTTCGATGTGCTCGATCCGCTCAGCCAAGCGGCGCGCCAAGTAAATGCCGCGCGTTTTAATGCCGACCAATAGGCAATTTTCAATGCCTTTGTTCCTCTCGATGATTTCGTGGGCGATGCGCGTCAAGGCGCGGCGAATCGCCTGTTCATCCATCACGACCGCCTTTTGCATTCCGTCCACCTCCTAACAGCGCATGCACGCCGCGGCCAGCGTGTTTCCGCAGGCGGCGCGCCAACCAGGCCGTTCCCGCCTGTTTTCATAAAAAAATCCCCCTTTTCATAAAAAAATCCCCCGCCTGTGAAGCGGGGGGATGGCGCGCTTATCACCAAACAAGATGGGCATACATCGCCCTTCTTTGTCATTCCGACCCCTTTTCAGCCTCACAGGACTGAACTTAAAGGTTCCTGTTCACCTGTTTTCATTGTAAAGGGGGCGTGTTCGTTTGTCAATCGTTTTTTCGCAGCCATTCGAGCAATTCGGCAAACTCTGGAGGCAACGGTGCTTCAAACTCCAAATACTCGCCGCTTCGCGGGTGGCGGAAGCCGAGCACCCCGGCGTGCAGCGCCTGGCCGTCGATGGCGAGCGTTTTTTTCGGCCCGTATTGCGGGTCGCCAGCGAGCGGGTAGCCGATGTATTTCATATGGACGCGAATTTGGTGCGTCCGCCCCGTTTCCAGCTGGCACTCCACATACGTATAATGGCGAAACCGCTCGAGCACGCGGAAATGGGTGACCGCTTCCTTCCCGTTTTCTTCGGTGACCGCCATTTTCTTTCGATCGCGCTTGTCGCGGCCGATCGGCGCGTCGATCGTCCCGTAATCGTGTGGAATGACGCCGTGGACGATCGCCTTGTAGCGGCGCGTCACCGTTTTGTTCACAAGCTGCTCGACGAGCGAGCGGTGGGCGGCGTCGTTTTTCGCCACCATCAATAGTCCTGATGTGTCTTTGTCAATGCGATGGACGATGCCGGGGCGAAGCACGCCGTTGATCCCGGACAAGTCGCGGCAATGGGCGAGAAGCGCATTCACAAGCGTGCCGCGCATATGCCCGGGCGCCGGGTGGACGACCATGCCGCGCGGTTTGTTGACGACAAGGACATCCTCATCCTCATAATAAATGTCAAGCGGAATCGGCTCCGGCTCGACCTCGAGCGGCTCCGGCTCCGGCGGTGAAACGGCGACCGCGTCGCCTGCCTCGCATTTGTAGTTCGCCTTGACCGTCTCGCCATTGACGGTCACAAGCCCGCTTTTGATCCATTGCTGCACTTGCGAACGCGACCATTCCTCATTGAGCGCCGCGATCACTTTATCAATTCGTTCGCCGTCATATTCGTCTTCGATGTGAAACGTGATCGTGTCCATCTACTCATTCCCTTTCTCTGGTGTCGCGAAAAAAAACATATGGACAAACAGCAAGATGACGCCGACGGTCAGCGCCGAGTCGGCGATATTGAACACCGGAAAGCTGTACGTGCCGATGTACGTATGAATAAAGTCGACCACTTCTTTCCGGAATACGCGGTCGATAAAATTGCCGATCGCCCCGCCGAGCATCAGCCCAAGCCCCACGCCGGCCAGGCGCTCGGAAGGCTTCAGGCGGCGGATGTAAATCACGATCGCCGCCACGACAATAACCGTAATCAAATAAAAGAGCCAAAACTGCCCTTCGAGCATCCCCCACGCCGCGCCGCGATTGCGGTGCGACGTAATATAGAGTACATTGTCAATGACCGGGATGCTTTCCCCAAGTCGCATATAGCGGACGACAAGCCATTTCGTCCATTGATCGAGGATGATGACCGCCGCCGCAATCCAATAGTATGCCACCGTGCCAAGTCCCCCTGTCCTTCTCATTCATCCTTTTTGCATTGTAGCATAATTCGCCATGGCAAACAAATGAAGCGGCAAAAAGGAGTCAGTCAAGACTTTATAGAGAGCTTTTTTCGATTTACGGCGGCCATCTCAATTAGCCATGATAAAAAGGAGAAACGACTTCCCACTTCCTGACCATGGAAGCGACAAGAGGAGTATGCGGCCGGGTGCACTAAACGAACGGACATCGTTCCATAGAAGCTCCTCATTCCCACATTCAGCCGATGGCTTCCAATTCGTTTACCAAAACTCCCGT
>NZ_LDPD01000013.1:131443-131613 GCF_001026865.1 Geobacillus sp. ZGt-1 | reverse complement strand
ATGCCCGCCCCCAGCCACATCATGGGGAGAAGGAGGGGCAGCGAATCGGCCGGCGCTTGAAACAAAAACAGATGTGGCCACGGCATGAACGTTCCTTGCGTTGCGACTTCCATAAAGGTATAGACCGCGATGACCGATAAGGCGATATCTAGGCTGCCAAAGACGCCTAA
>NZ_LDPD01000013.1:131333-131435 GCF_001026865.1 Geobacillus sp. ZGt-1 | reverse complement strand
GCCCAATCAACTGGTAAAACGAAAACAGCAGAAACAGGTGCACCAACACGGGTGCGGTGAGAAACATCGTTCCATGAATCCATATGACCGCCGCGACAAGAA
>NZ_LDPD01000013.1:130307-131328 GCF_001026865.1 Geobacillus sp. ZGt-1 | reverse complement strand
ATGCATCCCCCATGCAAAACAGCATAGCGAACCAAGTCGAAGACGACCGTTTTTCGGTAATGCCATAACAGCGCTTCTTTCGCCCCTTCGTCGTACAAATGGCGGTACAAAAAGACGAGATGCCATCCGGCGATCGGCACGGCGATGCCTTGGATGACGGTGTACGGCAAAAACGGTTCGTCGGAGCGGGCGGACAAGATCCCCATCAACCCGACGCACAGCCCATAGACGAGAAACGGAAACCAGTACAATCGGCCGAGCAAGCGGCGGTCAAAAGAAAAATGATGGGCGATCGTCTTTTTATCCATGCGTTTCCGCCTCTTTCAACAACGCCAAATATCCGTCCATCAGCCGCGGGGCGACGCGCCGACCGATCGGCTCTTCGGACAAGACGCGCACGACGACGTGGGAAGGCTCTTCGCTCATTTGCACGACTTCGTTGGTGGCCATGATCGAGTCGAGTTCCGCAAACGGCACCTCCAACTCATACGTATAAGGGGCGGCTTTTTGCTTGAGCTCGTCCGGGCTGCCTTCAAACAGCACCGTGCCGCGGTCCAACACCCCGATTTTGGTGCACAGAAATTCAATGTCCTCGACAAGATGCGAAGAGATGACGATCGTATGATCGTGCCCCAGCCGCTTCAACAAATTGCGAAACCGTACGCGCTCACGGATGTCAAGCCCGGCCGTCGGCTCGTCAAANNNNAGGATGGACGGCTCCCGAAGCAGCAGCATGGCAATGCCCACCCGCCGCCGCATGCCGCCGGACAGCTCGCGCATTTTTTTGTTGATGTGCGAAGACAAGTTGACTTGTTCGATGACCTTCTCGATTTTGGATCGGCAGGCGGCGGGATGTTCACCTTGCAAGACAGCGAGATGCTCAAGCACTTCATACATCGTCAGCTCCGGGTACATCATAAACTCTTGCGGCAAATAGCCGATCTCGTTCACCCGTTTTACTCTCGTGCCGGTGCTGATCCGTTCCTCCCCCAGCAACACCTGTCCGGCATTGAACTCCAAC
>NZ_LDPD01000013.1:128952-129901 GCF_001026865.1 Geobacillus sp. ZGt-1 | reverse complement strand
ATCCGCGATCCTTTCGGCGGTACGGAAAGCCGAAGTATTTTTTCGTAAAAATTTTGTTCCATAATATATTGATCGATCCCATATAAGTCATTTGTGTTATATACAAGATGATCGTTTGCGAGAAAGGAGGACAGTCCGAAACTAGAGAAGACAATCTTGTTCGGCAACGATGAAACCGCCGTTGATGCGATTTGTTGTACATGACGGAATGTTTTTTCCATCTGGTGGATGACCGTCGGCGCCCGTTCCGCCATGTGCGGCCAATCGGCCGGGTAGGTGATCTCATATCCTTGATCGACGAGTTGATGCCCTTGCCCTTTGATCAAGGTGACCGCTTGCGCCTTCCCTCGGTAAACCGTCCCCCGCTTTGGCACATTGCAAAACAGCACATCGCNGTCTACGTTCAAGGTAAACGTATATGTTTCGTCCGGAAAGAATTGATCGGTGAATGCCCCGCCCCAAGCTCTCGTTCCCGCTACTCGATATTCGTAGGTCCGATACATGTGTGTAGCTCGTTTTTTCGGATACCACGCTCGATCAGCCAACAGAACGATACGGCCATTGGTGTACGGGATGAGAGCTGTATCGACGATCTCATACGAAAACGTGAGCGTCGAGGTGCGTTTCGGCAGCCACACGGTCACGAGATCGCCGTTTCTTGTAAACTTGACGGGCTGATGGTCCGCTTCAATCGAGTGGAGCGGATACAAATGGTACAGTTGAAACGTGGGCCGGTTCGTTTCCAACTGGGACAAGGCCACGCGCACGACCGCACGCGATCCATGCAAAGAAAGGTCATACGACTGGATACGGTAGCGCAAATCGGCTTTGATGGTTTGCGGCATTCGACGGTACTCCTCGAGTTCGGTCGTCTGATCGGCCCGAGTGAACGCCTTGGTGTTCGTTTGCAAGGAGTGGTAGGCGGTTAGGACGATCAGAAACGGGAAGA
>NZ_LDPD01000013.1:128600-128936 GCF_001026865.1 Geobacillus sp. ZGt-1 | reverse complement strand
GACGGCGTTTCGCTCCTTTCTCGTCTGCGTAAAGCGGATCGACGACAACAACGCCAACCCGACAAGGGAAAGAAACCACGCGGCCCATTTCCATTCCCCGCCGCGGTCGACCTCAAACCCGATGTAGGAATCATACGCTCGTTGAATCGCGTGTTTTCCGATAAACAGCAGCGACGCCCAGTCGCGGGCATGAACAGTTTTGGACAGATCGATGAACAGCTCCGTCGTCATCGGTCCGGTCAGGATCCACACAAGCAAAATAGCGAAAAAACTGACCTTTTTCGTTTCCAACAGCAGTGCGATGATGACGCCGTACAGGACGGTGAGCACGAGCGG
>NZ_LDPD01000013.1:128199-128356 GCF_001026865.1 Geobacillus sp. ZGt-1 | reverse complement strand
TAAAAGAGCGAAACGATTTGAACAAGCATGAACACTTCATGAGGGATATCCCCATAACTCTCCATATTGTACGGATCGGTAAAAAATAGTGTAAACCGTACGGCCAGCAAAAGAAAAAACGAGAAACTAGCACCAATGTATAACTTGCTTTTCAACA
>NZ_LDPD01000013.1:128047-128178 GCF_001026865.1 Geobacillus sp. ZGt-1 | reverse complement strand
ACAGCCATTTCCACCTCATCGCCGATCAACCGCTTTCTTTCCAAGAAGTTGACAAAAGAAAAAATGCGGTCAGGGACCGCTTTATTTTTTACGCGTATCCCTGACTCCTTTATCATCCGGATTCGGCATCG
>NZ_LDPD01000013.1:127916-128022 GCF_001026865.1 Geobacillus sp. ZGt-1 | reverse complement strand
CCTCTTGAACCAACCGTTTGACCAACAATTTGGCCATAATATTTATCGCCTTCTTGTTGTGTAAAATTGCGCGTTTCTTCTTGCCTAGGATTGAGCCAGTTGGTGG
>NZ_LDPD01000013.1:127534-127909 GCF_001026865.1 Geobacillus sp. ZGt-1 | reverse complement strand
GACGCTGTCGGGCCACCAATCAATCGATTTGTAAGCATAGCCTCTCGTTTGGGTATTGGCACCATTATTTACAGCATGAATATTCCCTGTACCATTTGTATTTGCTCTAATAGTTTTTGTATTGCTGTAAGTACTTGACCCATCTAAAAAGGCTGTTGCGGATTCTGCTCCCGCTGCACCGGCAGTGGCTATTACTGCTGCTGCAAGCGATAAAGATGCCCATTTTGATTTCCATTTCTTTTTTCGGTTCACGATCATGTTATCCCTTCTCCTCTCCAAATATTATATCGCTTGTTCTCGTCTTTACTGCGGTTCCAGCTTCATTTCGTAAGAGGCTATGGAACCAATAACGATGTTGGCTAGAATGATGGATTG
>NZ_LDPD01000013.1:126196-126320 GCF_001026865.1 Geobacillus sp. ZGt-1 | reverse complement strand
TTTTCCTTTCCGACAATCATTTTGACTCGTGTACATGTTTTCGTTTCCACATTTGAATGAAGCGTTCCGGATGAGTCGATATAGTAAAGCTTTGAATCCACTGGCTGCGGATACCAGTTGGCTT
>NZ_LDPD01000013.1:125837-126050 GCF_001026865.1 Geobacillus sp. ZGt-1 | reverse complement strand
CCTTGGATGTGATCGATTTGAAATTGCTCGTTGATCGAAAAACGAACGGTGTGTTCTTTCGGATGCAGAGAGAGTGTGGCTTTGATCGGATACGTGGATTTCGGATTCACCTCGATCTCCTTGATTTTCCAATATCCATGCAACGGGATGTTCTTGGGCTGAGCCTGATGTTTAATTTGTTGATAGAGTTTGACGTCGTTTGCCAACAGAATG
>NZ_LDPD01000013.1:125575-125651 GCF_001026865.1 Geobacillus sp. ZGt-1 | reverse complement strand
AACGGGTCAATGTAAGGCCAACGATGGTTTCCCCACAAGGAGAAGGATGGGTTGCGATATTCCAAAGAAAACAGCA
>NZ_LDPD01000013.1:125407-125520 GCF_001026865.1 Geobacillus sp. ZGt-1 | reverse complement strand
ATAGGCGTAAACAGCGCCTGTGGACAATCCAATCATCCACGCCCATAGAAATGGAAGAAGAAAATGGATCACATATAGTGGAAACAGAAAAGCGAAAAGATCCCAACCCGCTG
>NZ_LDPD01000013.1:125265-125333 GCF_001026865.1 Geobacillus sp. ZGt-1 | reverse complement strand
ATCAAAGCTTGGCAGAAGACAATCTTTTGTGGGTTTCGAATGATGTCGTTCATCGCGATCCAGTGAAT
>NZ_LDPD01000013.1:125070-125195 GCF_001026865.1 Geobacillus sp. ZGt-1 | reverse complement strand
ACCAAGTATTTCGTATATAAGATCCATTCCGCTGGATTGATGGTATGGGGATTGAGGCAATCAAACATCAAAGCCCCGGAAAATACCAATATGAAAATGGCTTCTGCTTTTAAGCGGGACGCCAT
>NZ_LDPD01000013.1:124771-124957 GCF_001026865.1 Geobacillus sp. ZGt-1 | reverse complement strand
ATGGAAATTCACAGTATATTAACAAATAATAGGAAAATTGCGCTATAAACCTTATAATTTTAAGCAAACGTGTGGTCGAAGATAATGGAGTAAATGCGACGGAGGCTCATGAGACACGGAGTTTGACAGAATTCGTTCAACTATAGAATTGATTCAACTACACAACTATATACATGCAACATGAAG
>NZ_LDPD01000013.1:90897-124748 GCF_001026865.1 Geobacillus sp. ZGt-1 | reverse complement strand
ACACCCTAAGCGCTGCATCATTTCCTCTAAAAATCTTGTAGGCTCAACCCGCAGGCTGCGCCATGGGGGAGGAAGCTCGTTGCAGGAGAAGTCAAATGTTAAGTTTTCAATGAGCATGTATATAAATTTATACACTGCAACATTCTGCACTTTTTCTTGACAACCCCCCTGATCCCTTTGCGCTTTTTACACCATCGTTTTGGTTTTTTCCTCCACCAAAAGCAAGCGGCAAGGCCGCCAGGAAGGCAGCCTTGCCGCTTTTCGTGTGCGCCCGGCATTCACCCTCTCCTACTCGATTATGCGGAATAATGTTCGTTCACAATGTGCGCGCAGCGCGGGCAAAGCGTTGGATGCGATGGATCGGCGCCGACTTCTTTCGTCACCGTCCAGCACCGCTCGCACGTCTCGCCTTCCGCCGGGCGGACGAGGACGGCCACGTGGTCGAGCCGCTCGGCTTCGGCCGGCGCGGCGTCATACGGCTCATCGGCGATCGAAAAGGCGGAAACGATGAGAAGCTGGCGCAAGTCGGCATCAAGCGACGCCAATAGCTTCCGCGCCTCGTCTTTCGGGTAGACGATGACGCTGGCCGTCAGCGATTTGCCGATCACTTTTTCATTGCGCGCATTCTCGAGCGCTTTTAACATGTCATCGCGCACGTCCATAAACGCATCCCATTTCGCCAAGAGCGCTTCCTCGCCATCGATGGCGATCGGCTCCGGCATGTCGGTGAGCTGGACGCTTTCGACCGGCTCTTTCCGGTTCGGGATATGCTCCCACACTTCATCGGCTGTGTGCGGCAAAATCGGCGCGATGAGCTTCGCCAATGCGACGACCGTTTCATACAATACGGTCTGCACGGCGCGGCGGGCGCGAGAATTGGCCGCTTCGATGTACAAAATGTCTTTCGCCATATCCAAGTAAAATGCGCTCAGCTCGACGGTGCAGAAATGGTTCATCTCATGGTAAACCGCGGCGAAATCGTAGCGGTCGTAGGCCTTTTTCACTTTGGCGATCAGCTTGTTCAACTTCGCCAGCATGTAGCGGTCGACTTCGCCCAGCTCCCCGACCGGCACGGCGTTTTCGCTCGGGTCAAAATCGAATAAGTTGCCGAGCATAAACCGGAACGTGTTGCGGATTTTTCGGTACACTTCCGACACTTGTTTTAAAATATGGTCGGAGATGCGCACGTCCGCTTGGTAGTCGACCGACGCGACCCAAAGGCGCAAAATGTCGGCGCCGAACTGTTCCATTACTTTCGCCGGCACGACGACGTTGCCGAGCGACTTGCTCATTTTCCGCCCTTCGCCGTCCAAGACAAAGCCGTGGCTCAACACGCCTTTATACGGCGCTTTGCCGGTGACGGCAACGGCGGTGGACAGCGATGAGTTGAACCAGCCGCGGTATTGGTCGGACCCTTCCAAGTACAGATCAGCCGGACGCACGAGATCGTCGCGTTCGACCAACACGGCTTGGTGCGACGAACCGGAGTCAAACCAGACGTCCATAATGTCCGTTTCTTTCGTAAAGATGCCGTTCGGGCTCGACGGATGGGTGAATCCTTCCGGCAGCAAGTCTTTCGCCTCGCGCTCAAACCAGACGTTCGACCCGTATTGGCGGAACAGGTTCGACACATGCTCAATCGTCTCATCGGTGATGATCGGTTCACCGTTTTCGCCGTAAAAGACCGGAATCGGCACCCCCCAGGCGCGTTGGCGGGAAATGCACCAGTCGCCGCGGTCGCGCACCATGTTGTGGATGCGGATTTCCCCCCACTCCGGAATCCATTTCGTTTCCTTAATCGCTTGAAGCAGCTCGTTGCGGATTTTATCGATCGATGCAAACCATTGCGTTGTCGCCCGGAAAATCGTCGGCTGCTTTGTCCGCCAGTCGTGCGGATACGAGTGGGTGATAAACCCAAGCTTCAACAAAGCGCCGACTTCCTCAAGCTTCTGTGTAATCGCCTTGTTGGCGTCTTCGTAAAACATCCCGGCAAATCCCGGCGCTTCCTCGGTCATGTAGCCGCGTTCATCAACCGGACAAAGGACCGGAAGCCCATATTTTTGCCCAACGAGAAAGTCGTCTTCCCCGTGGCCCGGCGCCGTATGGACGCAGCCCGTACCGGCGTCGGTCGTGACGTGTTCGCCGCACACAACAAGCGAGTCGCGCTCATAAAACGGATGTCTCGCCACGACGTATTCAAGCTCTTTTCCTTTGACCGTTTTGACGACCGACCATGCGTCCCAACCGATTTCTTTCGCCACCGATTCCGCCAAGGCGGCAGCGACGACATACCGTTTTCCGCTGACATCGACAACATGGTAATCCAAATCCGGATGAACCGCGATCGCCAAGTTCGCCGGAATCGTCCACGGCGTCGTCGTCCAAATGACGATTCGCTCATCGCCCTCAAGCACGCCTTTGCCGTTTTTCACCGGGAAGGCGACATAAATCGACGGCGAGCGCTTGTCTTTATATTCGATTTCCGCTTCGGCGAGCGCCGATTCGCTTGACGGCGACCAATAGACCGGCTTCAACCCTTTGTAGATGAGCCCTTTTTTCGCCATTTCGCCAAACACTTTAATTTGCTGGGCTTCGTACTCCGGTTTGAGCGTAATGTATGGGTTGTCCCAGTCGCCGCGCACACCGAGCCGCTTGAATTGCCGGCGCTGGTTGTCGATTTGTTCATACGCATATTGCTCGCACAACTTGCGGAACTCGGCGACGCTCATCGATTTGCGGTCAACTCCTTGCTTGGCAAGGGCCGTTTCGATCGGCAAGCCGTGCGTATCCCAGCCCGGCACGTATGGGGCGCAATAGCCGCTCATGGATTTGTAGCGGACGATGATATCTTTTAAAATTTTGTTCAGCGCATGACCCATATGAATGTCGCCGTTGGCATACGGCGGGCCGTCATGCAGAACAAACAGCGGCCGTCCTTTCGTCCGCTCCTGCACTTTCCGGTAAATGTCCATTTCCTCCCATTTTTTTTGCATTTCCGGCTCCCGCTTCGGCAAGTTGCCGCGCATCGGGAAGTCGGTCTTCGGCATGAGCAGCGTTTCTTTGTAATCCATCCTTGCTCCTCCTTCGAACGATAGATTCCAAATAAAAAACCGTTCTCCCCCCGGCAAGGGACGAGAACGGTCTCGCGGTACCACCCTTCTTGGCCATGCAAACGACGCACAGCCCTCTTTTCATTCGTAACGGGAATGACGCGCCATGGCCTACTTGATGTTCGGCATGGAACTCCAGGGTGATGTTCACTCTTGCGCCGATGCCAGGCTTCCACCATCCCCGGCTCGCTGCGACCGGTCGTACAAGAGCTACTGTCCCTTTCATCGTCGATGGCTATTTCGCTATTCATCCTGAAAAAAGCCAACCGCCTCCCACGGCGGCTGATGCGGCGATTTTTGCCAATTATTATAACCGAAACGTCTTCGGTTCGTCAAGGCTGTGACAGCGGTTCTCTCGCCCCTTCTTCCAAATCCGGCGCCTCATACTCCATCAACTCGTCCCAATCGCGGCTGTTGATCATATCGAGCTGGGCCTCGACAAGCATGCGGAAACGGGCGCGGAACACTTTCGACTGCCGCTTCAGCTCCTCGATCTCGAGGGCGATTTTCCGCGATTTCGCTAATGCATCGCTGATGATGCGCTCGGCGTTTTTTTCCGCCTCTTTAATGATCAGCTTCGCCTCTTTTTGCGCATTCCGCTTCACTTCTTCCGCTGCTTCCTGTGCAACAAGAATCGACTTATTGAGCGTCTCTTCAATGTTCGCAAAGTAGTTCAGCTTTTCCGTCAGTTCGGCCACTTTTTCTTCCAGCTGCTTTTTTTCACGGATGAGCATTTCATAGTCTTTAATGACTTGATCGAGAAACTCGTTCACTTCGTCTTCATCGTACCCACGAAACCCGCGGCTGAATTCCTTGTTGTGAATATCCAATGGCGTCAACGGCACAACGGCCACCTCCGTCTCCATCATTCCTTTTCTTCACTTTCATTCGACATGGTTTGCCGATTTCCTGCCGTCATTTGCTTATTTTTGTCGGCCAATCTGAACGAGCCAGCGCTCTTTTTTCGTCGGCCCTTCCACCGAAAACAGCTTGCAGCGGCCAAAACCGCGCGCCGACAGGACATCGCCCGGTCCGCAGAGGAAATCCGGCTTGTCCACCACCTTCCAGTTGACTTTGACAAGCCCGCTTTCAACAAGCGCACGCGCTTTCTCGCGCGCAAGGCGAAACACCTGAGCGAGCACAGCATCGAGCCTTAGAGAAGACACCGTGACCGTTCCTTCCTCCCACGTTTCGGCAAGCGGCATGGCTGCCGACAACGGAAGCGGCTCAAGCGCAACCGGAGCTTTGCCGATCGTTTCGACATGCAAGCGGACGTAGTCGGCGACTTCAGCAGCAACAAAAAACTGAATTTCCCCATCCCGAATGAGAATATCGCCAAACTTGCCGCGCCGCAAGCCAAGCGACATCAGCGCCCCCAACACGTCGCGATGTTCAAGGGAAACGAATTTCGCCGGATAGCGGACGGCAAACAGTACAATGCCATAATCCTCTTCCTCAGGGTCGATATACGGCGGAGCGAGAAACACCCGCTTCCGCTCGACAAACGGGGCGCCGCCGAAAAAGAACGCGCGCACATCTTCCGCACCGCCGGCGATGCTTTGCACGATTTGCTGCTCGCGCGGATCGAGAAAATCGGTCAGCTTCGGAGCGTACTGACGGCTCACCATCTCCTTCCACTCGAGCACTTGATCAATGAACGGATGTTCCTCTTTGCGAAAATGCTGATACAGCTCCACTCGACGTCACCTTGCTTTCATGGAAGAAAGGAACCCACAACGGATTCCTCTCTGCGAGTTTCGCCCTTCCGCCTTTTTGCCTGCCGGGCGGAGAGCGGCGGCGCCGTGCGCGCAAAACGAAGTTAAAACTGCGACTGAAGAATGTCGAACAGGGCGTGAAGCCCTCTCGTCGCGAATTCAAGAACGATAAACGCGACGATTGGGGAGACGTCAATGATGCCAAGCGGCGGAATGACCCGCCGAAACGGCTCTAAATACGGCTCGCAAATAGCGGCCAACATCTGTCCGAACCGCGTTTCGCGCGCATTGGGAAACCATGACATTAAAATATAAATGATCAGCGCATACGAGTACACTTGAATCACTGTCGTCAAAAACGTGAGTACATAATCCAACAGCTACCACCTCTTCATCGGTCTGTCATCCTCGCCGTCGAGCGAAATCGAGCCGCTGACGTCGACGTTTTCCGGGGTGCATAAAAAAATTTTTGTGCCGACTTGCTGAATGTCGCCGCCAATGGCGTACACCGTGCCGCTTAAAAAGTCGACGATCCGCTTCGCCTGCTCATGCTGGATGCGCTGCAAGTTGACGATGACCGCGCGCCGGCTTTTCAAATGGTCGGCGATCTCCTGCGCCTCCGCATACACCCTCGGCTCAGCAAGCACGACTTTCGCCGATTTTTGCACGCTTTGCAGGCTGACGACGTTCGCCTTGCCTGCCGTCTTCGGCAGCGCCTCTTCTTCCGGCTGTGGCGCCTCATATTCTTCTTCATAGTCTTCGTAGTCTTCTTCTAAAAAATAATCACGGAATTTTTTCATCAATCCCATCCGGTTTCACCTCCTACAATGATCCAACAAGCGCGCTGCCTATGCGCACAAACGTCGCTCCTTCCTCGATGGCGATCGTGTAATCGTTTGACATGCCCATTGACAGTTCGGTGCATGGCGCATGGGCCATTCCCATCGCCTGAACGTGTTCCTTCAGCATCCGCAATCGGCGGAAGCAAGCGCGCAATACCGCTTCGTCGTCCGTGTGCGGCGCCATCGTCATCAATCCGACGACTTCGATGCGCGAAAAGGCGCGAAGTTGTTCAATAAACGGAATCGTTTCTTCGGGGGCGAGCCCGTGTTTGGTCACTTCCCCCGACACGTTCACTTGCACAAAACATTTTACTGGCCGCACCGCCCGTTTTTCAATTTCTTTCGCGAGCGACAAGCGGTCGAGTGAATGAATGTAATCGACTTTATCAATAATGTCTTTGACTTTGCGCGACTGAAGCGTCCCAATGAAATGCCACGTCGCTTGATTTCCGATCCGTGCATGCTTTTCAATCAATTGGTCGGAGCGGTTTTCGCCGAGGTCGGCAATGCCGGCGTCAAGCACCTCCATCGCCCGCTCGGCATCGACATATTTAGTGACCGCCACGATGCGCACGCCGGCCGGATCGCGGCCGACGCGAGCGCAGGCCGCCTCGATTTCTCGGCGAATGGCCGCCAAGTTGTCGCGCACCGTCATGCCGTCTCCTCCCTTCGGCCGATAAACGCCAACATCCTTCCAGTCGTTCCGCGGTCGCGGCGATGGGAAAAAAACAACGCTTCCTCACAGCTTGTACAGCGTTCTGACACATAAATATGGCTGTTCGGAACGCCAGCCGCGATCAACTGAAGCCGATTGGCTTCCTTTAAGTCGAGCGCATATTGCCCTGGGCTTGTTTCCCGCCATGGCAACGGGCTTTCCGGAGGAAGCGTCGGGCGCAGACTGTCCACGACACGGTCGTCAACCGTATAACAGCACGGACCGATGGCAGGTCCGATGGCAACATAGATGTCGCTCGGCGCGATGTGTTCGCGCGTTTGCCAAAGCCGCACCATGTGACCAGCGATGCCGCCGGCCGTTCCCCGCCACCCGGCATGAGCAAGGCCGACTAACCCAGCAGATGGCGCCACAAAATAAATGGGCACACAATCGGCAAAACAAAGCGCGAGCAACACCTCCGCTTCGTCTGTATACAACCCGTCGACCCCTGGAACCGCCGTGGCGAAATCTTGCGCTCCGTTCCCCCGTTCGTTTTTCGTCACCTTCCGAATGTCGGCGCCATGCACTTGTTCACAACATACCCATCGCTCAAGCGGGAATGAGAGCCATTGCGCCAAACGCCCGCGGTTGGCGACAACAACCGTGCGATCGTCGCCGACGTGCAGCCCCATATTCAGCGAAGCGAACGGCCCTTTGCTCTCCCCGCCATGTTTCGTCGTCAATCCAGCGACGGCTCCAGCAAACGGAGGCGCACCGCAGCGGAGCCAGCCGCGGGCTTCTTGTTGAAAAATGTCCGGCATTCGCGTCAACCTCACGCTGTTTTTTGTAGTTTTTTATCACTTTTTTTCCTATTTTATCATAGTTTGTTTGTCCATGATAACCTTTATTTATGATTTTGTCGAAACATTGCCGCAGAAATTGTCCAACCCTTATTGCCGCCCGAAAACCGCGCTGGCGGCATAGCCGATCTGCCCACGAAAAGCGGAAAGGTCTGCAACATCGTCCTGCCGCGTTGCAAGCGACGGGGCCAATCGTTGCACCAGCCGTTTAATCGGAATCATGAAGGCGGACTAAAATAACATCGGCTCCGATTTTGACGATGTTCTGCCATGGAATGACGACCGCCTCTTCGCGGCCGAACAGCCCGAGCATCTTTCCGGCGCCTAAAATAATGAGCGAGCGGATTTTTCCAGTATCTAAATCAATATCAATGTCCCCAATATTGCCAAGCTTCTTCCCATTGGCTACATTGACGACATCTTTCGTCTGAAATTCGGAAATTCTCATCACGGTTTTTCTCCCCGCCTTTCCTCTCTCCCTCTTTTTCATCTATATGAAGCCAAATGTGCAGTTATGTGCCAAAGAAAAAGGCTGCACCTGCAGCCTGTCATACTTGGATGTTTTTATTCATTTGCCGGATCGCCGCTTTTTCGAGCCTCGACACTTGCGCTTGGGAAATGCCGATTTCCTCGGCCACTTCCATTTGCGTCTTTCCTTGGAAAAAGCGTTTACGGATGATCATTTTTTCCCGCTCATTCAACCGCCGAAGCCCTTCCTTCAAGGCGATTTCTTCGATCCATTGGCTGTCACGGTTGCGCTCATCGCTCAGCTGGTCCATCACATAAATCGGGTCGCCGCCGTCGTTGTAAATCGGCTCAAACAACGAAACAGGATCTTGAATGGCATCGAGGGCAAAAACCACTTCCTCATGGGCGACGCCGAGTTCTTTGGCAATTTCCTCGGTTGACGGTTCTTTCGCCGTCTCGCTCATGAGCCGCTCTCGCACTTGCAACGCTTTGTAGGCGATGTCGCGCAGCGAGCGCGAAACGCGGATCGGGTTGTTGTCGCGCAAATAGCGGCGGATTTCGCCGATGATCATCGGCACGGCGTAAGTGGAAAACTTCACGTTTTGATTGAGGTCAAAATTATCAATCGATTTCATAAGTCCGATGCAGCCGACTTGAAACAAATCATCGACAAATTCGCCTCGGTTGTTGAAGCGCTGAATGACGCTCAACACGAGGCGCAAGTTGCCGTTTACTAATTTTTCTCTTGCCTCCAAATCCCCCTCATGCATCCGTCGAAACAGTTCACGCATTTCCTCATTTTTGAGGACGGGAAGCTTCGAAGTGTCTACGCCGCAAATCTCGACTTTGTTCCTCGTCAAGTTGTTCCCTCCCATCAGGAGATGCTAAGTCGTCAATTTTCAGTATCTCCTTGGAAGGGAAAAATATGCACAGCCTGTCCGACGCGGAAAAAGGCGGCGGAATTTCGCTCCCGCCGCCCGCTACATCATTTTATTGAATTCTTTGCGCAACCGTTTAATGATCCGCTTCTCGAGCCGCGATATGTACGATTGCGAAATACCGAGCAAATCAGCGACGTCTTTTTGCGTCTTTTCTTCGCCGCCGGAGAGGCCAAAACGCAATTCCATAATTTGCTTCTCGCGGTCGCTCAGCTGGCGCAAGGCGTTTAAGAGCAAGCGCCGGTCGACATCCGCTTCCAAATCTTTCGTAATCACGTCGTCATCCGTTCCCAACACGTCGGAAAGCAACAGCTCGTTGCCATCCCAGTCGATATTGAGCGGTTCATCAAACGACACTTCCGCCCGCACTTTGTTGTTGCGGCGCAAATACATTAAAATTTCGTTTTCAATGCAGCGCGACGCGTATGTCGCCAGCTTGATCTTCTTCTCTGGGTTGAACGTGTTGACCGCCTTAATGAGGCCGATCGTTCCAATGCTGATCAAATCTTCAATGTGAATGCCGGTGTTTTCAAACTTGCGCGCAATGTAGACGACAAGACGCAAATTGCGTTCGATCAAAAGCGATCTTGCCGTGTCATCACCGGCGGCGAGCCTGGCAATCAGCTGCTCCTCTTCTTCCTTTGTCAGCGGCGGCGGGAGGGCTTCGCTGCCTCCGATATAATAAATTTCATCCGCCTTCAGGCCAAGCTTGGCCAAAAGCTTATACAGCCAGTTCATGAAGCGAAGTTTCCATTTTCTCATGAAAATCCCCCTTCTAAACGGATCAAAAGTGAGTATGATATACTAACAAAACCTACGAAGCGGTCAGCTTTCTTCCCGCCTGCACCATTTTCGGATGGACGATGCAGTCGTACTCCCCATCCGTCGACAGCGGATCAGCGCTTAGCGCCACAAGCCCTTGCGCTACTTCCAACCATTCGTTTTCGTACCGCAGCATAATGCGGTCTGGCTTAACCGCCGCCATCATTTGTGGACCGCTGCCGACCGCACGGTACGGAATGAGACGGAGGCGATGGACCCACCGCTCCGGCGGGGAAGCCAGCATCATGGGAGAGCTGAGACAACCCAGTAGCTCCTCAGGAAGCACGGCCTTTGCTTTTTCCTGTTCGACTACCATCACCGGCGTTTTTGTCAACGGATCGACGAGCTGGTTGCCGCTGTCAATCAAGCCGCGCAGCATAAGCGGCCGCCCGTCCCATACGATCTTGACCTCAATGATATATTCAAACCGCAGTTTTTTTTCGCGAATCGCCTCCACCCTTCGGCGAGAAAAAAGCCATAAAACCGGAAACCCGATGACAACAAACAGCCAACTGACCGGATCGCCCGCTCCGGGATGATGCATGAGAAGCATTCCTTGGCGGACGGACAGTTGGTGCGCGAAAACATAATGAACCGCCAGCATGCCGCCGCCGACGGCGAACGTGGCAAAGTAAAACGCCAGCATATTCTCAAGCAAATAGCGCGGGCGCTTAAACCCGAAGGCGGCCCACACGATCAACACGGAAACAGCTACTTTTACCAACGGGTGCTGGGCGATGGCGGAAAACGGGGTAAACAGCAATATGACAAGCAGCGAACCGATCAACGCCCCAGCCAACAGACGCCACCAGACGATCGGCCGCTTGAGCATGAGCGCCGTCAGCCAAAGAAGCAACGCGTCAAAACAGACGTTCAACAGCCAAATCACATCGAGATAGACGACCAACCGTCAAGCCCCTCCCCCGCCCATATCGGCTTTGTCTGAAACAAGTATATAGCACCTTGCGAGGGAAAGTCTGTCAATCGGTGGCGGTGAAAAAGGAGATGTTTTGTCAAAACAGGGGGAACCACGGCGGATCAAATCGGCCGGCACGAAAGCCTAGCCCGCCTTCTCTTTTTCGCCCTTTCGTTGCGAGAGAGCGGGCGGCCAACGCGAGAAGTTTTTGGTCCTAATCGGAAAAGCGAGGCTGTCTCAAAAGATCGTCTTTCTTTAAGAGAGATACAATATATTGTTTCACCAAAGTGCTTCGTGCACGTTCGTGCATGCATCTTGTGATGAAGAAAGGGTGTCCCGTTGCTTTTGGGACACCCTCGTTTCGCCATCTAGCGGCGGCGGTTGCGGTTGCGCAAGAAAGCGGGAATGTCAAGCGGATCTTCTGCTTGCCCCGAGCGGAGCGCCGCATAGTCTTGTATCGGCTCTTCGCGCTTCTCCCGCTTTGGCGCCGGCGCCGCTTTCGGCACAGTGCCGATGCCAATGCGCGGCGGCCGCGGCTGCGAAGCGACGTTTTCGTTGAATCCGGTCGCAATGACCGTCACGATGATCTCGTCCTTTAAGTTCTCATTAATAACGGAGCCGAAGATCATGTTCACTTCTTGGTCGGCCGCCGAAGCGACGATGTCGGCAGCCTCCTGCACTTCGTACAAACTTAAGTTCATGCCGCCGGTGATGTTCATGAGCACCCCTTGCGCGCCGTCGATCGACGTCTCCAACAGCGGGCTGGAAATGGCTTTTTTTGCTGCCTCAGCAGCTCGGTTTTCGCCGCTGGCGATGCCAATCCCCATCAATGCCGAACCTTTATTCGACATGATCGTCTTCACATCAGCGAAGTCAAGGTTGATCAACCCCGGCACGGCGATCAAATCGGAAATGCCTTGCACCCCTTGGCGCAATACGTTATCCGCTTCACGGAACGCCTCAAGCATCGGCGTATTTTTGTCGACAATCTCAAGCAATCGATCGTTCGGAATGACGATGAGCGTATCGACCGCCTCTTTCATGGCGGCGATGCCGCTTGCGGCCTGCGTCGCCCGCTTGCGCCCCTCAAACGTAAACGGGCGCGTAACAACGCCGACCGTAAGCGCCCCTAACTCGCGCGCAATTTGGGCGATGACCGGGGCAGCGCCAGTTCCCGTGCCGCCGCCCATGCCAGCGGTGACAAACACCATATCGGCGCCGCGAAGCGCTTCTTCAATTTGCTCTTTGCTCTCCTCAGCTGCTTTTTTTCCAACTTCTGGGTTCGCCCCCGCGCCCAAGCCGCGTGTCAGCTTCGCCCCGATTTGCAGCTTGATCGGCGCCTTCGACAAGTTGAGCGCCTGTGCATCCGTATTGACCGCAATAAACTCTACACCTTGCACCCCATGCTCAATCATCCGATTGACGGCGTTGTTGCCGCCGCCCCCGACTCCAATCACCTTGATCGTTGCCAACTGATCGACTGTTGTCTCAAACTCCAACATGGCCAAATCCTCCTAAAATTTCAATCTCTATTCAAAGAAAGAACCAAAAAATCTCTTGACCTTCTTCCCAAAATGGTCTTCTTTCTTTTTCGGTTTCGACTGCTGTTTTGGCGAGGAGCGCTCGACCGGCTCCACCGCAGCGGCAACCGGGACCGTTTTCCCTTGCAGCTGCGCCTGCCGGTAGGCGAACTTGAGCAAACCAACGCCGATCGTATACTGCGGGTCGCGCACACCGATATAATCCGGCATGGCAATGCGGACGCTCGTCCCTAAAACGACGTGGGCCAGCTCAAGCAACCCTGGCATATTGGCGACGCCGCCGGTCAGCACATAGCCGCCGGGGAGATCGCGAAACCCGAGACGACGCACTTCCTGCTGAACCATTTGCAAAATTTCTTCCAGTCTCGCCTCAATAATATCGGCGATCTCCAGCTGGCTGAACTGCTGGTGTTGATCGGTGCCCATGATCGGCACGCTGAACACTTCTTCCTCCGAAGCGTAGTCGTAAAATGCATGTCCGTGCTTCAGTTTGATTTTTTCGGCATCGTCCGTTGTCGTCCGCAATCCGATGGCCAAGTCTTTCGTAATGTGCTCCCCGCCGACCGGCAGCGAAGAGACAGCTTGCAACGTCCCTTGCTCAAAGACAGCGACCGTTGTCGAGCCGCCTCCCAGGTCAACGAGCGCCGCCCCCAAATGCCGTTCGTCATCGGACAGCACGAGCGAACCGGCCGCCAGCGGCTGAAGACAAATATCGCTGATTTCCAAGCCTGCCCGCTCCACACAGCGAAGAAGATTATGTAATACCGTCTTCGCACCAGTCACCATAGTGCCTTCCATTTCCAAGCGGACGCCGAGCATGCCGCGCGGATCATGAATGCCGTCCAACCCGTCGACGATAAACTGGCGCGGAACGACGCCGATGATTTCCCGATCGGGAGGAATAGAGACAACTTGCGCGGCATCGATGACGCGGGCGACATCTTCATCGCTGATTTCCCGGTTTTCGCTCGCGACGGCGACAATGCCGTGGCAGTCATGGAGCTGAATATGGCTGCCGGCCACCCCGACGATCACACGGCGGATCGATAAACCGACCATCCGCTCCGCTTGCTCGACGGCCCGTCTGATCGACTGCACCGTTTTATCTATATCAACAATCGCCCCTTTTTTGAGCCCTTCCGCTTTGACATTGCCCACCCCGATAATATTGATGGAGCTGCCTAGCATTTCCCCGATGATGACTTTCACGCTCGATGTTCCGACATCCAGGCTAACGACGATCTCATTGCTGCTCATTTTTTGGCATCTGCCTACTAAAAACGCGCCGGTGCCGGCCGGCGTTTCAGTAAGCAGCGACACCTCCTTTTTCGGCTGAAATTTCCCATCTCTTTGTCTATTGGTCTATGTCTAGTTTGCGAGTTTCGCAACAACACTATATTTTGTTTTACCCTATATAATTCAACACGCGAAAACACTTTCCCTGTCTTTTGCCTAACTTTTTTCGCGATTGTACCGCCGCTTGGCCCACTCAGCAAGCCAAAGGCGGCGGATGATGGCAATGTTTTGAAACAAGCGGACGCCGAAGGCGAACACAGCCGCTAAATACAAGTCTACACCAAGATGCACCCCAAGAAAAGTTAAAGTTGCGGCCAGAACAATGTTGAAAAAAAACCCGGTTATAAATACGGTTTCGTCGTACGTCCGCTGCAGGTGGGCGCGCCATCCTCCGATTAATGTATCAAAGGCGGCCAAAATGGCAATCGACAAATAATTGGAATATTCATCGGGAACTTCCCAGCCGGCGAAAACGCCGATGGCAAACCCAAGAAGCAATCCGAGAAGCGGAAGCCACATGCTATTTCTCCTCCTTGCCGCCGTTCGCTGTCTCCATGTATTTCACATCAGGGCGGCTAGCCGCGGGCGGAATGACAACGAGCGGCTGGGGCTTGGATATTGACAGCTCCAAGTTTTCCACGGCGAAATCATCGCGGATCGGCGAAACGGCGAGCCCGCTGTACAGCTTGTCCGCATCATCGGCGATTGCTCTCACTTCGACTGGCAGCCTCACTGAGCGGCTCCCGACTTTCGTTGCGCCATTGACATCGCGAATGGCCGTCCGGTTCGTCAGTCGCTCACCGTCGATGGCGATTTCTTTCGCCCCGTATTTGTTCAACTCATTCACTAACCGTTGCAATAGCTCGGGCGATACGGCGGCAACGGCCGGACCAACGTAGCCGGCCGCCGAAAGCGGCGCGATCGTCAACACGAGACCGCTTCCTCTCACTTCTGTCAGCCCGGCTTCTTCCCTCAGCTTCGCGACTGTCGCTTCAAGCTCTGTCGCGCCGCCCGCCTCGTGTTCCCGCCGGTAGCGGCGCAATGTTTCCTCGTAACTCTCTAGCTCCTCAAGCAGCCGTTGTTCAAGCTTCTGCTCTTTTGTCAAATCGGCGCGCAACTCCCAAATGTCGCGCGTGTCGCGTCCTTCCGGATGCAGCGTCGTCCGAAGCCCGACGGCCAGCATCACACCGAATATGGCAGCTACGCCGGCAAAATAGAATCGATTTTTCCGTTCCAATGCGCTTCACCGCCCCTTTCCGCCCGTTTTACGGCTCGGGCGCAAACACCGGATCCAACACGATCGCTCCTTGCTTTTCCACTTTTACGTCGATATGGTCTTCGACAAGTTCGTCGACGATGCCGCCGGGAAGCTCTAGAGCGGACATGAGCACGTCCGGATTGCCAATGGCCGAAATGACAAACGGAGCGGCATGCTGCGTTCCATCGACCTCAATGACTGGGCCGTTGCAGACGATGTATGAACGGTGGGAAATGCGCTGCCCATTAATAGCGACCGCTTCGGCGCCGGAAATGAGCAACTCGTGAACAACTTTCCATACGTGCTGTTCATGAACGATATAATTGGTAGCGCTCGCTTCAGAGGGGATATAAGAGGAATCGGAAAGGGTGACTGCTACACCTTTCCCTTTCACCCTCGCTTTTCCGACATGCATGCGCAGCTGTTCCGCTTCTTTTGCCAATCCGGCCTCGTTCTCCTGCTCCTCGGCCAGCTTCTTCTCCCACGCAGCCAGCTCCTCCTGCTTTTTGACAAGCTGCTGCTTGAGCGACCGGTTTTCTTTTTGCAAAGCAAGAAGCGCCGAGCGATATTCGTACTCTTTTTTCCACTCGCTGTCGCTCCATTCGCGGCGGGATGCTTCGTTTTTCGCATGTTGGTACGAGAACCCGAGCATGGCGCCGAAGATCAAGCAGATCAACGTCAGCAGGAGGCGGCTACGGGCTTGTCGTTTCATCGCCATCCTCCTTTTTCGGGGGGGAGTAAGGAACAAAATAGCTGCCGACTTCCAAATGAATGACTCCTTTGACGTTTCGGTCAAGCGCGGCGGCAATCGCAGGATAATGCGACAGCTTGTCCGCAAATTGCCGGATTGTCGCGCTTACTTCATAACCGTCATTCATGTAGACGATGACGCGGTCTTCATATTCCCTCGTCGGCTTGTAGTGAATTTCCGACATGGCGCCCAGCACGGCCGCGGGCAGTTCGGCGAGCTGCCCCGTCATTTCAGCAATGGCGTCGCCGTCTTTCCAGCCGACAAGCACCGGCGCATCGCTTGGCGCCGTCTTCGTCCCTTCTTGCTTTAACAGCCGCCCGTTTTCAAGCAATGGAAAAAACGTTTGCCGGTCATACACATAAGCGATTCGCCGCCATTCGCGGACGTGGATGGCGATCGTGTTCGGCAGCTGTTTTTCCACTGTGGCCTCCTTAATTTCTGGATGGCGAGTGAGCTTTTTTTCCACGTTTTGTTCATTCACTTTCCAAAAGCTTGTCCGCTTCGTAATGCCGCTTAAGCTGATGATGCGCTCCGCTGTGAGATGACGGTTGCCGCTCACTTCCACATGCCCGACAGCGCCAAGCGGCGACTGGAAGTAAAGGACGCACAAAATAAATAGAAAAAAGAAAGATAAGTACGCAATGAGCCGGCGGTTCGCTTTCTGGCGGCGCCGCTCCTTCAGTTTCGGCACGCGGTCCTCCAAGACGACGACTTTTCCCTTTTCCATCGCATTCCCCGCTTTCTTCTTCAAAGCCCGCGCTGAAACGACCGGTATAAAAACAAACGGCATCCGCTGCCGTTTCTTTGTTTTTGCACTTATTTTCATTATATCACAAATGAATGCAAGAGAGAGCCTGTTTTTATCGCATTTGCCGGCACCGTTCGACGATGGGCTGCGTTCGAGAGACGCCAAAAAAACGGCGGACATCCGCCGCTTGCCTAATACCGGGCATGCCTGCTGATATTAAGCAGCACGCCGATGGCCATCAACATCAACGTCAGCGACGATCCGCCGTAGCTTAAAAACGGGAGCGTGATGCCGGTAACGGGCATCAGTCCCGTCACAACGCCGATATTGATCATCACTTGAATCGCGATCATCGAAATAATGCCAAGCGCCAAAAAACTTCCGTACAAGTCAGGGGCGCCAAGGGCAATGCGCACACCGCGCCAAAGAAGAAGAGCAAAGAGCAGGAGAACGAGTGAACCACCGATAAAGCCGAGCTCTTCAGCTAAAATGGCGAAAATAAAGTCGGTTTGCGGCTCCGGCAAATAAAAAAACTTTTGTCTGCTCTGCCCGAGCCCAAGGCCGAACAAGCCGCCCGGCCCAATGGCGTACAGCGACTGGATGATTTGAAATCCGCTTCCAAGTGGATCTTCCCATGGGTTTAAAAACGATGTAATCCGCTTGATTCGATATGGAGCCGACAGGATGAGGGCGGCAAGCCCAGCGAGCCCCAAAACGCCAAGCCCGGCAAAATGGCTGAGACGGGCGCCGGCGACGAAAATCATCGTCACGCACGTACCAACCATAACGGTGCCCGTTCCTAAGTCCGGCTGCAGCATAATCATGCCGAACGCGGCAAACACAAGCAAAAGCGCCGGCAACAGTCCTTGTTTAAATGACGTAATTTTTTTTTGGTTTTCCGATAAATATTTGGCCAAAAAAGCGATCATAGCCAGCTTCATAAACTCGGACGGCTGGATCGAAAACGCCCCGACGCCGATCCAGCTGCGCGACCCGTTGCGAACCATGCCGATGCCGGGAATGAGCACAAGAACGAGCAGCACAAAACAGACGCCAAGCAGCACTTTCGACCAGTCGCGCCACACCCAATAATCGATGTTCATGACAAAAAACATAGCGATAATGCCGACGCCCGCAAACAATAGCTGGCGCTTGGCGAAGAAAAACGAATCGTTGAATTTGTATTCCGCCCAAATGGCGCTCGCGCTGTACACCATAATAAGTCCGATGGCCAAGAGCGAAAACGTCAAAAGAATGAGCAAAAAATCCGGCGCAGACTTTTTCCGCGGCAATGCCCAACACCTCTATTTTTGTAAACTAGAGGGGAAGGGCTGTCCCTTTCCCTCTATTTCAACTTATGCACGGCATTGATAAAAATGTCCCCTCTCTCCTCGAAAGTTTTGTATTGATCCCAGCTGGCGCATGCTGGAGAGAGCAAAATGACGTCGCCCGGCTCGGAAAGCTCGAAAGCAACCGGGACGGCTTTTTCCACATTATCGACATATCGGATCGTTTCTATTCCCGCTTTTTGGGCGATGCGGCCGATTTTATCCGCCGTCTGGCCGAACAGTACGACCGCCTTCACCTGTTGCAAATACGGGAGAAGATCATCAAACTCATTGCCGCGGTCAAGCCCGCCAGCGAGCAAAATGACCGGCTCGCCGGCAAACGCTGAAAGCGCCTTTTGCGTCGCTAAGATGTTCGTCGCTTTCGAGTCGTTGTAAAACCGCCGGCCGTCAATTTCCGCCACATACTGAAGCCGATGTTTCACGCCGGAAAACGTCGCCAGCACCTGGCGGATCGCCTCATCACTGGCGCCGGCCAGCTTGGCGGCCGCCACCGCCGCTAAAATGTTTTCCAAATTGTGCTGTCCAGGAAGAACGATGTCAGCGATTCTGATAACTGGATCACCGTTCCAATAGATGGCGCCATCTTGAACGTACGCCCCTTCGCCAAGAAGCTTCGTCGCCGAAAACAGCACTTTTTGCGATCGAACCGAGGAGGCAATGTTCATCACGAGCGGATCGTCGGCATTGACGACGGCATAATCGCGCTCCGTTTGATTGCGGAAAATGTTCGCCTTTGCCGCTGCATACGCCTCTTTCGTTCCGTGGTAGTCCAAGTGGGCGTCGAAAATATTGAGCAAAACCGCAATGGCTGGGCGAAACTTGTCAATGCCGGCAAGCTGGAACGAAGACAGTTCCGTGACAAGCCATTGCCCCGGCTTCGCTTCCCTCGCCACCTCGCAGGCGACAAGGCCGATGTTGCCGGCAAGCAGCGGATCTTGGCCGTCCGCTTTTAACATTTCGTAAATGAGCGTCGTCGTCGTCGTTTTTCCGTTGGACCCGGTGATGCCGATAAACGGCCCTTCGGAAATGTGATAAGCAAGCTCCACTTCGGTCACAACCGGAAGCCCCTTCTCAAGCGCCTTTTTCACCATCGGGTTCGTGTACGGAATGCCCGGGTTTTTCACGACAAGGTCAAACGGCTCATCAAGCAGTTCAAGCGGATGACCGCCGCAAACGACGCGAATGCCCAGCGGTTCAAGCTGCTTGGCCTCCATGTTTTCCGAAAGCGGCTTTTGATCATTGACGACGACCTTAGCGCCTAACTCCGCAAGAAGCCGAGCTGCCGCCGCTCCGCTTTTCGCCAATCCAATGACAAGCACACGACGATGTTGATAAAAACGAGTCGGTTTCAATTACATCCACACCTCGATATAAATTCCTAGCATCGCAAATAAAAGGCCGACGGCCCAAAACGTCACAACGATCCGCCATTCTGACCAGCCGACAAGCTCATAATGATGATGAAGCGGACTCATGCGGAACACGCGCCGTCCCGTCGTTTTGAACGAAGCCACTTGAATGATGACCGACAGCGTCTCGATGACAAACACACCGCCGATGATGACAAGCAACAGCTCAAGCTTCGTCAGGACAGCGACAGCGGCGATCGCCCCGCCAAGTGCGAGCGAGCCGGTGTCGCCCATAAACACTTTCGCTGGGTGGGCGTTAAACACTAAAAAGCCAAGCACGGCGCCAACAACAGCGACGCAAAATACAGCGACATCGTACTGGCCTTGATTCCAAGCCAAGACGGCATAAGCGCCAAAGGCGATCGCCGCCGTTCCGGCAAGCAGCCCGTCAAGCCCGTCGGTCAAGTTGACAGCGTTCGAACCGCCGACAAGCATGAACAACAAGAGCACGCCGTACGCCCATCCGAGGTCGACCGACCAATCGGCGCCGGGAATATGTAACACCGTCGAAAAGCCGCTTTGGCGGTAGACGGCAAAAAAGATGGCTGCGATAAGGAGCTGGCCGATAAATTTTTGCCGGCTCGTCAAGCCAAGATTTCGCTTCATCACGACTTTGATCATATCGTCGAGGAAGCCGAGCACCCCATAGCCGACGGTGACCAACAACAGCAAATACGTCCTCGTCGACAAGCCGGCGATTTTTGGTGTGATCCATAAGGTCGTCGCCACAATCGCCAACAAAATCATGATGCCGCCCATCGTCGGCGTGCCTGATTTTTTTTGATGCGACTTCGGCCCTTCCTCGCGGATGCTTTGTCCGAATTTCAACCGCCGCAAAAACGGGATGAACAGCGGCGACAAAACGACAGTGATGAGAAAGGAAACCGCCATGGCAATCACGATCGCTTGTTCTGGCATGCATCGTCACATCCTTTAAACGGCCGAGCGTCCAGCCATCGCTTCTCCAATTCCGCCAGTCGGCGGCGCACAGCCTCGCCAGCAAGGGGGCTGTCTTCAGGAAGAGCGAAGAAAAACTGCACACCCTCTGCACGGTCTTGCTCCAAGTATCGCTCGAACAATGCCGCTGCCGCCTCGAGCGGCGACGGAACGAAAAAGATCGGAAATTGATTTGGAATGTAGCGCGGCAACGGCTCTCCCAGACGCCAAAATGAAG
The DNA here is from genome assembly GCF_001026865.1 of Geobacillus sp. ZGt-1. Taxonomy (NCBI): domain Bacteria; kingdom Bacillati; phylum Bacillota; class Bacilli; order Caryophanales; family Anoxybacillaceae; genus Geobacillus; species Geobacillus sp. ZGt-1. Next base: position 104,896 of record NZ_LDPD01000013.1, on the reverse strand, counting down.
CGATCGCTCCGTGTTCAATCGCCGTTTTCAATGTTTCCGCCCCGTTTTCGAGCGGAACGAACAACCCTTTTTTCACTTGTTTGGCTGGGTTGACGAACACGGCGTGAAAGCGGATCGTTTCATCAACAATGCCGCGCGCCTCCACCGCCATCGATTGCACCGTCCTGTATGCGATCATGGTCATCCTCTCTCCTTCACTGCCGCTCGGGCAACAGCGCGATCGTCAAACTCAATCACATCGTTGCCAATGATTTGATACGTTTCATGCCCTTTGCCGGCAATCAACACAACATCGCCTTCCTGCGCCTGGCCAATGGCGTAGCGGATCGCCTCTTCACGGTCAGGAATCGTCACATGCTTTCCGATCTCAGCGCTTACTCCCGCTTCCATGTCGCGCAAAATTTGCTTCGGGTCTTCCGAACGCGGATTGTCGGAGGTAAAAATAGCGACATCCGCATACCGCACCGCCACCTGCGCCATGAGCGGCCGTTTCGACGGGTCGCGGTCGCCGCCGCAGCCGATGACGACATACACGTTTCGCTTCGCCAATTGGCGCACCGTTTTTAAGGCATTTTCTAAACTGTCCGGCGTGTGGGCGTAATCGACGATGATCGTAAAGTTTTGCCCTTCATCAACCGTTTCAAACCGCCCCGGCACCGGCTCGACATCCGCAAGCGCCGCGGCGATCGTTTCAAGCGAAAAGCCAGAGGCAAGGCAGGCAGCGGCAGCGGCGAGAATGTTATAGACATTGAACGAGCCGACAAGTTTCGTTTCGACCGCCGCCGATCCGTGCGGCGTGCAAAGCCGAAACGCCATGCCGCCTGCGGTCATGCGGATCTGTTCCGCCATCACATCGCTTTTTTCCCTCATCCCGTATGTGACGATCGGCGCGGCCGTCATATGTTTATAATACTGCGAAACCGGATCGTCATGATTGAGAACGGCAAATTTCGGCCGCCGTTCGTCGTAGCGGTTGCCGAGCTGGGCAAACAAAAGCCCTTTGGCGTTCCGATATTCTTCCATTGTCCCGTGATAATCCAAATGGTCTTGCGTTAAGTTCGTAAAGACGGCCACATCGTAATCGCAGCCATGCACCCGCCCTTGGTGCAGCGCGTGCGACGACACTTCCATGGCGACAAACTCCACTCCTTCATCGACCATCTGTTTAAACATGCGCTGCAAAATGAGCGACTCCGGCGTCGTATTGGCCGCCGGATAGGAGCGGTCGCCGACCTTGATGTGAACCGTGCCAATGAGCCCTGTTTTCTTGCCGGCTTTTCTCGCGATTTGTTCGATGATCGACGTTGTCGTCGTCTTGCCGTTTGTGCCTGTCACTCCGATTAAATGTAGGCGGTGGGTCGGCCGCCCGTAAAACGCGTCCGCTAAAATCGCCATCGTCCGCCGGCTGTCCGACACAAGAACGACGGGAACATCAACGGAAAGCGGCCGCTCGGCCACGATCGCCGCCGCTCCGCGCGCCACCGCTTCCTCGGCAAAGTCGTGTCCGTCTACTGTAAACCCTTTAAGGCAAAAAAAGAGAGAACCGGGGGCAACGCGGCGCGAGTCCATTTCGAGCGCCACGATATCGGGATTGCCTCCATGGTGCACCCAAAAACCGGGCAAGTGTGACAGCAGCGTCAGCAGTTTCATATTTCGTTCATCCCTTTCGCTTCGAAATCGTCCGCTCCGTTAGGCAGACAGCGGAAAAAGGGGCACAACCAACCCGATGTGTCATCGCATCGGTCGCCCCTTGCGCGTTCGTCTTACCGTTCTTCTACCGCTTCGCGTTTCGCCAAATAAATGCGGACCGTTGAACCTTCTTTCACTTTCGCCCCTGGCTTCGGGGATTGTTCAACAACGACATCTCCCTCGCCACTAACATCTAATTTTAAGTCAAAAAGCTGCTCTTGCAAATCATTTTTTGTCATTCCGATCAAGTTTGGCACTTCAATGACTTTCGGCTCGTTCCAGTCGCGCTCCTTCTCGAGCTGGTCTTTGCGGGGCTTCACGCCCAACGTGCGCAAACTATCTTCCATAATTTTTCCTACAATCGGGGCAGCGACCGTGCCGCCGAACTGAACCGTTCCTTTCGGGTTGTCGACGGCGACGTACACGACAAGCTTCGGGTCATCCGCCGGAGCGAAGCCGATGAACGAAACGATATGGTTGTTTTGCAAATAGCGGCCGCCTTGCGCCTTTTGCGCCGTTCCCGTTTTGCCGCCGACGCGGTACCCTTCGACATACGCCTTTTTCCCTGTTCCTTGAGCGACGACGCTCTCAAGTGCGTAACGGACTTGTTTCGATGTTTCCTCGGAAATGACGCGCCGTTTCGCTTTTGGCGTGTTGCGGCGGACGATCTCTCCTGTTTCCGGGTCGACCCACTGCTTGGCAATGTACGGAGTGTACAAAATGCCGCCATTGATTGCCGCCGACACGGCAGCGACTTGCTGGATCGGCGTCACCGACACTCCTTGGCCAAACGCCGTCGTTGCCAGTTCCACCGGCCCGACCCGTTTCAAATCAAACAAAATGCCTGTTCCTTCGCCTTGCAAGTCGATGCCCGTTTTCTCACCAAAACCGAATTGCTTAATGTAACGAAACAACGTCTCCTTTCCAAGCCGCTCGCCAAGCTCGACAAACCCCGGGTTGCACGAGTTTTGCACGACTTCCAAAAACGTCTGATCTCCGTGGCCGCCTTTTTTCCAGCAGCGAAGCGTAGCGCCGGCTACTTTGGCGTAGCCCGGGTCAAAGAAATGGTCTTTCAGCAAATTCACCTTATGTTCCTCAAGCGCTGCGGCCAGCGTAATGATTTTAAACGTCGATCCCGGTTCGTACGTGCTCCAAATCGGCAAGTTGCGGTTGTAAATTTCCGGAGGAACGCTCCGGTAATCCGCTGGATTGAACGTCGGCCGGCTCGCCATCGCCAAAATTTCACCGGTGTTCGGGTCCATGGCGATCGCGATGATGCCGTCCGGATTGTATTTCGCCTCCGCGATGTCAAGTTCGCGCTCAATGATCGTCTGAATGCGCGAATCGATCGTCAACACCAAATTCAAGCCGTCAGTCGGCGGCGTATAGTCATCAGCGATATCGGGCATGCGCCGCCCTTTCGCATCGGAATAAAACTGCACGGAGCCGCGCTCGCCCCTCAGTTCCTTGTCATAATACAGCTCCAACCCGGTGAGCCCTTGGTTGTCAATGCCGGTGAAGCCGAGCACGTGCGACAAATAGCTGCCAAACGGATAGTAGCGCTTCGTATCTTCCGCGATATACACCCCATCCAAGTCGAGGGAGCGCACATTCGCCGCTTTTTCATCGGAAATTTTCCGCCCTTCTTTCAGGCGGACGATCGACGTTTTTTGCGTGATTTGTTTATAGATGGATTCGATCGAACCACCCAGCACCCCGGCCAGCTTTTTCGCCGCCTCTGCCGGGTTTTTGACTTGCCGCGGAATGACATACACCGTCGGCGCGCTCATGTTCGTCGCCAGCGGGACGCCGTTGCGGTCCAAAATTTCGCCTCGCTTCGGCTCAAACGGAATGTTCCGGCCCCATAGCCCTTTCGCCCGTTCCGCTAATAGATCGCCGAGCCAAAATTGGACGTAGCCGAGACGGAGATCGATAATGGCAAAGATCAAAATCCCGATCAAAAACACGATCGTCAACCGCTTGCGCACGGTAACGTACGATACGCGCATATGGCGGAACCTCCTTCATGGTGGGCTCGTTCCACTATATGCTTGTACGCCCCGTTATAGAACGGCAAAAATCATTCATGCGGCTCGGCTTCTTTCCGTAAAGCCGCCTCTTTCTCCTTCTCCGCCGCCTCTTTCTCCCATTGGCGCGGCGGAGCCAATTCAACAATTAAATAATCGCCTTTGCGCACCTCCGCTCCCGGACGAATGTTTTGGCTGACGACATAGCCGGTCCCTTTCGTGCTCGGCCGCAAGCCGAGTATATGAGCCACTTTCATAGCGTCGCGCAGCGAGAAGCCGCGCAAATCCGGCATCGTTGCCGCCCCGTCCGTTTTCAACACGACCCGTTCGCCCAAAAGAACGTGATCGCCGCCTTGCGGAAGCTGCTGCTCAACATATTTGCCGCGGCCGATCACGACCGGCACATATCCCTTTTCCTTCAGCTGCTCTGCTGCCGAAGCCGCCGGCTGGCCGATCCATGAATCAAGCGCCTGCGGTTGGGCAGTCTTTGCTTTCATTCGTTTTTCCCCGTTCGGTTCAATATGCAAATATTGCAAACTGCTTTTCATCACCGTCGTAAAAATTTGCGACACCGGCGCCGCTCCGGTTTCGGTCACATCGAGGTGCGGCTGTTGGACCGCGACATACATGAGAAGCTTCGGATCATCCGTCGGCGCCATGCCTAAAAACGAAAAAATGTAGTTTTCCCGTCCGGTCAAATAGCCCCCGGAAGCCGACGGAATTTGCGCCGTCCCCGTTTTGCCGGCGACGCGGTAGCCGTTGATTTGGTACGGACGGCCGGTGCCGTGCTCGGACGTGACGACCGTCTCTAAAATGGCGCGCACTTTGCGCGCGGTTTCCGCCGTAATCGGCTCGCCGACCACGGTCGGCCCATGATCGAGCACGACTTTGCCGCTGTCTGGGTCGACGACTTTCTCGATGACATACGGCTTCATCATTTTCCCATCGTTGGCGATCGCCGTCGCCGCTTGGATTTGCTGGATTGGCGTCACCGATGTCCCTTGGCCGAATCCGGTCGTAATTCGTTCAATCGGGTAGCGATAGCGGATTTGTCCGACCGCTTCGTTCGGCAAATCGATGCCCGTTTTCCGGTCAAAATGGAAACGGTGCAAATATTGCAAAAACCGATCTTCACCAAGCTTTTCTTTCACTAAAATCGAAAAGGCGACGTTTGAAGAGCGCTGCACCCCTTCATTAAACGTGATCGTCCCCCAGCCGACATCGTTATGGTCGCGGATCGTGTTCGGCCCCACTTTGTAGGAACCGGAGCGATACGTTTCGTTGCCGTTATACACTCCTTCGTTGATGGCCGCCGCGAGCGTGAACACTTTCATCGTCGATCCCGGCTCATACGGATAGGAAATGGCGTCATTTAAAAAGTTCGTAATATCACGCTTGTTTGGGTCAAAGCTCGGACGCGTCGCCATCGCCAAAATTTTCCCTGTTTTTGGATCAGCGACGATGGCGATCATTTTTTTCGGCTTGTATTGCTTCTCGACGCTGTTCATCGCATCTTCCAAAAACGATTGAATCTTTCCGTCAATCGTCAAATAGACGTTTGCCCCATTGTCCGGCTTGACAATGCGCTCTTTCCCCCCGGGGAGGCGGAAGCCGTTTATGTCGCCGGCAAACGACACATAGCCGTCTTCTTCACGCAAATACCGGTCAAGCTCTTTTTCCACTCCCATTTTGCCGACCGTTTCGTTGGCTGCATTTTTTTGCGCATAGCCGATGACGTGCGACGCAAACATGCCGTTCGGATAAAACCGGCTCGTGTCGCGGATGAAAGCGATGCCTGGCAAATGGAGCGCTTCGATTTTTCGCTTCAGCTCAAAACTGATGTTGCGGCCGTAGGCCCCAAACTCGACTTGCTTCGCTTTTTTGGTCAAAATGCGTTCCATCGCCTCGACGTCCATGCCAAGCAACGGGGCGAGTTGTTCCGCTGTTTTTTTCGGATCGACCACATGGTGCGGATGATCTGGATCGGTTGTCATCTTCGGATCCAAAATGGCCACAACCGTATACGACGGTACATCTTCAGCCAAAATGGCGCCGTTGCGGTCGAAAATCGTTCCGCGCTTCGCCTTGATCGTCCGCGTTTGTTGATGCTGCCGCTCCGCGATCACAGCCAGCGTTTGGCCGTCCGCTTTGCCGGTCCATTCAAGCTGCACAAAGCGGGCGAACAACAGAGAAAAGAGAAAGCCGAACAGGCAAAACAGGATGAACGCTCCCTGATGGGTGTTGCGATGCTTTCTTGCCTCCATCACCGATCATTCCTGCACAACTTTCACATGGTTTTCGTTGAGCGACAAACCGAGCTCTTTTGCCTTTTGCAAAATGCGTTCGTACGCGCTCAGCCGTTGCACCTCGACATATAGGTCATTGTTCTCCTTTTTCTGCTCGTCAATCGACGCCTCGAGCTTTTGCACCCCTTTGTTCAATTCGTAAATGCGCACTTGGTTCGAGACGATATGAACCGCCGCATAGAAGACAAACAAGAAAAACAACACAAATAGCATCTTTTCAGCCAGCGACAGGCGAAAGCGCTGCTTCCGCCGCGTCTTCGGGCTTGGCGGTGCCGCCGGATGTCGTTGTTCACGCGCGACTTTGACTGCTGCATCGTTCACATTTTTCCCCTCCTGTTTCTCCATGCATTCGTTTTTCGCCGCAATGGGCGGCGCCCGCATNGAAATTGGTTGTGTTTCCCCGCTATTTTCGTCATCTACAGCTTTTCGGCAATGCGGAGTTTGGCCGAACGGGCGCGGTGGTTTCGTTCGAGCTCTTCCTCGGAAGGAACGATCGGTTTTTTTGTAATGATTTTCAGCACGGGGCGGTAGTCGTCGGGGAGAACCGGAAGCCCCGGAGGCAATGGCGGACTTTCGCTCGCCTTTTTAAACGTTTCTTTGCAAATGCGATCTTCAAGCGAATGAAACGTAATGACGCTCACCCGTCCACCGGGTGCAAGCAGTTCGATCGCCTGCTCGAGCGCCTCGCGAAACGCCTCAAGTTCGTCGTTGACCGCGATGCGGAGCGCCTGAAAAATGCGTTTGGCCGGGTGTCCGCCGCTGCGGCGAGCCGGGGCGGGAATCGCCGCCTTGATCACATCAACGAGCTCCCCCGTCGTTTTAATCGGCCTCGTGCGGCGCACTTCCTCGATTTTGCGCGCCACTTGCTTCGAAAACCTCTCTTCGCCGTAACGGAAAAAGATGCGGACGAGCTCCTCGTATGGCCAGCAGTTGACAATCTCCGCCGCCGTCAGCCGCTGCTTGCGGTTCATCCGCATATCAAGCGGCGCATCGTGCTGATAACTGAAGCCGCGCTCGGGTTCGTCAAGCTGCGGTGAAGAAACACCCAAATCAAACAAGACGCCGTCGACGGACTTGACGCCAAGCGCCGAAAGCTCCTCTTGCAAAAACCGGAAGTTCCGGTGCACAAACTGCACTTGCCGGCCGTAGCGGGCGAGCCGTTCGCGCGCATGCATGATGGCGGCTTCGTCTTGGTCAAAGGCAAACAGCTTCCCATGTTCCGACAAACGGGAGAGCAAATATTCGCTATGGCCGCCGCTGCCCAGCGTACAATCGACGTAAATGCCGTCAGGGCGGATGTTCAGCCCATCGACTGCCTCTTTCAGCAACACTGTTGTATGTTGAAACACATGTCCACCACCTTCGTTGCGTAAAGCCACACTCACATCGGCCAGTGGCCGCCTCCTTATTATATCGCAAAGATGGACAAAATTTTAGCTTTTTTTGTAAAAAAACGTCCTTTTTTGTTTCTTTTTGTCGGACGGGCCAATCACAGCCATCCTGGCGGCTTCACCCCTTTACTTTTATTTCCATTTAATGAATGTTGTTTTTTTACAATTCATTTCACAAAAAAGAAAATCCTGCTCAAAGCAGGATGTTTCTTTTCGACTTTTTCTTTGAAAAAGCCTCACATATATACAATTTTATGCATTCCATTGCCAGGACTGCGAATGGCCAAAAGTTTTTCTACAAAATCAAATCCGTAGCGGTTGATGTAATAAAACACGTTCCAAACCCGCTCCTGGAGCGCGCCGTTCGGCCGAAGCGACGTCTCGATGCGCCAAAATTTCCGCCACTCCGTCTCATGTTTGCGCAACAGCGCCCGCTCGAGCGCGTGCTGAAGAAACTCGATTTGCGCCTGAAGGATGGCGGCATTTTTCGCCACCAATCCCTCCAATCCGCGGTCAATCGCCACCCCAAGCTCACGAAGCGGCCGGTGCGCCGCGTCAATGTCCGCCTTCGCTTTGGCAAACGCCGAAGCAAGCGGCGCTTGAGCGGTCGCCTCCCGCCACTCCCGCTTTGCTTCATCGAGCCGCCCAGTCAATACATCAGCCACCTCAAGACCGATATCGGACAGGTCGGTTTGCAGCGAACGGCTGACAATCGTCGCCTGCAGACGCGGCACGACTGGAGGCATTTCTAGGTCGAAAAGCGGGAACGCCTCTTTCAATTCCGCCCAATAAGCGATCTCCCCCGGTCCGGCAACGAAAGCGAGCGTCGGCAGCAAATGCTCTTGCATGAGCGGACGGGTGACGACATTGTTGCTTAAACGGGCCGGATTCGTTTCGGCAAGCTCAAGCAGCTCTTCTCTTGTCCAAACGAGAGTTCCCGCTTTATTGTGAAACAGGCCGCGTTCCTCATCATACTGCAAAAGCGAACGTTCACGGCCGTCGTAATAAAACAAGTTGGCCGCGTCACGACCGATTTCAATCAGCGGCGCATATCCGAGCGTGCGCAACGCCTCTTGCTGAGCGAGCACCGCGGCCGTCACATCGCGATGGCGTTCAATGAGCGCAGCGAAAAAGCGGCGCTCAAGCGGCCGCACCGCCGCATCGCCAGCGTTCAAAACAACTAAACCGTGATCAGCGAACAACCGGAGCACAATGGCGGCAAAAAAGTCGACAAACGTGCGCGCCTCATCAAGACACGATGACAAAAAGAAGAGCAGCTCATTCGTCACGTCCGTTTCCCCATATGTTTTGACGACGCGCTCGATCCACTCTTTCGCAGCCATCCGGTCCAGCAGCACATCGGCGGCCATCCGTTTTTCGTTCGTTTTGTGTGGGTACGCTGCTTTTTTTACTTCTCCTTCCTCAACGACATAGACATGATCGATTTCCGCGATGTCATGATCTTCGCCGGCGATCCAAAACAGCGGCACGACCGGCACGCCCAATTTTCGTTCCTGCTCTTTGGCAAGCTGGATGATGGTGATGATCTTATAAATCGTATACAGCGGCCCAGTCAACAGCCCGGCTTGCTGCCCGCCGACAATGACGACGCTTCGCTCATTGCGCAGTTTCTCAATGTTTGCCATCGTAGCCACACTCGCCGAGAAGCGCCGGTGATAAGCACGCAAATAGTCGGCAAGCCCTTCTCGGTCATAGGTTCTTCCTTGCAAATAGGCCAACCGCCGACAAAACGCTTCATCGTCCGCCTGGGCATAAGCGAAGCCGCTCTCTGCTGGAAACGCGCCGGTTATGTAATCAGCCGCCAATTTCGTCGCTGCTGGCAACGGAATTTCGCGAACTTCCATGGCTAAAAACTCCCTTTCTTATGTATTCTTTCATGAGTATAGCACGTTTATTGCCAAGAGAAAAAAGGCTTGCTCGGCCACACTAAAGGCTCATCGCAACGCGAATGGCCATTCCGTATACAAGCAGCCCGGCGTAAAGGGAGGCAAAAATGAGAAAACTCGCCCGCCAAAAGACGCGGAACACCGTCCGCAACCGAAAGTCCGCCTTTTTCCGCCAATAGCCAAGCGCGATCGCCGCGTGCAGACCAAACAAAAAGAGAAGAAGAGGAACGAAGTACGATTTCCCAAACAGCACTGTCAGCAAAAAATAGACAGCGGCGATGAAAAAAACAGTCGCAGCGTTGACCGCGGCGTAAAACGCTGCCCGCCTCCGCCTGCCGACCAAGCGTGCTCCGAAGTAGACGAGCAAAAACAGCAGAAGCGGCGCGGTCACAAACGTCGCCAGCGTTGAAGCGAGCCAATCACCCATCCGTCTCTCTCCCTTCCTTCCCTTTCACCGCGCAAAAGACAAAGCGGACGACCGGCAGCATAGCGCCGCGCGCCTCCCCTTGTTTCAACACATAGCCCAAAATGGCGTCAATCTCCGTCCGGCGCCCGTTCGCCAAGTCCATATACATCGACGAATAGTTGTCCGCTGTTTTTTGGCATATGCGGACGACGCGCTCCCACGCCCGATTGGCGTCTTCAAGAGGCAGCACGTTCCGCACCTCATCAAACAGCTGCCTCATCATATCGCGGTACGGAGCCGTTTCTAGCAGCGCCCCGTTTTTCACTTGCAATAGAGCGGTGAGCGGATTGATGACGGCGTTGACGACAAGCTTGTCCACAAGAATGCGCTCCCAATCATCGGCCCATTCGATCGGAAAGCCGCGCTCCCCTTCCCGAAGCTCCCGGGCGTCGCCAAGTGAACCGTAGCGGGAAGCAAGTGTCAGCTTTCCGGCGCCCGTATGCGCCACCGTCCGGTCATCTAGCTTCATTGCGCCATGCTCCACGACGCCGACGAGGACATTTTTGTCGGCAAACATCGTCAACTGCTCGAGATGTCCCATGCCGTTTTGCAAAAAAACGAGCGTGCGAACGCGGCGAAACGCGTCGATTTGCGCACAGACGGAAGCGAGATCGTACTGTTTGACGGTCACAAACACGAGCGGCTCGTCCAGCTCCGCTCCAGCAAACGGCTGCGCGCGCACCGCCACGACCGATGTCTCGCCATCTTTTTTTAGCGCCACACCATGCTCGGCAAGCTGCCTTGCTTGGGACGGACGCCTCGTATAGACCGTCACCCCATGGCGCCGCCCAAGATAAGCGGCGAGCAGCAATCCGACTGCTCCGCCGCCGACAATCCCAATGTTCAATCCTTCTCCCCCGCTTTCTTGCAACATGGCGTTAGCCTTATTTTAGCAGAGATCTTCTTCTTCCGTTAAGAAAAAAAGCCGGCGAAAAGCCAGCCTTTACCCTTCGTCGACGCCTTCAGCCACTGCATTCGGCGCCGGTTTCCCGCTGTCTGTCACCATTTTGCGCGCCCGCTCCATAATGGAAAGCAGCGTTTTATACTCCTCCTGGATCGCAGCTAGTTGTTTTTGCAGCGATTCTTTTTCCATTTGCAACTTCGTTACCATTTGCTGCAGCTGCTCCATATCGTTTTTGAGCGCCCGGTTTTCATCGGCCGTCCGTCGAGCGTCGCGCGCCTTTTGCTCCTCAGCTTGCAAAAAGGCCAGCACTTCCGCCCATGACAAATGGCTTTTGACTGCCGCTTCCACCTTCTCCTGCCCCTCGCTTTCCTTTGTTGATGGGGTTTCTTTTTTTCGCATCTTCCGTTCTTGCTTGGCTTGCTCGATCTCCTCCTTGTACTGCTTGCGAACGCACGAATTCCAGCGAAATCCGCACGCTGCCGCCGTCCGCGACAAGCGCCGCCCGACTTCGGCAAACGCCTCCAGCTGGGTGCCGCCTTCGCGAATATACTGAAGCACAACATTCGCCAACAACTCATCCTCTTCTTTCGTCCATGCATCTTGACGTACTCCCGTCATCCCCTTCCCCCCTTATCGCCGCTTTGTCATTATATGTATGCGGCTAGTAGAAACGGTAGAAGGAAAAAATTACTTCTTACACAAAAAAGGACGCAATGCCTGTTCATGTTCAGCCGACCCCCACAGCTCGGCGCAACGGGCGATCTCGGCGAAAAACCGCTCTCGAAACCAAGCTGTTCGCCATTTTTCGCCGGCTGCGGCCTTATATGCCTGCAAGACGGAAAGCGACCGCTCCGCATAAGGCGCCAGCCGTTCACGCCATTGTTCGCGCCAATGTTCGGCTGGCAGGATGGCGTCAACCCAACCGCACGCTTCCATCGCCTCCGCCGTCATCGGCTCGGCGCGCAGCAATAAGTCAAGCGCCCGCCCGTACGGAAGTTTGGCAAACAGCATCGACGCTCCTCCCCAGCCGGTTGTAATGCCAAGCCGGCCTTGCACAAATCCGATCCGGCTTCCTTCTTTGGCAAAGCGAAAATCGCAAGCGGTCGCCAGCTCGCAGCCGCCCCCCATCGCTGTTCCGTTGACAAGGGCGGCCGTCGGCTTCGGAAACGTCAGCAGCCTGTACAGCAGCTCTCCCATGCGCATGAGCATCTGTCTTGCCTCCGTGCCGCGCAAATGCCCAAACTCGCTCAAATCGCCGCCGGAGCAAAACGCCTCGCTGCCGGCGCCGGTAATGGCGAACACTTTCACCTGTGGATCAGCCGCCGCCTGTTCCATCGCCTCCTCAAGCGCCCCCATCACGGCAAAATTGATCGCATTCCGTTTCTCTGGACGGCAAATCGTAAACAGTGCAATGCCGTCATGATGCTCCAACATTGCTTCCATCAGCACGTCTCTCCTTTCTTCATCACATCAATGAATTGGGCGCGTTCTCTTCAATTTCCTGCCTCACGACGAAAAAAACTGCCGCCTAGACGAACAGCGTTGATTTTTTGCAGACAATCAAAAAGGCTGTCCTCTTTTCGGACAGCCTGTCGTTCGATGTCGGCCATTATTTGTTGACGACATCTCTTCCTTTGTATGTTCCGCATGCTTTGCAGACGCGGTGCGCCAATTTCCATTCGCCGCAGTTCGGGCATTGCACCATGCCTGGCACTTGCAGTTTAAAGTGCGTGCGGCGCAGCCGTTTTCTCGTTTTCGATGTTCTTCTAAAAGGTACTGCCATCATTCCCACCTCCTTGTCGGGCGCATTTTGGCATATCCATGCCGGCGGATCAGTCAACCTCGAGGCCGCCGTCCGCCGGCACACAAGGCGGCTGCCGGACGGTGCGCAATATTCGGCGCCATCGGCCGGCAACGCCGACTCACGATCATTCCTCTCGTTTTTCCTCGAAAAACTTGGCCAGCCCTGCAAGGCGAGGATCTACTTTCTTTTCCCGCTCTTGCATCGCTTTCTCCCATTCTTCTTCCGACAGAACGTCCCATCCTTCCCCATGTTGCGGCGCTCCGCCGGCAACCGGTCCTTCGGCGATAAGCTGCAACGGGATTTCAAGCAAAATCAACTCGCGGATGATGGGATTCAAATCAATCGTGTCCCCCGCCACCATATGGGTGTCCTCATCGGTCTTCACGATGCCGCTGCCATCCGCAAAAAACGTCTCCGTCGTCTGAATGGAAAACGGATACGTCACATCGACAAGCGTCCGCGAACAAGGCAACACCATCGTTCCGGACAACGTCAAATGAAACGTGAATTTTGTCGACCCGACATCCGCTTTTCCTCGGACGTGCACCGGCGAAATATCGCGGATCAACGTGTCAATTTGTTTTAAATCGGACACATCGACCGTCTCATCAATCGCCATTTCCTTATGTTGAAAACGGCGAAGCTGTTGGACCGTCCATTTCATATCATCACCTCAAGGCAACGAATAAAATTATACGTTTCGTTTCTAGTTTTGTCAATGTTTTTTCTTTACAACCACTCATTCCTTGGGAAAAGAACGGCATACTCCCATCATTTCCAAATGCCATTTTGAACATGCACGGTCGGCGCGCGGACATCGGAAAACGGTCGACCGCTTCGTTTCTTTTGCTGTCCTCACCGCATGTTGCCGTTGATCTTCGCCGCTTTCTATTCCATACTAAGTTCAGATAGAATAGACAGCCATTTCGTTGCGGCCAAGCCGCGCGAATCGCCATGAAAGGAGCGAAAAAAGGTGAAAGCCGTCGGCGTGATCGTGGAATACAACCCGTTTCACAACGGTCATTTCCACCATTTGAACGAAACGAGACAAAAGACAGATGCGGACTGTTTGATCGCCGTCATGAGCGGAAACTTCTTGCAGCGCGGTGAGCCGGCCATCGTCTCCAAATGGGCGCGGGCAAAAATGGCGCTCGCCGCCGGCGTAGATGTGGTCATCGAGCTGCCGTACGCCTTCGCTGTGCAAGCGGCTGAACAGTTCGCACATGGGGCGGTGCAGCTGCTTGCGGCGATCGGCTGCCAAGAGCTTTGCTTTGGCAGCGAATCGGGGGAAATTTCCGCTTTTTTATCCGCGGCCAAAACATGGCTTGAACAGAAGGAAACGTTCGATTCCCTCATCCGCACCGGGCTGGCGCGCGGACAAAGCTTTCCGAAAGCCGCCGCTGAAGCGTGGCAAAAGTTCGGCGCCGCTCCGCTTGATTTGTCCAAGCCAAACAACGTGCTTGGTTTTGCGTATGTGAAAGCCATTTGGCAAAACAAGCTGGCGA
>NZ_LDPD01000013.1:72909-90873 GCF_001026865.1 Geobacillus sp. ZGt-1 | reverse complement strand
TGGCCGCCGGCTATCATGACGAATCATTTTCCCACCCGTCGATTGCGAGCGCCACCAGCCTGCGGAAAACATTGCGACAAACCGGTCGTCTCGAGTCGATCGCGGCGTACGTTCCGCCCGCTGCGCTCGAACAACTCCGCCAATATCGGGAGACATACGGGCGCTTTCACGATTGGGAAGTGTATTTTCCGCTCCTAAAATATCGGCTGTTGACCGCCACAGAGGCCGACTTGCGCCGCATCGCCGGCGTGGAGGAAGGGATCGAACACCGGCTGAAGCAACACATCGCCCACGCCGAAACGTTTGCCGCCTTCATTGCCGCCGTCAAAACGAAGCGATACACCTGGACAAGGCTGCAACGCCTATGTGCGCATGTGTTGACGAATTTCACAAAGGAGGAGCAAGCCAAAGCGGCCAACCCGACCTATATCCGGCTGCTCGGCATGAGTGAAGCCGGCCGCCGCTACTTAAAGCAGGTGAAAAAAAGCGCTGCGCTCCCGCTCGTCGCCAGAGCATCCAAACTCAACGGCGACTCTCTTTATGAGCAAGAAAAAAGAGCGGCAGCTGTGTACGCCGCCGCTTTTCCGGAGCCGCTCTACAGCGCCGCGCTGAAAGAAGAATACGCCACGGCGCCGATTTACGTTTCCGGCATCGAACGCAAATAACGAACTGCCTCGTCGAACGTATCGACCGGGACGATTTTCATATGCGTCCCGATTTTTTTCGCCGTCCGCACCGCCTCGCGATAGTTCGACGTCGGCGCACCATGTTCGTTCGGGGCGAAAAACACCTCGGCTCCTTCGCGGTCAGCGGCCACGACTTTTTGCGAAACACCGCCGATCGGCCCGACGTTTCCGTCAAGATCAATCGTTCCGGTGCCAGCGATTTTATGACCTTTTGTAATATCTTCATCGACAAGTTGGTTGTAAATTTCAAGTGAAAACATGAGCCCAGCCGACGGTCCGCCGATTTGTTCCGACTCCACGTCAACCGGCGGGTCGGTGCGGACGTCATAATCGGTCATGAGTGTCACCCCAAGGCCGACTTGGTTCGGGTGCTGTCGAAACGGCTTCAGCTCGAGCTCTGTTTCCTGCCGCTTCCGGCCGCGAATGAATGCGACGCGGACGCGATCACCCGCTTGTTTTCCGCGAATGTAGTTGACCATCTGCTCCGATGTGCCGAGCGGCTTTCCGTCGATCGCGACGATGCGATCGCCGGTCTCTAGACGGCCGGCGGCCGGCATATCAGGGAGGACGCTCATGACATAAACGCCATGAGGTTCATACGACACCGGCTTTCCGGCGTGGCGATAAGCGACGATGATCGCCGCTTCCTTCGACTGTTCCATGAGCTCAAGCTGGCGCATCGTATATTCCTTGTCGCTCTCCCCTTCCTGCTTGATTTCCTCGACCGGATGAAGCTCATAAAAAGGGCGGATATGGGCAAACAAATACGCTATCACATTCGCCCGCCCCATCCGCACCGTCGTAAGCATAAACGTTCCCTTATCGCGGTCGCCGTTTTCCACGTGAACGAGCGGCTTTAAACTTTGCGCGCTTCCCGGCATCGTCACATAATACGGCAGCTTCATAAAAATAAGCAGAAAGGTGAGGGCGGCGCCAAAGAAAAACAGGGCAATATACGTCCGTTTTTTCATTCGTGTGATGGCTCCTTCCACTGTTCGATCGCTTGACGGATCGCTCCCACTTGCTTCCGCGCCTCCTCTTCCCCGCGAGCGATGATTTCCTCAATATCCTTGAACGCCCGCGAGCTATACTGTTCGACTCGCGGCCGGATCATAACGTCTGAGGCGAGCTGACGGTGAGCTACCAGTTCCGCTTGCAAAATATCGAGACTCTGCCAAATGACATCGGCGATCGACGCAATTTCCGCCTTTGTATTGAGCGGAGAGACATCGACGGCGATGACAATATCCGCTCCCATCGCTCGGACGACCGACACTGGCACCCGGTCAACGACGCCGCCGTCGACAAGCAGTCTGCCATTCACCTCCGCCGGCACAAAAATGCCAGGAATCGAGATGCTCGCCCGCACCGCCTGGGCTGCTTCCCCTTGCCGAAACACGACTTTCTCCCCTGTCTGCAAATCAGCGGCGACAACAGCCACAGGCGGGGACATCTCCTCGATTCGTTTCCCTTTCGTCAACAAGCGAATAAACTGCGTGATGCGCTCGCCAGCGATCAGTCCCATTTTCGGCACCGTCCAGTCAAGAAAATCGTTGCGTCGAAACGATTGAGCCAACCGATAGAGACGATGGAGGCCATGGCCGCTTGCGTAAAGGACGGCGACGAGCGCGCCGATGCTGCTGCCGGCCAAATAGGAAATCGGAATATGCTCCTCCTCGAGCACTTTCAATACCCCAAGATGGGCGAACCCGCGCGCTCCTCCCGACCCGAGCGCCAATCCGACTTTTGGCGGCACGCCTCCTCCCCCCTTTGTCGCAGCGCTATCCGCTTTCATCTTATGGTCTAAAACGCCCCCCTATGCTCGTATATTAGGTTATATGAGGTTGTACTACAAGAAACCGCACGGCAAAAAAAGGGGGGGGAAAAGTGAAACAAAATTGGGGGGCGAAATGGAAAACCGTATTGCTCGCTTCCGCCGCCACCTTGTTTGCGTTTTCGCTCATTTGCTATCCAAAACAGTCGCTTGAAGCGTCCATTCGCGGTTTAAATATGTGGTGGGAGGTCGTCTTTCCATCGCTTTTGCCGTTTTTTATCGTCTCGGAGCTGCTCATCAGCTTCGGCGTCGTCAGCTTCCTTGGCGTCTTGCTCGAGCCGCTCATGCGCCCGTTGTTTCGCGTCCCGGGCGTCGGCGGATTCGCCTGGGCCATGGGAATGGCGTCCGGCTACCCGTCTGGAGCCAAGCTGACCGCCCGCCTGTACCAGGAAAAACAGCTGACGACGATTGAAGCCGAACGGCTCTCGTCGTTCACCAATTCATCCAACCCACTTTTTATTTTTGGAGCTGTATCAGCGGGATTTTTCAACAACCCGCAACTCGGCCTTGTGCTGGCCGTTTCCCACTATTTAGGAAACATTAGCGTTGGGCTGATCATGCGCTTTCACGGCATCCGAAAAGAACGGAGGCAATCGAAGCGGCAGCCACGCTCATTTTCGCTCCCGTATGCGCTGCGCACACTGCACCGCACGCGACTGAAAAACGAACAGCCGCTTGGCAAACTTCTTGGCGACGCCGTGCGCTCTTCTGTCCAAACACTGTTAATGATCGGCGGTTTTATTATTCTCTTTTCGGTTATGAATAAACTTCTGTATATGATGCATTTGACCGAACAGCTTGCCCCATTGCTGCGCCATCTGCTCCGCCTTGCCCAGCTGCCGGAGCAGCTTGACATCCCAGTGTTTTCCGGCTTGTTTGAAATTACACTCGGCAGCCAAATGATCAGTCAGACCGATGAGGCGATGCTGATGGAAAAAGCAGTGGCAACAAGCTTCGTCCTCGCTTTTGGCGGTTTTTCCGTCCAAGCGCAAGTCGCCAGCATTCTCGCCGAAGCGAACATCCGCTTTCAGCCGTTTTTCATCGCGCGCTTGCTGCACGGAGTGTTTGCCGCTTCCTTTACATACTTGCTTTGGAAACCGTTGTACATCAAAACAGCCGGCGGGATGCCGACCCACATCCCAGCGTTTCTTCACGCCGCAAAAGACAGCGCTTGGAATGAAGGCTGGCGGTTGCTGCAGCAATACGGGCCGCTCCTGACACTGTTGTTCCTTTGCCTTTATATATGGCTCGTCATCAAGGCGGTCAGTAAATCGCGCGGGCGCTCATAAGACGCTTGAGCGCCCAGCTTTTTGGCAGCAAAAAGCCATCGGGGCGGTTCGCGTCGTCTCAGCCGTGAGCCGCCCTTGACGGCAAAACCGGGCCGGCGCCGACTGCAATGTTCGCTTAAGCGGCTTTCATAAGGAAGCGTCAATCAGCGGCCGTGGACGCAAATTTCCGCTTCAGCGCCTGCTCAACAACCGGGGGCACGAGCTCGGAAATATCGCCGTTGTATTTCGCCACTTCTTTGACGATGCTCGAGCTTAAAAACGCATACTGGCTGTTCGTCATCATAAAAAACGTTTCAATGTTTTCATCAAGAACGCGGTTCATCGACGTAATTTGCATTTCGTATTCGAAATCGGACACAGCGCGCAAGCCGCGCAAAATGGCATTCGCTTTTTTGCTGCGGGCGTAATCAACAAGCAGGCCGTGAAACGCTTCGACATGGACGTTCGGAAGCGTCCGCGTCACCTCACGAAGCAGCTCGATCCGCTCCTCGACAGTAAACAGCGGCTTTTTCGACGAGTTGTTCAACACCGCCACATACACTTGATCAAACACTTTCGCCCCTCGTTTAATAATATCCAAATGCCCGTACGTCACAGGGTCAAAGCTCCCGGGGCAAACCGCAATGCTCGCCATCGCTTCCATCCCCTTCCCATCTATAAATCGTCACACCGGTGATACCGTATGTTTCCCGCTTCCATCGTGTCAGGCCGCCGACCTCCTCCGGCAGCTCCGCCTCCGCCGAGTGTTCAGCGACGACGACGCCGTGCGGTTCCAGCAACTGACGCCCGGCGATCGACGACAGCAACGTCGGCCACTGTTTCTCTTTGTACGGCGGATCAAGGAAAATAACCGCAAAGCGGAGGCCGCGCTTCGCTACCGCCTTCAGCGCCCGCTCGGCGTCGTTGCAGTAAATTTCCGCCCGCTTCTCAAGCCCGCAGGCCGCCACGTTTTTTCGGACCGTCTGCACCGCTTTCCTGTCTTGATCGACGAAAATGACGCGCTCGATTCCTCGGCTGAGCGCCTCGATGCCCAAGCCGCCGCTGCCAGCAAACAAATCAAGACCGTTGCCGCCTGAGAAATATGGCCCGATCATATTAAATATCGCTTCTTTGACTTTATCGGTCGTCGGCCGCGTCGACATCCCTGGAACCGCTTGCAGACGCCGTCCTTTGCATGTCCCGGAAATGACTCTCATCGCCTTCACCCAATTCACCGTTTCAAGGTGGCCTTGTCATCCATTTGATTCGTTGTTTTCATGGTAATCTTACCATAAAGTTGATGATCGTCAAACTACGGAATTTTTTCGCCATTCATGTATAGAAATCGGCAAACGGTCCATAATGAGTAATGGCAACACGCTTGACGCGTTGTTGCCAGTGACGGAGAAGACTTACGTTTCCCCATAAGTTCTTCCTCCGGTTTCTCCTCTCCCTTTTCTTTATTCTTTCCGATCCTTGTTCCGCCCTGCGCGGAGGCAAGGAACTGGAAAGGGCCTTGCGGGTTCATTTCCGCAAGGTTTTTTTTGATTGCAATTCGCGAGGATGGCCGGTAAAGTTAAGGGTGGACGATGCTTGCAAGGGGGAACGATTCATGATCCAACGATTTATCGAACTTGGCGAAGGATATTCCGATATATATGAGCTGATTGCATTGGCGAAGGCCAACCGCCATCGTTTGTCCGGATTCTTTGTCTTCCATACGGTGAAAAAAGGCCAGGCGGTCGTCTCCTTGGCCGTTGTCCTTCATCCGACGGATCCCGGCGATTTCCAACCACTTTACATTTGCCGTGAAGGCATTCCCGATCCGTCCGTCAAGCCAAACAAACGGTACGAACTATTTATGGAAACCGCAAAGGAGCTGGGCATGGACGTCATTCACCTTGATGTTAAGCCATCGACGATGTTCGCTGAACCCGATTTATATTACCAACATTTGATCGGCATTATGCGGATGAATCGCTTCATCCCGCCGCTGCAGTAAACAAAGAAACAGCGGGTCGAAAAGCCGGTGCCGGCTTTTTTTCGACCCGCTGTTTTCCTTCATCCAAGCGGATACGGGGAGTCTTTTTCCTTCTCCCCTTTCGATTCAAATTCCAGTTTTAAAAATGGGCGGTACGACGGCTCGACCCGCTTGACGAACGGAAGCGAGGCGAGCTTTTTCATTACATGGTCGACTTGCTCCATATCACAATACAGAACAGCATACTTCAGCCGTTTGGAAATGTAATGAATGTTGCCGAACTTGCGCAACTGTTTCCCATATTTCAGCGAATGAAGCCAAACGATAATCCCTTGCCGTTTTGGAAACATAGTCCCTTCCCCTTTTTTATGTGCGGCAGCCGCAGCTTCCGCCCGCCCCGCAGCCACCGGAACAGCCCGCCGACAAAAAGTACGGATTTCCGGTCGGCACTTTCACATGTTCGGACACCGCTTTGCCGATCAGCACGCTGATCTCATCAAGCAACTCTTGCATCGCCTTCTCCGCCTCCTTAAAGGCGGCGACCGTCTCATGCAAATCGAGCTCCCGCTTCGCTTCGCGCACTTCTTTCATCACGTCGCGGTAATCAGGATGGTATTTTCCGAAGCGCTGCACTTCTTCGTAGCGCTCCTTCAGCTTGACAAAGCGAGCGATCAGCTGCTGGGCGCGGCGGTCTTGCTTCAGCCGCCAAAAGGCGCGGCGGTATTCGTCCGCCACGTCCGACTCGACAATCATTTTGGCCAACGCTTCTGCTTTATCTAAAATCTCGATGCGCTCGAGAGTCGCAATCTTCACCAAATGGCACCTCCATTATCCATCATACCATGAACGAAAAGAAAATGAAAAGGAAAGAGATAGCAAAGAAGCAAACAAAAAAGGCGATCCAGACTGTGCCGAATCGCCTCTGTTCGCCTTTTAAACGATCGTCGTCATCTCTATCGGATGGCGACGTCAAATTCGTGCGTCATGCCGGTTGCTTTCCCATCATTGTAGACGAGCTCAAGACGGATGGTATGTTTCCCGCTCGGCAAACCGCGCACGATAAAGGCGGCCGTGTATACTTCCGTCATTTTTTGCCCGTTGACATAGACATTAATGTGTCCGCCGCCGCTCCCTTTGCGGAACGGAAAGTGGACGGCAACACATTCAATGAATACGTCGCTTCCTTTCACTTCATGCTTCACCTGAAGCGGACCGCCCACTGCTTCGGCGTGAGCGGAGGACGACGGCGCCGGCTCAAAGAAGGCATACGCCGCAAGCAATATGACAGCCGCAAACCATGCAAACCACTTTGGCAAAGACATCACTCCCTTTCGAAACTAGTCTTTGCCATTGGCCGCCCGATTAGTCGCGCATGGCTTTAAACATTTGCCACATAAGCGACGCCATTTGCAACGATTGGGAGATTCTTTCCACTTTGTCAGGGATCGTCAGCTCATAGTGGCGCAAGGCGGCCAATTGGAACGTCGACAGTTCATGCGGACGGCGGGCAAGGAGCCGGTACCAGCGCGGCTGTTCGCGCAAAAACGCGCGCAACATCGGTGTTCCTTGTACATATTGCCATACATCTTTCCTCATCGCCACCACCCTTTAATCTTTGCGGAACGAAAACGGATGCGCTTCTTTGTTTCTTTGTTCTTGACCGGCCCCTTGAAATTCGGAAAGAATGCTTTGGATCGCCGCGATCGCCTGCTGGACGTTCGCCAAATGTTTTTGCACATCGGCTGCATCGATCTGTCCAAGCATAGACGCGAGCTTATCGAGCCATTTGTTCGTTCCTTTTTCCTCCTCTTTTGCCGCACCGTTTGTTTCCCGATACGGCTCCCATATGTCATCGTCTTCCCCGAACAAATACCAATCCTCATACACTTGTTTCCACGTCTTTTTGCCACTGCGCACCTCTTGGATGATTTTTGGATGTTTTTTCACAAACTGTTTAAACTGTTCAACGGAAGGATGCAGAGGCTTGACCATGGCGGTTCTCATCCCTTTCGTCCACTCATGCCTATCTGCCATATCATATCGCATCCAACAAAGAGAGGTGCGCCCAATTTTTAGAGCGGCGTAAAGAAGTTTTGCGTATAGTAATCGGCGTAGACGCCAACGCCCAAGCGGGTGAACTCTTCGTTCAACATAATTTTCCGATGGTTTTGGCTGTTCAGCCATCCGATGGTCGCCTCAACGCCATCGACTTGATGGGCGGCGATATTTTCCCCGGCAAGCTGGAACGGAATGTGAAGCGCGCCAAGCCGCCTCGATAAATCGCCATACTGCGGCGACTCGTGGGAGAAAAACTGGTGATCATGCATATCTCGGCTATGTTTTTCCGCAGCGGCAGCGGCCTTGTCATCCCACATGAGAGAGGAA
Organism: Geobacillus sp. ZGt-1; assembly: GCF_001026865.1. Lineage (NCBI taxonomy): Bacteria > Bacillati > Bacillota > Bacilli > Caryophanales > Anoxybacillaceae > Geobacillus > Geobacillus sp. ZGt-1. Next base: position 82,719 of record NZ_LDPD01000013.1, on the reverse strand, counting down.
AGCCCATGGCGACGGCGGATCAAATTCGTCCAGTCAAAAATTTGCTTCGCGTTGGCCGCATCAACAGCCTGTCGCTTTTCTTCCGACAGCGGCGCGGCCGCCGGCAGGCTGCCGCGGTAAACGAGCTCGTACGGCCGCAACTTGACGAACGTTTCTGCATCCATCAGGCGGATCGCCGCCACCTCGCCGGTAAAGCGGTCAACATACAGCTGAGCGTAGACGCTGCCAACTTTGACAACCGGCCTTGATGAGTAATCTTGTTCAGACAGCTCAAACCGGTATGTCCCGTTGCCTAGCTTAATCTCAATGTTCGATAGCACCGGCATCGTTTGAAAAATCGTCTGCAACCGCTGGCCGACCGCAAACGGTTCAACGTTCACCTTCTCTCCGCCGACAAGGGCGGTGACGACGCGACCGCGCAAGATGCCAATCTGCACGTACGACTCGGGTCGACGGCTGTACACCCACCAGTCATATCCGTAAGCTGACGGGTCGATTCGGTCTGGGGCGCCAAACAGTTTTTTCGCCTCTTGCGCCGATTGCCCGATCAACGCAACGATGCCGGCCGTCGCCTTCGGCTCTTTCAACATGTATCGATTCGTCTCTGGCTGCTCCGGGGGGCTCGGGGGCGGCGGACTCGGCACAAAATAATACAATCCAATCAAGAAAAACAAAAAAAGGAAAAACCATTTCACACGGCAACTCCCGCTTTCTGCGCAATCTCCTTATTGTCATTATAGCTGTTTTTTAGAGGCAAAAAAAAGAGGACGCCCAAAAAGAGCGCTCCTCCTCGAAAGAAGCCGTGTCCGTTGCATTTGTCAATGGATGGCGTCTTGTTCGGAAATCTCGCTTAACGCACGACCCGCGCGTTCATCAGAATAGCGGTTCGTCGCCAAATCGCCGAGCGAGATGATGCCGACCAAACGCCCGTTTTCTACGACCGGGAGGCGGCGAATTTGGTGACGTGCCATCATATCTGCTGCCTTTTGCACCGAATCGTCCGGAGAAAGCGTGACGAGATCGCGGCTCATCACTTCCGTCACCGCAGTCGAACCAGGACGTTTTTCAGCCATGCCGCGCACGACAATATCGCGGTCGGTAATCATTCCGACAAGGCGGCCGTCATCGACAATCGGAATCGCCCCGACGTTGAAATCGCGCATTTTTACCGCCGCTTCGTAGAGATTGTCAAGGGGGGTGCAATATTGCACATCCGTTGACATGACGTCCCGTACCGTTTGCATTCTTCGTCTCTCCTTTCTACCCGTATTGTGCGCCGGATCACACAAAAAAATGCGAGCGAAACGGAAACAACGGCAAACAATTCGTTGAAAAGCAAACCGTTTTCGTACTATTATAAATGAGGGGATGATTTCCTGTTTGGCGCTTTTACATACTGTGTTGTTAGGAGGAAGAAGGATGAAGTTTGAAAATACCGGACTGGAAAATCAGACGGTCGAACTATCCCGCCTTGATGACATTATGGAGCGCCTCGGCTTTGTACGCGCGGCGCAATGGGATTATGAACGGGTCACATACGACCGGAAATACGTCGTGAAAGAAGGCACCTACTATTTGCGCGTTCAAGGATACGCCATTGAGGGAAACGTCGATTCGCGCTATGCACTCATTAAGCTGCTCACGCCGATTTTAGGGAAACATTACTATCCACACGGCGTCGAATACGGCGATGATGAGCATTTTCCGTCCTCTCTTGTCAGCCAATGCCAAAACGTGTTGGCGCAGGTCAAAAGCGAGCTTGAAAAAATCAAAGAATAATCAAAAAACGCATGAGAGCGCGGTTCTCATGCGTTTTTTTCCGGCATGACAAGCCGTTTGACAACAATGTCGACCGCCTCGGCGACATATGGCGTCATCGCGGCGATCTCCTCGGCAATATGCTGTTGCAGCTGGCGGCAAACTTCCATCACCGGCGCCCCATATCGAATGGACATCTTTACCGTGACGCGGCACCGCCCGCCTTGAGCAACGGTGATGAACACCTCACAATCGTCAAGGGCGACCTCCGTCTGGCCGCGCACACACATCATGACAATTGTCAATAGCGTCGCCTCTACGGCGCTCCGTTTCCGATAGCGAAACGTGTTCACCGCCTTCCCCCCCCCGCTGCACAAAATCACGTCTATACAGGCACGTTGTATTCTATATAGATGCAATTTAAGTTTTGGTTGCATCTATATATATGTTATGCAGCCATCCCTGCCCTTGCTCCTTGCCCGCCGGTTAAAAACCGAGCACCGCCTTGATGAGCGACGTTGTTTGGCCCCCTGGATAGAGGACATAAAGCAGCCAATAGACGACGACCCCGGTTGAGGCGCTGCCAAACCAAATGATGCTGGTGATCGGCCCAAGCCGACGATGGCGGGCCCTCTTGTCTTTCAATCCCGTCCAAATCGTGACAAGGCCAAATACGGCGCCAACTGTCGCCAGCACAATATGGAAAATAAGAAACAGCGTATAGTACACTTTGACGTTCTCCGGCCCGCCAAAGCTCGTATTGCCGATAAACAACGTCCGCGACATGTAAATGGTGAAAAACAGCAAAGCAAACACCGCTGCCGTCAGCATCACCTTTTTATGCGCTTCGATCCGCCTGCGGCTGATCAAATACCACCCATAAGCAACAAGCAAAGCGCTGATCACGATGCAGCTCGTGCTGATTGTCGGTAAAACGGCCATCGCTTCTCTCCCTTTCTTCTTTGTTCATCGTTGGCGGCCAACCGCGCTTTACAGTTTGGTCGGCCGCGGCTCCATATCCATGCTTGGCTCTTTCTCCCGCTCCTTCCGATACCATTCGGTGAAGATGAAGAACAGCATCGTCCCGTACACGATTTCCTGGATGATTTTCATCAACACTCCGCCGAGCTGCTGATCATGGAGCGGCGACATCGATAAAAACATTTGCGGCCCGGTCAAATCAAGCGAAGCCAGCGTCCCTTGAGGAACGCATAGAGCCAGCGCGGCCATCCATGCTTTCGGGTCAGTATACGTCGCATAAAGCGGCGTATCGGTAAAAATGATGAGCGCGCAAGCCGGGGTCAACAGCATGCCGTCAGCGAAAATGTAACCCATTTTTTTTAGGCCGGACAACGTTTGCCAATCGGGCAGCTTGTTGACAAGCGGCCACCACATGCAAAACGCGGCAACGAAAATGACCGAGGTAACAAACGCATGCAGCCACATATTCATTTTCACAGCGTCAAAAATGAATGGAACGTGATAAAGCGAAAACAAGCCGTTAAACAGCAGCAACGCCACAATTGGCTTTGTCAACAGCCGAAACACGCGGCGCACTGCTGTGATGCGGAATGCGCGCTCATAAAGCGGCGCCGGAATGCCTAAAATAAAACATTGCGGCACGATCAAATACAGCACTGCCATTTGCACCATATGGGCGGTGAACGTCAAATGGCCCATCAAATCCAACGGAGACCCTTTGCATATATAAAGAAGCGCAATCCCGGTCAAAAAATACGCTTTCTGCTTCTCCGAAACGGCATCACCGAGGCCGAAACGCTGCCGCCATGGCCCGGTGATCCCAATGTACAGCAACGCAACCGCCGCTAACATAAGCAAAAAAAACGGACTCCAAAGGGCAACGGGGCCAAACATTTGCAGCGATTGAAACATACGAATCCCCTCCTGATTTGTCCTTTCCCATTATACTATACGACGCCGCGCCAAGGCTATTGAAAAAGGGGAAACCGGTGCAAAAACCGATTCCCCCTTTTCTTACCACCAAACGACTGTTGTAAACGCCCAAACAAGTAGAAGCATAACCGCCACACCGCCGTAAATAAACATCGCCGGGAATTCGTGGCCTTTATGGCTCATGTGCATGAAATAATACAGCTGAAATGCGACCTGCACGGCGGCTAAAAGCAAAATAAACGGAACGACAAACCAATGGGAAAACTCTTCGTAACCAACGGCGGCGAAGGCAATGAGCGTCAACAAAATCATCAAAACGAATGCAATCATTTGATGGCGCATTTCTTCCGCATTTTTCCGGCGGCGATACGCTAAGTCGATGCGCTCATTTCCTGAATTCGTTTGGTTCGCCATACGTTCACCCCACCATTCCCATCAAGTATACAACGGTAAAAATGAACACCCAGACAACATCGATGAAGTGCCAATAAAGGCTCGCGACGTAAAACTTCGGGGCGTTGTATAAATTCAACCCACGCTTAGCGTTGCGAATCATGAGCGTCAAAATCCAAAGCAACCCGAACGCGACGTGGCTTCCGTGCGTGCCAACGAGCGTGTAGAACGCTGAAGCGAAAGCGCTGGTCGTAAACTTATGGCCTTCATGCACATATTCATTGAACTCGTAAATTTCCAAGCCCAAAAAGCCGGCGCCAAGCAAAACGGTAATGCCAAACCAGAGCTGCATCTTTTTAAAGTCAAAGTTTTTCATATGATAAATGGCATACACGCTCGTCAAGCTGCTGGTTAGCAGCAGCATCGTCGCCATGAACACGACCGGCATTTGGAACAGTTCTTCCGCCGAAGGGCCGCCGTTCGTTTTATCTTTGAGCGCCAAATAGGTGGCGAAGAGAGAGGCGAACAAAACCGTCTCTCCGCCTAAAAAGAGCCAGAAGCCAAGAAACTTATTTTTCCCCTCAAGGGTGGCGCGTTCCGGCGCGGCCGGAAACGTCTCGGCCGTCAATTTTTCCTCTGCATGCATCAGGCGTTCGCCCCCTTCTTCTCAAGTTCAAGCACTTCTTCTTTGTGGATGTGGAAGCCGTGATCATCGATCACCGAGCGCAAGAACATCGAACCGAGCGTAATGAGCAAGCCAAGAATGCCGACCGGCAAGCCCCATCCAGCATCGTTATGATACGTAAAGCCGAAGGCGGCGACAAACAGGCCGAACGCAATGACAAACGGCAAAAACGACGAATTCGGCATATGGATGTCGCCAAGCGGTTCGGCTGGCGTCAATTCGTTTTTGCCTTCCATTTTTTCGAGCCAGAAAGCGTCCAGCCCGCGGACGAGCGGCAGTTGGGCAAAATTGTACACCGGCGGCGGCGAAGCGATCGCCCATTCGAGCGTGCGGCCGTCGCCCCACGCATCCCCCGCCACTTTTTCTCCTTTTGCGGTTGTAATCACGATGTTAATGAGCAAAATGACCGTGGCGGCCGCCATAAAGAACGCGCCGATCGTACTGATCAAGTTGCCAGTCTCCCATCCTTGATGCGGCAAATACGTAAACACGCGCCGCGGCATCCCTGTCAAACCAAGGAAGTGCTGAATAAAGAACGTTAAATGGAACCCGATAAAGAACAGCNAGAACGTAATTTTGCCGAGCGTTTCATTCAGCATGCGGCCAAACATTTTCGGCCACCAATAATGCGTGCCCGCGAGCAAAGCGAACACAACCCCGCCGACGATGACGTAATGGAAGTGCGCAACGACGAAATAGCTGTCATGGTATTGATAGTCCGCCGCCGCCGACGCCAACATGACCCCGGTCACCCCGCCCATGACGAACGACGGGATGAAGGCGACGGCATAATGCATCGGCGTTGTGAATTTGATGCTTCCGCCCCACATCGTAAACAGCCAGTTGAAAATTTTGACTCCTGTCGGAACGGCGATCGTCATCGTCGCGACGGCAAAGATGGCGTTCGCAATCGGCCCCATCCCGACCGTGAACATATGGTGCGCCCATACCATGAACCCTAAGAAAGCAATAAGCACCGTCGCAAACACCATTGACGAATAACCGAATAGGCGTTTGCGCGAGAACGTCGCGAAAATTTCCGAGAAAATGCCGAACGCCGGCAAGACAAGGATGTATACTTCCGGATGGCCGAACACCCAGAACAAGTGCTCCCAGATGATCGTATTGCCGCCGGCAGCGGGGTTAAAGAAGTTGCCGCCAAACAATCGATCCATCATCATGAAAATCAAGCCGACCGTAAGCGGCGGAAACGCAAACAAGATGAGCGCCGACGTCACAAACGTCGCCCATGTGAACATCGGCATGCGCATAAACGTCATGCCCGGAGCGCGCATGTTGATGATCGTCACAAGAAAGTTAATGGCACCCATGATCGTTCCGAAGCCGGAAATTTGCAGCCCGAGCGTATAAAAGTCGATGCCATGATGCGCTTTTGAGTCAAGCGACAGCGACGCATACGACGTCCAACCAGCGTCCGGTGCGCCGCCTAAAAACCATGAACAGTTCAAAAACAAACCACCGAAGAAAAACATCCAGAATCCAAGAGCGTTCAAAAACGGGAACGCGACGTCGCGCGCGCCGATCTGCAGCGGCACGACTGCGTTCATAAAGGCGAAAACAAGCGGCATCGCAGCCAAGAAAATCATCGTCGTCCCATGCATCGTCAACACTTCGTTATACAACCCGCCGACAAGGAAATCGTTGTTCGGCTTGGCGAGCTGAATGCGGATGAACAACGCCTCGAGACCGCCGAGCAGGAAGAAAAACCCGCCGGCAATCAAGTACAGATGGGCGATTTTTTTATGGTCGACCGTTGTCAAATAATCCCACAAAACGGCGCCAACACCCTTTTTGCGCGCGATTGTACTCACGGTGAAACCTCCTTCTCATGCTTTATTCCACTTTTAAGCTCATCAAATATTTCGTCAATGCATCAATTTGCTCTTCCGTCAAGTGGCCATATGTACCCGCCATTTTATTTCCAGGCTTCACGCTGTTCGGGTCTCTCAGCCATTTTTTCAGATTTTCTTCATTATGCTCCAAAATACCGGCGATTCGTTCGCGATCGCCAAAGTTCGCCAAGTTCGGCGCCGTGCGCGCTTGCACCGGACGCTTGTCCACAGGCGTCACCGCATGGCAGCCAATACAGCTTTTATTGAAAATCGCTTCCCCTTCTTTGGCAACCGGATCGGTGACAACCGGTTTTTTCGCATTTTGCATCTTTTTCACCCAGGCGTCAAATTGGTCGCGCGGCAACGGCCGAACTTTAAAATCCATCAGCGCATGGGACGGACCGCAAAGCTCCGCACATTTGCCGTAAAAGACGCCGCCGGCCTTATCGGTCGCCTTTTGGTCAAAAACAAGCCAAAATTGGTTTTTGTTGTCGGTGTTCGTATCCATTTTGCCGCCGACCGCCGGAATCCAGAACGAATGTTTGACATCCGACGCAATCAAGTTGAAATACACTTTTTCATTCGTCGGCACGACCAAATCTTGGCTCGTGATAATGCCGTAATCCGGATATTCAAACTCCCACCAGTATTGGTTGGCGCGAACATTGACGACAACTGTATCCTTATCTCGTTTTTTGTCGTTCATCGCCTTGACATCGGCCAGTTTAAACGTGGTTGATACCGTCGGCACGGCCAAAATGAGCAAGAGGATGATCGGAATGACAGTCCAGATAATTTCCAGTTTATGGCTTCCTTCCACTTGCTTCGGGATTTTATTTTCTTCCCCCTTGCGCCGCCGGAAGCGGATGACAACGTAAACGAAGATGATCGCCACGACGACAATGACGAGCACCATGATCGATGTGCTCAACAACATGAGCGAATACTGCATGTCCGCTACTTCACCGGCGGGCTGGAGCGTCGATAAAAACGGTTTGCCGCAACCGGCGAGCAACAGCGCCATCATCCCGAACAGGGAAAATAAGCGCCAGTTACAGAGCCCCTTGTTCATAGCCTAATCAAACCCCTCTTTCTTTGATGGATAAATGTATATAAATTCTTTCACTAAAGAAAGAATTTTATCTTAATTCACCAAAGCGTCGCGATGATCATCGCCACGAACAAAATCGTCAAGTAATTGAGCGAATAGACGAACATCCACTTCGCCCATTTGATGTCATCTTTCATTTTCAAACCTGCCAATCCCAGCAGCAGCCAGCCGACATTGAGCAGCGTGGCCACGATTAAAAATGGAACGCCAAGCGAGAACAAGTAAAACGGCAACGGCAGCAAACATGCCACCCAAACGATGATTTGCCGCTTCGTCATGGCGAATCCATGGACGACCGGCAGCATCGGGATGCCGGCTGCACGATATTCTTCGCATCGCTTCATCGCCAACGCCAAAAAGTGCGGCGGCTGCCATAAAAACATGATCAAAAACAAGATGAGCGGAACAATATGAAACTCCGGATCGACCGCCGTCCAGCCGATAACCGGCGGCACCGCGCCGGAAATGCTGCCGACAACGGTGTTGATCGTGTAATGGCGCTTCGTCCAAAGGGTGTATAAAAAGACGTACGTCGCCATACCGATCAATCCAACGACGGCAGCCGTAACCGTTGTCATAAGCAGGCCCATCTCGCCGATTGCGACAAGACCAATCCCAAGCCAAAGCACCCGCCGCGGATCCATCGTCCCGGTGACGGTCGGGCGTGCTTTCGTCCGCTCCATATATTGATCAATGTCGCGGTCAATGTAGTTGTTGATGGCGCATGAACCCGCAATGACAAGCGCTGCTCCAAACAGTGTGAAAAAGACAAGATGCAGGTTCTCCAAAAAGTGTTCCCCAGTAAAATAAAACGCCAGCCACATTCCGGCGAACGTCGTAATCAAATTGGAATTGACGATTCCGATTTTCACAACAGACGATAACTCTCTCCAAACTGCCTTGACGCTCACATGCGAGCGATGCCCGGCATCGGCCGCATCCTGGTGCACCGCTTTCAATTCGGCCATGTCTCCTGTTCCTCCTCGCTGCGCCGCTCCTTGCCCGGCCGGCGCCGTGATGTTGCCTGAAATTCTTTCCAACGCCAAATAGCAAAAACGGGCTGTTTCCTCTTTATATTAAATCACATTTTTTCCTCATCATGTGAACTTTTTTTGAATAATTTGTGTCAAATTTTTGAATCCGTATGCCCCAAACGGTTCATTCGCTTGTCCCATTAATATTTCTAGCAAACTTAATCGACTTATTCAATATGCAAACGTCATTTTGTGTTTCCCGGCGCCATCGTGTAAAATAGACTTGGCTTAGCGACACGGTTGGCTGCAATAAAATCCATCACTTTACTAATATGGACAAAATCACAATTTCTCAATACAAGAAGGTGAAGATTTTGCAACGTTCACTGAAATGGTTTGCCTCGGCAACCACGTTGGCAATGTTGTTTGTTTTAATTGGCGGAGCGCTTGTGACCAAAACCGGCTCCGGCATGGGGTGCGGCCGATCATGGCCGCTGTGCAACGGCCAATGGGTGCCGGATCACATTACGCCTGAGCTCATCATCGAGCTGAGCCATCGACTCGTTTCCGGCCTTGCCGGCATCATGGTGCTCATCCTTTCCATCTGGGCATGGAGAGCCATTGGCCATGTGCAGGAGACGAAGTTTTTAGCGGTCATATCGTTTGTCTTTCTCGTCTTGCAAGGGCTGATCGGCGCCGCCGCGGTCGTGTGGGGGCAGTCCGATTTCGTCCTCGCCTTGCATTTCGGCATTTCGCTCATTTCGTTTGCCGCTGTGCTGCTATTGACGCTATTGATTTTTGAAATCGACAAAACGTTTTCCGCCGCTTCGCTTTCGCTTGACGGCAAAATGCGGTTTCATATTTACGGCATCACCATATACTCATACATCGTCGTCTACACCGGAGCGCTCGTGCGCCATACGAACGCCAGCCTCGCTTGTCCGAGCTGGCCGCTTTGCGCGAAAACGCGCCTCCTCCCGGTTCAGTTTCATGAATGGGTGCAGATGGGCCATCGATTGGCCGCTGCTGTCATCATCATTTGGATCGCCGCCGCCGCGATACATGCCGTCCGCCATTACCGCAGGCAGCCGGTCATCTACTACGGATGGCTCATCGCCCTTT